>JBGAOO010000056.1:0-17173 GCA_044221765.1 Usitatibacteraceae bacterium | reverse complement strand
CCGAGAAGCTCGACAGCATCGTGGCGACCGCGACGGCGCGCCGCCCCGACGAGCGCTATCCGGACTGCGCGGCGATGATCGAGGCGCTTCGCGACTGGCTCGAGGCCGGCGCCGCGCCCGGGGGCGAGGCCGCGGGTGGGGGCGAGGCCGCGGGCGGGCGCAAGGCCGCGGTGGAGTTCCTGCTGCGGCGCATGCGCCACAAGAGCGACCTGCCCGCGCTGTCCTCCACCATCAGCTCGATCAACCAGGTGGTGAGCGCCGAGGACGAGCACACGAGCGTGCTGTGCAACTCGATCCTGCGCGACGTCTCCCTCACCGGCAAGCTGCTCAAGGTCGTGAACGCCGCCTACTACCAGCAGTTCGGCGGCTCGGTGAGCACCATCTCCCGGGCCGTGGCGATCCTGGGCTTCACGCGCATCCGCAACACCGCGCTTTCGCTGGTGCTCTTCGAGCACCTGCAGGACAAGGCGCAGGCGGCCCACCTGAAGGACGAGGTCGCCGCCGCCTACCTGAGCGGGGTCATCGCCGCGCAGCTGGTGGAGAAGGGCCGCATCAGCGACGCGGAAGAGGCCTTCATCTGCGCCATGTTCCACCACCTGGGCCGCCTGCTCGTGGGCTTCTACCTGCACGAGGAGGCCGAGGCCATCGCCCGGCTGGCGCAGTCGAAGTCGATCGCCCCCGAGACTGCCGCGCTGCAGGTGCTGGGCGTGAGCTACGCCGACCTGGGCCAGGGCGTGGCGCGCGAATGGAACCTGCCGGACATGATCGTGCGCAGCATGCGGCCGCTGGACGACCCGCTCGCGAGCCGCGAGGCCTTCGACCGCGACAAGCTGCGCGCCATCGCCGATTTCTCCTCGCGCCTCACGGCCCTCGCGCGCGACCCGCGCGAGGACCGGCGCCTGGCCGGGATCCGCCAGGTGGCCGCGAGCTTCGGCGGCGCGCTGCCCGTCTCGGAGGCGGGCCTGCGCTCGCTCGTGCGAGATTCCGTGCAGACGCTCGCGAACGACGCGGACTTCGTGGGCTCGGGCGTGGCCTCGAGCACCCTCGTGGCCAACGCGCGCGAGTGGGGCGGCGCGCCCGAGCGGCCCGTGGCCGTCCCGGCCGAAGGCGCGACGGACGACGACACGCTCGCGGACCGGACCCTGGTCGAGCACACGCTGGTGGAGGAGGCGCCCGGACCCGGCCCGGCCGGCATTCCGGGAGCCGGCGAAGGCGAGAGGCGCCGGCGCGTGCTCTCCGCGGGCGTGCAGGACATCACCGACACGCTCGTCTCCGATTACCGCCTGAACGACGTGCTGCCCATGATCCTCGAGACGATCTATCGCGGCATCGGCTTCAAGCGCGTGCTGCTCTTCGTGCGCGACAACGGGCGCAGCCTGCTGCGCGCGCGCTACGGCTTCGGCGCGGACGTCGAGCGCCTGCTCGCCGAGGGCTTCTCGATCCCGCTGGGCGCCACGCGCGACGTCTTCTTCGCCGCCATCGGCCAGGGCGTGGACATCTGCATCGAGGACCGCGGCGCGGAGAACATCCGCCGCCACGTGCCCGACTGGTACGTGAAGGCGATCGCCGCCCATGGCCTGGTGCTCTTCCCGGTCTCGGTGAAGAAGCGCGTGGTCGCGCTCATCTATGCCGACGCGGACGGCCCCGAGCGGCTGCGCTACGCGCCGGAGGAACTGAACCTGCTGCGCACGCTGCGCAACCAGGCGGCCCTCGCGATCATGCACCGCGCCTGAAGGCGCGGCGCTATCGAGGCTGCTGCGGCACGAGCACCTGGTCCAGCGCCTCCCGGAACGTGTGCGCGCCCGGATAGTGCTTGCCGGCCCAGTACGCGAAGCCCGTCGCGAGCACGAGCACCAGGGCGAAGGGCCACCAGGTCTTCTTCACCACGCCCGAGACCCAGCCGAGCGCGTCCTGGTTGCGCGAGCGCCGCGTGAGGCCCCCGGCGAGGACCGCGCCGAAGGCCGCCTCGCCCAGGATGTCCGGCGCGAACCAGATGAGGTAGCCGCTCGCCGCGAAGATCGCGGCGATGAGGGCGATCGCGAGGATCACGAGCACCAGTCCCTCCCCGTCGCCACCCAGGTCGAAGTCGATGCCGGAGAACGGGCTGCTGCTGCCGCTGCCGCTCGTACCGCCGCCGGACGCCGCGCCCGGGCCGGGCTCGGACACGGCCGCGAAGGCGCCCGTCTGCAGGTTGGCCGCGCCGGCGCCCTCGGCCTGCGCCCAGGAGGCGCTCGCGCCGCCGCCGTCGAAGCTGCCTCCCCCGCCGCGCGGCACGCCCAGGCCGCCCGAGCCCCCGCGGCCGGACGGGACGAGGTTGCCCAGGTCCAGGCCGCCGTCCATCGACGAGCGCTGGCCGCCTTCGCCGCGTTCGACGCCGACGTAGCGCAGCCACGCCCAGACGCCGGTGAGGAAGGTGAGGTAGGCCACGCAGATCACGATCGGGTAGCGCACGAGCATGGACTGCACGCCCGCGTGCAGCAGCGCCCAGCTCGAGAGCATGCCCATCAGGCCGCAGCTCATCAGGATGAGGGACATGTGGAAGCGCGTGTAGAAGCGCTTCACGAGGAAGCCCTTGAGCTTCTCGGGCGTCCATCCGCGCCGGGGCGTGGCGGCGGCGATGTCCTCGCCCTCGGGCAGCGGCTCCAGGTCCGCGTCGGCCCTCCTCGTCTTGGTTCGTGTCGCCATGCCGGTCTCGCGCGAATCGATGGGCGCCGATGTTACGCCGGGCCCGGCGCCGGCGCATAGGGCGGATTCAGCGTTTCGCCTCGAGCGCCTCCCAGCGCGCGAGCAGCGCGGTCAGCTCGGCGTCGATGGCGCCGTGGCGCGCGTTGATCGCCTCGACGTCCGCGTTCTTCTCCTGGTAGAGCGCCGGGTCCGCGAGCCGGGCGGCGAGCGCGGCCTGCTCGCGCTCCAGGGCCTCGAGCTTCGCGGGCAGCGCCTCGAGTTCCTTCGCCTCCCAGGGGCTCAGCCTCGCCTTGCGCGCGGCCCGGGGCGCCGCGGGCGCTTCCTCCTTCGGCGGCGGCTTGCGGGCGCCTTCCTCCCGCGCCGGGCGCGTGCGCATGCGCTGCCAGTCCGTGTAGCCGCCCACGTATTCCTTCCACCGCCCCTCGCCCTCGAAGGCGATGGTCTGCGTGACGACGTTGTCCAGGAAGGCGCGGTCGTGGCTCACCAGGAAGAGCGTGCCCGGGTACTCGAGCAGCAGCGCCTCGAGCAGCTCGAGCGTCTCGATGTCCAGGTCGTTGGTCGGCTCGTCGAGCACCAGCACGTTGGCCGGGCGGCTGAACAGGCGCGCGAGCAGCAGGCGGTTCCGCTCGCCGCCGGAGAGCGACTTCACCAGCGCGCCGGCGCGCTCGGGCGGGAAGAGGAAGTCGGCCAGGTAGCTGATGATGTGCTTGCGCGCGCCGTCGATCTCCACGAAGTCGCTGCCCGGCGAGATGGTGTCCGCGAGCGTCGCCTCGTCGTCGAGCGCGGCGCGGAACTGGTCGAAGTAGGCCGGGGCGACCTTGCTGCCCAGGCGCACCGTGCCGGCCTCCGGCGCGAGCTCGCCCAGGATCAGCTTGAGCAGCGTGCTCTTGCCGCAGCCGTTGGGCCCCATGAGGCCGATGCGGTCGCCGCGCATCACGCGGCAGGAGAAATCCTCGACCACGCGCTTGTCGCCGAAGCGCTTGGACACGTGCTCGAGCTCGGCGACCAGGCGCCCGGTGCGCTCGCCGGCGGAGAGCTGCAGGTCGACCTTGCCCATCCGGTCGCGGCGCGCGGCGCGCTCCTGGCGCAGCGCCTCCAGGCGCCGCACGCGGCCTTCGTTGCGCGTGCGCCTCGCCTCCACGCCCTTGCGGATCCACACCTCCTCCTGGGCGAGCACCTTGTCGAACTTGCGGTTGCGCACTTCCTCGACGGCGAGCAGCTCCGCCTTCTTCGCCTCGTAGGCGGTGAAGTTGCCGGGGAAGTCGCCCAGGCGCCCGCGGTCGAGCTCGACGATGCGCGTGGCCACGCGGTCGAGGAAGCGCCGGTCGTGGGTGACGAAGAGGATCGCGCCCGGGAAGCCGATGAGCGCCTCCTCGAGCCACTCGATGGCGCCGATGTCCAGGTGGTTGGTCGGCTCGTCCAGCAGGAGCAGCCCGGGCTCGCTCACGAGCGCGCGCGCGAGGGCCACGCGCTTCTTGAGGCCGCCCGAGAGCTCGGCCACCAGGGCGTCCTCGGGCAGGGCGAGCCGGGTGAGCGTCGCCTCCACGCGGTGCTGCAGCGTCCAGCCGTTGGCCGCCTCCAGCGCCTCCTGCGCGTGCTGCATGTGCGCGAGGAGCGCCTCCTCCGAGGCGCCCGGCGGCGGCGAGGCGAGGTCGTGCGCGGCCGCGTGGTAGTCCACGAGCAGTTGCCGGGCCGCGCCCAGGCCCTCCGCCACGGCCTCGAAGACGGTGAGCCCGGCGGGAAACGCGGGCTCCTGCGGCACGCTCGCGAGCGCGAGGCCCGGGGCGACCCACACGGTGCCGTCGTCCGGCGGGGCGAGCCCCTCCAGCAGGCGCAGCAGGCTCGACTTGCCGGTGCCGTTGCGGCCGATCAGGCCGACGTGCTCGCCCGGCTCGATCACCAGGTCCACATGGTCGAGGAGCGGCCAATGGCCGTAGGCGAGACAGACGTCGGAGAACTGGACGAGCGGCACTTCGGATCGGGCGGCCGCGGCGGGAACGGCTCGGCGGGCGCGCTGGGTGGGGGAAGGCGAAGCTTACCTCATGCGGGGCGCGCCCCTGGCGCGATGCTAGAATTTTCGCGACCGAGCCCTTCGCCTCTCGTGCCCGTCGCGACATGAATCCCTTCGCCACCGCCCGGCGCCTCGATCCCTGCCCCTGCGGCAGCGGGCGGCGCTACAAGGAGTGCCACGGCAGCCTCGCCCCCCCGCCGGTGCTCGCGCAGGTGATCCGGCTGCGCGAAGGCGGCCAGGGGCAGGCCGCGCGCGAGGCGCTCGCGCCCGCGCTGCGCGAGGCCCGGCCCCTGGCGGACGCGTGGAACCTCGAGGGACTCCTCGCGCAGGACGCACGCGACCTGCCCGCCGCCAAGGCGGCCTTCCGGCGCGCGATCGAGCTCGCCCCCGCGTTCCCGGAGGCGCACTTCAACCTGGGCCTCGCGCTGCTGCTCGAGGGCGACTACGCCAACGGCTGGGCCGAGTACGAGTGGCGCACGAAGCGGCCGGGCTATGCCGACTACGCGAACCATCCCTTCGGCATGCCGCGCTGGCGCGGCGAGCCCCTCGCGGGCCGCAGCCTGCTCGTGCACGCGGAGCAGGGGCAGGGGGACACGATCCAGTTCGCCCGCTTCCTGGCCGGGCTGGCCGAGGAGGGCGCGACGATCGACGTCTTCTGCCACGCGCCGCTGCTCACGCTCATGCAGCGCATGCCGGGCGTGCGCCGGGCCCTCACCACGCTCGCGGAAAGGCCGACGCACGACTTCCACGCGCCGATCCTGGATTGCGGCGCGCTGCGCCTTCGCTCGACGGGCGAGGCGCATTGGCGCGCGCCCTACGTGCGGCCGTTGCCCGAGCGGGTGGCGGCCTGGGCGGAGCGGATCCACGCGCTCGCCGGCCCGCGCGTGGGCTTCGCCTGGCGCGGCAGCAACCGGCACGCCAACGACCGCAACCGCTCGCTGTCGCCGCCCCTCGCCAAGGTGCTGCTGGAGGGCCCGGCCGGCTTCGTGAACCTGCAGGTGGAGGCGCCGCTGCCGGACCTCTCGCGGCCCGTGCTCGATGCCGGCCCGCTCATCGCCGACTGGGAGGACACGGCGGCGATCGTCTCGCAACTGGACCTGGTGATCACCGTGGACACCGCGGTGGCGCACCTGACGGGCGCGATGGGCAAGCCGGTCTGGACGCTGCTGCCCTACAGCCCCGACTGGCGCTGGCGCCTCGAGGGCGAGACGACGCCCTGGTATCCCTCGATGCGCCTGTTCCGCCAGGATGCGCGGGGCCTGGGAACCGGTGCTCCTGCGCGTCATCGAGGCGCTGAAGACCTTCCGGCCGGAAAGGTGAGCCGGTGAACAAGGGGACGCTGCCCTTCAAGGGGCAGCGTCCCCGTCCTGGCCTTTCGCGTTTCCCGCTCCGTCCCAGAGCCGTCCGCGTCCACGTGCTGGCGCCGGCGCCAGTTGGGCCGCTCGCGGTCGGTGCCCGGCACGTTGAGCGCCTCGGTCTCGCCCGCGAGGTCGTCGGCTTGCAGCAGGACGAGCGCGCAGGGCGAGTCGGCGATGAAGGCGTGCAGGGCCTGCGTGGGCGCCTCGCCCGAGGCCTCGCGGCCGAGCGCGCGACACAGCGCCGCGCGGTCGGCCTCGCGTTCCCGGCGCGCGGCCACGGCGCCTTCGCCGGCGAGAAGGCCCAGCGACTCGCGCTCGTCGAGGTCGGCGCCCTGCCACCAGCCCGCGATGGTGGGCAGGTCGTGGGTGGACACGCACGCCGCCGCCTTCGCGGGGTAGTGCGCGGGCGGGCGGAAGTCGAGCCCGTCGCGCTCGAACCAGAGCACGCGGTAGGAGAGCACGTCCGCGGCGTCCATCCGCTCGCGGAAGCCCTCGGGCACGGTCCCCAGGTCCTCGCCGACGATGAGGCACCGCGCGCGCACGCTCTCGAGCGCGAGCACGCCGAGCAGGTCCTCGAACGGATAGCGCACGTACGCGCCCTCCATGCCCGTCGCGCCGTCGGGCACGCAGAAGAGCCGCGCGAGGCCCATCACGTGGTCGATGCGAAGCGCCCCCGCGTGGCGCGCGTTGGCCGCGACGAGCGTGCGGAAGGGCTCGAAGCCCTCCTCGTGCATCGCCTCGGGCATCGGCGGCGGCAGGTTCCAGACTTGTCCTTCGGCACAGAAGGGATCGGGCGGGGCGCCCACCGACAGGCCCTTCGCGAGCGAGGACTGCATCGACCACGCTTCCGCGCCGTCGGGCGCGGCGCCCACCGCGAGGTCGCGGTAGAAGCCGATCTCCAGGCCGTCGGCGCGCGCGCTGTCGGCCGCCTCGCGCAATTGCCGGTCCGCGAGCCATTGCAGGAACATCGCGAAGCGCACCTCGCGCGCTCGGCTGCGCGCGAAGAGCGCGACCGCCTGGCTGCCGGGATCGCGCAGCGCCTCGGGCCAGTGCGCCCAGGGCGACTGCGGATGGAACTGGCTGATCGCCTCGAAGGTCGCGAAGGCGCGCAGCGGCGCGCCCCCCGCCGCGGCGAAGGCGGCGAGGTCCCCGGCCAGCCGGTCGGCCGCCGGCAGGTACTCGATGTCGGCGAAGGCGGCCTCGAGCACCGCTCGCTTGGCGGCCCACACGCCGGGATGGTCCACGTGGCCGCGCGCGGCGAGCGTCGCGAAGTCCGCCGCCCGTTCGCCGAGCACGCGGCGCGCGCCGGCCATCGGCGCGAGCGCGGCGACGCGAGCGACGTCGAGGTAGATGGGATCGAGGAAGCGCCGGTCCGACGGGTGGTAGGGGCTCGCCCGCTCGCGCTGCGTGCCGAAGAGCGCGTGCAGCGGATTGATCCCGACGAGCGCGCCGCCGGCCTTCGCGGTGGCGCGCGCCGCCATCGCGAGCGCGGTGAAATCGCCGATGCCCTCGTCGCCCGGGCGGCGAAGCGCGTACAGGTGCGTGGCGAGGCCCTTGCGCCGCCCGCCACCGCGCAGGGCCTCGGGCAGGTGGCAGCGGGCGGGCACGACGACGAGCCGGCAGGCGGACCCGGGCGCATCTTCCAGGACGACACGGTGATAGCCCGCGGGCTGCGGCGGCAGCACCGCGAAGGCGCGCGCGACCGGGCGGCCGTCGGCGGCGGCGATCGATTCGCGCGATAACTCGTCGGCGTGGAAGGCCTGCACGTGCGCCGATCCGTCCTCGCGTTCCAGGCGAAGCTGCGTGCGTGCCGGGTCCAGGCCGCCGAGCGCGACGGGCACGCGCACCGGCTCGCCCTCGCGCACGACGAGCGTGCGGGGCAGGCGGCGCGCCTCCCGGCGCTGCGCGAGCTCGTGCAGGCGCTCCCGCGCCTGGCTCGTGGTGCGCGCCTCCAGCCCCAGGCCCGCGAGCACGGCGAGGCGCGTCTGCTCGCTCACCGGGTGCACGCGGCCGGTGACATCGCGCCAATCCGGCGCGATGCCGGCCGCCTCGGCCAGGCGAGCGAGCACGACGGGATCGCGCGTGGAGCGCCGGGGCGCGTCGGCGTGCGCCTCCTCGACCAGCACCACGACCGAGCGGGCGGCGACGGTCCGCTCGCCGGAGTCGGGCACCACTTCCGCGACGGGCGAGGCGTGCGCGGAATCGACGGCCACGCGCCAGCGGCACCCGTCGCGCGGCTCGGGCCAGCGGAAGGGGACCTCGTCCGGGGTCGCGTTGAAGGCGACGGCCAGGCGATCGCCGGGACCGAAGGCCGGGTCCGGCTCGTGCAGCGCGAGCGCGAAGGCCCGGGCGTGGGCCCAATCGTCGGGCTGCAGCGCCTCGCCCCCGGGCCGGCGCCACTGAACGTCGGGCAGGCCGCTCGCGTCGCGGCTCGCGCCGGTGAGCCAATGGTCGGCGCCGAGGGCCGGGTGCTCGCGGCGCAGGCGGGCGAGGGCGGCGACGAACGCGACGAGCGAATCGTCGGCGCCCGGCCAGTCGATCCAGGCGAGCGCGTTGTCCTGCGCGTAGGCGTTGTTGTTGCCCTGCTGCGTGCGGCCGAGCTCGTCGCCATGCGACAGCAGCGGCGTGCCTCGCGAGAGGAAGAGCGTGGCGAGCAGCGCGCGCGCATCCCGGGCCCGCGCCAGGCGGATGCGCCCGTCGGCCGTCGCGCCCTCGACGCCGTGGTTCCAGGAGAGGTTGTCGTCCGTGCCGTCGCGGTTCGCCTCGCCGTTGGCCTCGTTGTGCTTGCGCGCGTGGGAGACCAGGTCGGCCAGCGTGAAGCCGTCGTGCGCGCACACGAAGTTCACCGAGCGCGAGGGCGGGCGCCCTCGCGGGGCGAAGACGTCGCTCGACCCCGCCAGGCGCGTGGCGAGCTCGCCGGCGGCACCCGCATCGCCGCGCCAGAAGCGGCGCACGGCGTCGCGGTAGCGGTCGTTCCACTCGCCCCACGCCGGCGGGAACGCGCCCAGGCGATGGCCCCCCGGCCCGAGGTCCCAGGGCTCGGCGACGAGCTTGAGCGAGCGCAGCTCGGGGTCCTCGCCGATCGCCTGCAGGATGGGCGCGTCCGGGTCGAAGCCCGCCTCGCCTCGCGCGAGCGTCGTGGCCAGGTCGAATCGGAAGCCGTCGATGCCCGTGGCGCGCACGTAGTGGCGCAGGCTCTCGATCGCCAGGTGCCGCACCGGGGCGCGCTCGAGCGCGAGCGTGTTGCCGCACCCGGCATCGTTGGCATAGCGCGAGGCGTCGCCGGCGCGCAGGCGATAGTAGGTCGCGTTGTCCAGGCCGCGAAGCGAGAGCGTCGGCCCCGACTCGTCGCCCTCGCCCGTGTGGTTGAGCACGACGTCGAGCAGCACCTCGAGGCCGGCCTCGTGCAGCGCCGCCACGCACGCGGCGAGCTCGGCGAGGCCGCCCGGGGCGAGGCGGGGGTCGGGCACGAGGAGCGCGACCGGGTTGTATCCCCAGTAGTTGGTGAGTCCCAGCGGGCCCAGGTGGCGCTCGTCGATCGCCGCGGCCACGGGCATCAGCTCGACGGTGGTGACGCCCAGGCGCACCAGGTGCGCGATCGCGGCCGGATGCGCGAGCGCGGCGCAGGTGCCGCGGATCGCCCCGGGAATGGCCGGGTGCGTTCGCGTGAACCCGCGCACGTGCAACTCGTAGATGACGCTGCCAGGCCAGGGCACGGGGCGGGCGATGCGCGCGGCCGCGGCGGGCGCGGGCAGGAGTACGGCCTTGGGCGTGTGGGGCGCGCTGTCGTCGGCGTTGCGCGCCCCCGTGGCGTCCACGCTGAAGTGCGAGGGATGCAGGGTGAAAGGCCGGTCGAGCGCGCGGGCGTAGGGATCGACGAGCAGCTTGGCGGGATCGAAGCGGTGGCCCGCCTCCGGCGCCCAGGGGCCGTGGGCGCGCAGGCCGTAGCGCTGGCCGCTCGCGAGGCCCGGCACGAAGCCGTGGAACACCTCGCCCGTTCGCGAGGGGAGCGCGAGGCGTTCGCGCTCGACCTCGCCGGCGGCGTCGAAGAGGCACAGCTCGATGCGCGTGGCGTGCGCCGAGAAGACGGCCACGTTCGCGCCGCCCTCGGCCAGCGTGACCCCGAGCGGACCGGGGAGGCCGCTGTCCGGGCGCTCCACGGCTCAGGCGGCCACGAGGGCGCGGTAGAGCGCGGCGTACTGCGCGGCCGGGCGGCGCCAGCTCACGTCGCTCGCCATCGCGTGCTTCTGCAGCCTCGCCCAGGTCGCGCGATCACGCCACAGCGCGGCCGTGCGCTCGATCGCGAGCGCGAGGGATTCGGGCGTCACCGGCGAGAACTGCACGCCGTTGCCCGTGTCGGCGGCGAGCGCCATCTCGTTCGCGTCGATCACCGTGTCCGCGAGCCCGCCCACGCGCGAGACCACGGGGATGGCGCCGTAGCGCAGCGCGCACAGCTGAGTGAGGCCGCAGGGCTCGAAGCGCGAGGGGACGAGCAGGGCGTCGGCGCCCGCCTGCACCTGGTGCGCGAGGGATTCGTCGAAGCCCAGGACCACGGCCACGCGGCCGGGGTGCGCGGCGGCCGCGGCGGCGAGGCCCGCCTCGAGGTCGGGCTCGCCCGAGCCGAGCACGGCGAGCTGCCCGCCCTGCGCGACGAGGGCCGGGATGCAGGCGAGCAGCACGTCGATGCCCTTCTGCCAGGCCAGGCGGCTCACCACGCCGAAGAGCGGCGCGCTCTCGTCGGCCGCGAGGCCCAGCCGCTCGCGCAGCGCGAGCTTGTTGGCCGCGCGTCGCGCCAGGTGCTTCGCCTCGAAGGGCGAGGCGAGGTACGGGTCGGCCGCGGGGTCCCATTCCTCGGTGTCGATGCCGTTCAGGATGCCGGTGAGCACGCCCGCGCGCTGGCGCAGCAGGCCGTCGAGCCCCATGCCGAACTCGGGCGTGCGGATCTCCATCGCGTAGCGCGGCGAGACGGTGGTGATCCGGTCGGCGAGGGCGAGCCCGCCCTTGAGGAAGCCGATGGAGCCGTAGTACTCGACGCCGTCCATCGCGAAGGCGTGCGGGGGCAGGCCCAGGTCCGCGAGCAGTTCCTTCGGGAACTGGCCCTGGAAGGCGAGGTTGTGCACCGTCATCACGGTGCGCGGGCGCGGCCCGTCGCCGTAGTGCAGGTAGGCGGGCGCGAGGCCGGCCTGCCAGTCGTGCGCGTGGACGATGTCGGGCCGGTACGAGGCGATGGCCCCGCGCCCCACGTCCGCGGCCACGCGGGCGAGCGCGGCGAAGCGCTGCGCGTTGTCGGGCCACTCCTTTCCGTCGGCGCCCACGTAGGGATTGCCCGGCCGCGCAGCAGGTGCGGCGCGTCCAGGACGAGGTCCAGCCCCTCGTAGCGCGCGGCAGGCACAGCGCCTTGCCGCCGAAGAGCTCCCGGTAGGCGTGGGCCACGTGCGCGCCCTTGAGCGCGTCGGTCACGCGCGGATAGCCGGGCAGGAGCGTGCGCACGGCGATGCCCTCGCCGGCCAGGGCGAGCGGCAGCGCGCCCGTGACGTCGGCGAGGCCGCCGGTCTTGATGAGCGGGAAGACCTCGGCGGCGACGGACAGGACGGTCGGGCTGGTCATGCTCTCGCGAGGCGGTCGAGCATCGGCTGCGTGATGAGGCACACGCCGCGCTCGGTGCGGCGGAAGCGGCGGGCGTCCTCCTCCGGGTCCTCGCCGACCACCAGGCCGGCCGGGATCTTCACGTTGGCGTCGATCACCACGTTCGCCAGGCGCACGTGGCGCCCGATGTCCACGTGCGGCAGGATCACCGCGTTCGTGATGGTCGAGTACGAGTGCACGTGCACCTTGGTGAAGAGCAGCGAGCGGTGCACCGAGGAGCCCGAGACGATGCACCCGCCCGAGACGAGCGAGGAGGTGCCGATGCCGCGCCGGCCCTCCACGTCGTGCACGAACTTGGCCGGGGGCGTGAGCTCGGCGTAGGTCCAGATCGGCCAGTTCGCGTCGAACAGGTCCAGCTCCGGCACCACGTCCGTGAGGTCGATGTTCGCCTCCCAGTAGGCGTCCACCGTCCCCACGTCGCGCCAGTAGGCCTCGGTCTCCGCGCTCGAGCGCACGCACGAGTCGGTGAAGCGGTGCGCCACCGCCTTCATGTTCGCCACCATCCAGGGGATGATGTCCTTGCCGAAGTCGCGCGAGGAGGCCGGGTCGGCGGCGTCGCGGCGCAGCTGCTCGTTCAGCAGCTCGCGCCGGAACACGTAGATGCCCATGCTCGCGAGCGACCAGCCGGGCCGGCCGGGCATCTCGGGCGGCTTCGCGGGCTTCTCGACGAAGGAGACGATGCGGTCCTCGGCGTCCACGTGCATCACGCCGAAGCCCGAGGCCTCGCCCACGGGCACCTCCAGGCAGGCCACCGTCACGTCGGCGCCGGAGTTCACGTGCTGCACGAGCATGCGCTCGTAGTCCATCTTGTAGATGTGGTCGCCGGCGAGGATCACCAGGTACTCGGGCTCGTAGCCGTCGATGATGTCGATGTTCTGGAACACCGCGTCCGCGGTGCCCGCGTACCACTCGTTGCCGCCCAGGCGCTGGCTCGCGGGCAGGATGTCGAAGCTCTCGTTGCGCACCGGCTGCAGGAAGTTCCAGCCGCGCTGCAGGTGGCGGATCAGGCTGTGGGCCTTGTACTGTGTGGCCACCGCCAGGCGGCGGATGCCGGAGTTGATCGCGTTCGAGAGCGCGAAGTCGACGATGCGCGACTTGCCGCCGAAGTAGACGGCGGGCTTCGCGCGCCGGTCCGTGAGCTCCATGAGGCGCGTGCCGCGCCCGCCGGCCAGCACGTAGGCCATCGCGGAGCGGGAGAGGGGAGAGGAGTAGGTCAGCTTGTCCATGGCGGTTCCTTCGGTGTCAGGCGCCCTCGTGCACGAGCCAGAGCGTGGCGAGCGGCGGCAGGGTGAGCTCGGCCGAGGCGGCGCAGCCGTGCGCCGGTATCGCCCCGGCGAGCACGACGCCGGCGTTGCCCAGGTTCGAGCCGCCGAAGGCGCCGGCGTCGGTGTTCAGGATCTCGCGCCAGCGGCCGGCGCGCGGCAGCCCGAGCCGGTACCCCTCGCGGGGCACGGGCGTGAAGTTCGCGACGGCCACCACCGGGGCGCTCGCGGGCGCGCCCTGGCGGCGCCAGGCGAACACCGAGTTCTCGCGGTCGTCCACCACCAGCCAGCCGAAGCCCTCGGGCTCGCAGTCGCGCTCGTGCAGCGCGCCCTGGGCGCGGTACAGGCGGTTCAGCTCGCGCACGAGCGATTGCACGCCCCGGTGCGCGCCGATGCCGAGCAGCGACCAGTCCAGCCCGCGGTCGGCGTCCCACTCCGTGCCCTGCGCGAACTCCTGCCCCATGAAGAGGAGCTTCTTGCCGGGGTGCGCCCACATGAGCGCGAGGTAGGCGCGCAGGCCCGCGAACTTCTGCCAGGCGTCCCCCGGCGCGCGCGCGAGGAGCGTGCCCTTGCCGTGCACCACCTCGTCGTGCGAGATGGGCAGCACGAAGTTCTCCGAGAAGGCGTACATGAGGCCGAAGGTCATGCGGTCGTGGTGCCAGCGGCGGTGCACCGGGTCTTCCTTCAGGTAGGCCAGGGTGTCGTTCATCCAGCCCATGTTCCACTTGAACCCGAAGCCCAGGCCCCCGGCGTAGGTCGGCTGCGAGACCGCGGGCCAGGCCGTGGATTCCTCGGCGATCGTCATGGCCCCCGGGTGCCGCGCGTAGACGGTCTCGTTCAGCTTGCGCAGGAACGCCACGGCCTCCAGGTTCTCGTTGCCCCCGCGCGCGTTGGGCAGCCACTCGCCCGCCTTGCGCGAGTAGTCCAGGTAGAGCATCGAGGCGACCGCGTCCACCCGCAGGCCGTCGACGTGGTAGCGCTCCAGCCAGAAGAGGGCGTTCGCGACCAGGTAGTTGGCGACCTCGCGCCGGCCGTAGTTGAACACCGCCGTGTTCCAGTCGGGATGGAAGCCCTGGCGCGGGTCGGCGTGCTCGTAGAGGGCGGTGCCGTCGAACTGCGCGAGGCCGTGCGGGTCGGTCGGGAAATGGGCCGGCACCCAGTCGAGGATCACGCCGATTCCCGCGGCGTGGCAGCGGTCCACGAAGAGGGCGAAGCCCTCGGGCGGGCCGAAGCGGGCCGTGGGGGCGAAGAGGCCGATGGGCTGGTAGCCCCACGAGGCGTCCAGCGGGTGCTCGTTCACCGGCATGAGCTCCAGGTGCGTGAAGCCCAGGTCCGCGCAATAGGGCACGAGCGCGTCGGCGAGCTCCTCCCACGTGAGCCAGCGGCCGTCCTCGCCGCGCCGCCAGGAGCCCAGGTGCACCTCGTAGATCGCGAGCGGGGCGCGGCGCGGGTCGCGCGTGGCGCGCGCGGCCATCCACGCGTCGTCGGTCCAGGCGAAGGCGCTCGTGTCGGCCACGATCGAGGCGTTGGCCGGGCGCAGCTGCGCGGCGAAGCCCACCGGGTCCGCCTTGAGGGGCAGGAGCTGGCCGCCCTCGCCCAGGATCTCGTACTTGTACAGCGTGCCCTCGGCGATGGCGGGCACGAAGATCTCCCACACGCCGTTGTCCACGCGCCGGCGCATCGCGTGGCGCCGGCCGTCCCACTGGTTGAAGTCGCCCACCACGGACACGCGCTGCGCGTTGGGCGCCCACACGGCGAAATGCACCCCGAGCGTGCCCTCGTGGCGCAT
The DNA here is from genome assembly GCA_044221765.1 of Usitatibacteraceae bacterium. Lineage (GTDB taxonomy): Bacteria > Pseudomonadota > Gammaproteobacteria > Burkholderiales > Usitatibacteraceae > FEB-7. The sequence goes on along the minus strand of JBGAOO010000056.1, from coordinate 2,422 downwards.
CGGGTGCGCGCCCAGCCTGTCGAAGAGCCGCGTGTGGGTGCCCTCGCCCAGCAGCCAGTCGTCCAGGGCGCCGAGCACCGGGCCGTAGGCGTAGGCGTCCTCCACGCGCCAGTGGTCGTCGCCGCGCCGCGCGAGCAGGCGGTAGGGGATGCGCGCGGCCACCGTGCCCTCGAAGAAGCCGGCCGGGTGCGCGCGCTCGAGCGTCGCCAGGCGCTTGCCGCCCTTGCGGGCGATGACCTCCACCTTCTCGGCGCCGGGGACGAAGGCGCGCAGCACCAGGGCGCCCTGCACCTCGTGCATGCCGAGCACGCCGAAGGGGTCGCCATGCCGGCCCGCCACGATCGCCTCGATGGTGCCCGAGGGAACAGACGGGATCATGTCGCCTCTCGCTCCGCTAGGCCGGCCGCGGCTCGGCGCGCCAGATCTCGCGCGCGTAGTCGAGGATGGTGCGGTCGGAGGAGAACCAGCCCATGCCCGCGGTGTTGAGCACCGCGCGCCGCCACCACGCCTGCGGATCGCGCCAGAGCGCCGCCACGCCGCCCTGCGCCTCGCGGTAGGCCTCGAAATCCGCGCACACCAGGAAGAAGTCGTGGTGGCGCAGGTTGGCGACCAGGTGCTTGTAGCGGCCCCGGTCGTCGGGCGAGAAGACGCCGTCCTCGAGCGCGGCGAGCACCTCGGCGAGCTTGGGCGAGGCGGCGATGTCGGCCTGCGCGTCGATCCCGAGCGCGCGCCGGGCGCCCACCTGCCCGGCGGTGAGGCCGAAGATGAAGATGTTCTCCGCGCCCACCCGCTCGCGGATCTCGATGTTGGCGCCGTCGAGCGTGCCGATGGTGAGCGCGCCGTTCAGCGAGAGCTTCATGTTGCCCGTGCCCGAGGCCTCCATGCCGGCGGTCGAGATCTGCTCCGAGAGGTCCGCGGCCGGGATGATCGACTCGGCCAGGCTCACGTTGTAGTTGGGCAGGAACACCACCTTGAGCAGGCCGCGCAGCGCCGGGTCGTTGTTCACCACGCGCGCGATGTCGTTCGCGAGCTTGATGACGAGCTTGGCCTGGTGGTAGCCGGCCGCGGCCTTGCCCGCGAAGATCTTCACGCAGGGCTGCCAGTCGCGGGCCGGGTGCGCGCGCATCTCGTTGTAGAGCGCGATCGTGTCGAGCAGGTTGAGCAGCTGGCGCTTGTACTCGTGGATGCGCTTGATCTGCACGTCGAAGAGCGCCTCCGGGTCCAGGCTCACGCCCAGGCGCTCGGACACCAGGCGCGCGAGCGCCACCTTGTTCGCGCGGCGCGCGGCGCGGAAGCGCTCGCGCAGCGCCGCGTCCGCGGCGAAGGGGGCCAGGTCCGCGATGCGCGCCGGGTCGTCCAGGAAGGCCGGGCCGATCGCGTCCGTGACGAGCTGCGTGAGGCCGGGGTTCGACTGGAAGAGCCAGCGGCGGAAGGTGATGCCGTTGGTCTTGTTGACGATCTTCTCGGGGTAGGTCGCGTGGAAGTCGCGGAAGACCGTCTCCTTCATGAGCTCGGTGTGCAGCGCGGAGACGCCGTTCACGCGCCGCGCGCCCAGGAAGGCGAGGTTGCCCATGCGCACGTGCCGGCCGCCGTTCTCCTCGATGAGCGAGAGCGTGGCGAGCAGGCCCGGCTCGCCGCGGCCGGCCTGGCGCAGGCTGTCCAGGTGCAGCGCGTTGATGAGGTAGATGATCTGCATGTGCCGCGGCAGCAGGCCTTCCATGAGCGGCACGGACCACTTCTCGAGCGCCTCGGGCAGCAGCGTGTGGTTGGTGTAGTTGAACACCGCCGTCACGATGCGCCAGGCGAAATCCCAGGGCATGCCGTGCTCGTCCACCAGCAGGCGCATGAGCTCGGGGATCGCGATGGCCGGGTGCGTGTCGTTCAGCTGGATCGACACGTGGTCCGGGAGCGAGGAGAGCTCGCCGTGCTGCTGCTTGTGGCGCCGCAGCAGGTCCTGGAGCGAGGCGGAGGCGAAGAAGATCTCCTGGCGCAGGCGCAGCTCGTGGCCGGCGGGGGTGGCGTCGCTCGGGTAGAGCACGCGCGAGATCGCCTCCAGGCGCACGCGGTCGGCCAGGGCGCCCACGTGGTCGCCCCGGTTGAAGTCCTCGAGCGAGAGCGGGTCGGCCGCGCGCGCCGACCACAGGCGCAGCGTGTTCACGTGCTGGCCGCGCCAGCCGGCGATGGGCGTGTCGTAGGCCACGGCCTTCACGCTCTCGGCCGGGCGCCAGACCGAGCGCGTGGTGCCGTCGGCGTTGGGCACGGCTTCCACGGTGCCGCCGAAGCCGATGGAATAGGTGACCTCGGGCCGCTCGAACTCCCACGGGTTGCCGGAGGAGAGCCAGTCCTCGGGCAGCTCCACCTGCCAGCCGTCCTGGATCGCCTGGCGGAAGATGCCGTGGTCGTAGCGGATGCCGTAGCCGTG
>JBGAOO010000055.1:11610-16490 GCA_044221765.1 Usitatibacteraceae bacterium | reverse complement strand
TGGCCGCGCACGATCTCGTCCATGGCCGCCAGGTGCGGGAAGCCCGGGGCGCGGATCTTGAGCCGCCAGGGCTTGTTGGCGCCGTCGGAGACCAGGTAGATGCCGAACTCGCCCTTCGGGTGCTCGACCGCGGCGTAGACCTCGCCCGGCGGGACGTGCATGCCCTCGGTGAAGAGCTTGAAGTGGTGGATGAGCTCCTCCATCGACGACTTCATCTGCTCGCGCGAGGGCGGGGCGACCTTGTGGTCGTCCACGATCACCGGGCCGGGGTTCTCGCGCAGCCAGGCGATGCACTGGCGGATGATGCGGTTGGACTCGCGCATCTCCTGCACGCGCACCAGGTAGCGGTCGTAGCAGTCCCCGGTGGTGCCTACGGGGATGTCGAAGTCCATCTTCGCGTAGACCTCGTAGGGCTGGGCCTTCCTCAGGTCCCACGCGATGCCGGAGCCGCGCAGCATGGGCCCGGTGAAGCCCAGGGCCTGGGCGCGCTCCGGGCTCACCACGCCGATGCCCACCGTGCGCTGCTTCCAGATGCGGTTCTCCGTGAGGAGCGTCTCGTAGTCGTCGACGTACGCCGGGAAGCGGTTGGTGAAGTCCTCGATGAAGTCGAGCAGCGAGCCCTGGCGGTTGCCGTTCAGGCGCGCGATCTCGGCGCCGGAGTGGCGGTTGTCCGACTGGTACTGCGGCATGCGCGCGGGCAGGTCGCGGTAGACGCCGCCGGGCCGGTAGTAGGCCGCGTGCATGCGCGCGCCGGAGACGGCCTCGTACATGTCGAAGAGGTCCTCGCGCTCGCGGAAGGCGTACAGGAAGACCGTCATCGCGCCCACGTCGAGCGCGTGCGAGCCGATCCACAGCAGGTGGTTCAGGATGCGCGTGATCTCGTCGAACATCACGCGGATGTACTGCGCGCGCTCCGGCACCTGCACGCCCAGCAGCTTCTCGATCGCCATCACGTAGGCGTGCTCGTTGGCCATCATCGACACGTAGTCGAGGCGGTCCATGTACGGCACGCTCTGCAGGTAGGTGCGCGTCTCGGCGAGCTTCTCGTTGCCGCGGTGCAGCAGGCCGATGTGCGGGTCGGCGCGCTGCACGACCTCGCCGTCGAGCTCGAGCACCAGGCGCAGCACCCCGTGCGCCGCCGGATGCTGCGGCCCGAAGTTCATCGTGTAGTTCTTGATTTCAGCCATGGCTAGTTCTTGCCCGTCCCGTAGCTGTCCTCGCGGATCACGCGCGGCACGATCTCGCGCGGCTCGATGGAGACCGGCTGGTAGATCACGCGCCGCTGCTGCGGGTCGTAGCGCATCTCGACGTGGCCGGAGACCGGGAAGTCCTTGCGGAACGGGTGCCCGACGAAGCCGTAGTCGGTGAGGATGCGGCGCAGGTCCGGGTGGCCCTGGAAGACGACGCCGAAGAGGTCGAAGGCCTCGCGCTCGTACCAGTTGGCCGAGGGCCAGGCCTCGATCACGGAATCCACCGACGGGAAGGAATCGTCGGGGCACGGCACCTTCACGCGCACGCGGCGGTTGTGCCGGATCGAGAGCAGGTGCAGCACCACGCAGAAGCGCGGGCCCTCGCGCTCCCCGTCCGCGAAGCCCTGGTAGTCGTTCGCGCACAGGTCCACGAGGATCGTGAAGGCGAGCGACGGGTCCGACTGGAGCGTGCGCGCGGCCGCGAGGTAGTCGGCGGCCTTCACCTCGATGGTGAGCTCGCCGCGGTCCGTGCGGCTGCCGGCGAGCCTGTCGCCCAGGGCCGCGGCGATCGCCTCCCGCAGGGCGTCGGTTTCGGGGATGTCGGTCATGGGCGCTAGCGGCGGCTGATTCTCTGCGTGCGCTTGATCTTCGACTGCAGCTGAAGCAGGCCGTAGATGAGCGCCTCGGCGGTGGGCGGGCAGCCGGGCACGTACACGTCCACCGGCACGATGCGGTCGCAGCCGCGCACCACGGAGTAGGAGTAGTGGTAGTAGCCGCCGCCGTTGGCGCACGAGCCCATCGACAGGACCCAGCGCGGCTCGGCCATCTGGTCGTACACCTTGCGCAGGGCCGGGGCCATCTTGTTGCACAGGGTGCCGGCGACGATCATGAGGTCGGACTGGCGCGGGCTCGGGCGGAAGACGATGCCGAAGCGGTCCAGGTCGTAGCGGGAGGCGCCGGCGTGCATCATCTCGACGGCGCAGCAGGCCAGGCCGAAGGTCATCGGCCAGAGGGAATTGGTGCGCGCCCAGTTGAGGACCGTGTCCACCTGGGTGAGCACGAAGCCCTGGTCGGAGATGCCGCCTTCCTTCAGCGCGCCCATGGTGCCTCCGCGGAGGGGGCCGATCGGGTCATTCCCACTCCAGCGCCCCCTTCTTCCACTCGTAGACGAAGCCCACCACGAGGATGCCGAGGAAGACCATCATCGCGAAGAAGCCGAACCAGCCGATCTCCTGCAGCACGATGGCCCAGGGGAAGAGGAACGCGATCTCGAGGTCGAACAGGATGAAGAGGATGGCGACCAGGTAGTAGCGCACGTCGAACTTCATGCGCGCGTCCTCGAAGGCCTCGAACCCGCACTCGTAGGGGGTGAGCTTCTCGCTGTCCGGGTGGTGGGCGCCGGTGATCCGCGTGAGCGCGCCGCTCGCGACGATGGCGCCGACGCCGACGGCGCATCCGACGAGGAGGAACAGCAGGACGGGAAAGTAGGTTTCCAGCATGGCGCCTGATCGGATTCGCGTGACCCGTGCCGGATGGTAACGGAAGCCCGGCGACTTCGTTTCAAGCTGGTGCGGTCGGAGAGACTCGAACTCTCACGCCTTTCGGCACTGCCCCCTCAAGACAGCGTGTCTACCAATTCCACCACGACCGCGTTTCGTACTGCCGGTGCTGCGAGGACCTGCACTGCGAGGACTACTTCGGGATCTCCGCGGACTTCGAGGCGGGAGCCCCCGACGGCGCCGGCGCCGAGGGCGCGGGCACGGCCGGCTGGACATCGGATTTCTTCGCGTCGGACGGCACGACGAGCGTCTGCGTGACCCCGCCCGTCTTGTGCGTCGAGGCGGAGAAGAAGGTGAGGCCCAGGCTCGTCACGAAGAAGACGGCGGCCAGGGCGCCCGTCGCGCGGGACAGGAAGTTGGCCGCGCCCGAGGAGCCGAAGAGGCTGCCCGCCGAGCCGCTGCCGAACGCCGCGCCCATGTCGGCGCCCTTGCCGTGCTGCAGGAGCACGAGCACGACGATCGCGGAGGCCGCGAGGACATGGAGGATGGTCACGATGGTATGCATCTTCTTCCTTCTCAGGTTGCGGCGACGGCTGCGCGCCAGATCGCCACGAACTCCCCAGCCACCAGCGACGCCCCGCCGATGAGCCCGCCATCGACGTCCGGCATCGCGAACAATTCCGCCGCGTTCGCCGCCTTCACGCTGCCCCCGTAGAGGATGGGCAAGCGGCCGGCGACCTGCGGGTCCTTCGCCGCCACCCGCGCCCTCAGGAAGGCATGCGCCTGCTGAGCCTGCGCCGCCGTGGCGGTCCTGCCGGTGCCGATCGCCCACACGGGCTCGTACGCCACCAATCCTGCCTCCAGGGCCGCCGCGCCGTCCTGCTCGAGCACCGCATCGAGCTGGCGCGCCAGCACCGCTTCCGTCACCCCGCGCTCGCGCTCCTCGAGCGTCTCGCCCAGGCAAAGCAGGGGCCGCAGCCCGGCCCGGCGCGCCGCCGCGTGCTTCGCCGCGACGACCTCGTCCGACTCGCCGAAGATCGACCGCCGTTCCGAGTGGCCCACGAGGACGAGGGTGGCCCCGAACTCGCGCAGCATGGCGCCGGAGACTTCCCCGGTGTATGCCCCCTTCTCGAACCGGCTCAGATCCTGCCCGCCCCACGCGACCGGCGTGCCCTCGAGGAGCCCGCGAACCTGCGCCAGGTAGGGAGCCGGCACGCAAACCGCAAGCAGGCGGCCAGGCTGGATCGACACTTCCCCGAGGATCTCGCGCACGAGCGCTTCGTTCGCGGGAAGGCTTCCATTCAGCTTCCAGTTCCCGACAACGAGCTTCTGCCTCAATTCGCGCTCCTCAAACCGCAGGATTTTACCGCGTCGCACCATCTCGGGTCAATTTCGGCGCCGGTCACGCGCCGGATACACGCCTTTCCTGACCAACGGGGTTGACAATCCTGCATCTTTCGACAATTCTTGAAATATGCAAACCAAGGACGCCGTCACCTCCCTTGCCGCCCTCGCCCACGAATCGCGGCTGGGCGTCTTCCGCCTGCTCATGGAAGCCGGCCCGGGCGGCACCACGCCCGGGAAGGTGGCCGAGGCGCTGGGCGTCTCGCCCTCGACGCTCTCCTTCCACCTCAAGGAGCTGGCCAACGCCGGCCTCGTGACCTCGCGCGCGGAATCCCGGTTCCTCCTGTATTCGGTCGACATGGACCGGATGGCCTCGCTCATGGCCTTCCTCACCGAGAACTGCTGCCGGGGCATGCCCGGCGAATGCGTCGCGACGATGGAGACGGCGCTGCTGCGCTGCTGCGAACCCCCTTCGACACCCTTCGAGAAAGGAAAATCCCCATGAAACGCTTCCACGTGCACGTCAGCGTGAAGAACCTCGACGAGAGCATCCGCTTCTATTCGTCCGTGTTCGGCCTCGAGCCCACGGTGGTGAAGCCCGACTACGCCAAGTGGATGGTGGAGGACCCGCGCCTGAACTTCGCCATCTCGCAGCGCGGCTCGGCCGCGGGCGTGAACCACCTGGGCATCCAGGTCGACTCCGACGAGGAACTCGCGGACCTGCGCGCCGCGGTGGATGCCGCCGAGCTGCCCGTGCAGGACCAGCGCAACGCCTCGTGCTGCTACGCGAAGAGCGACAAGTACTGGCTGCAGGATCCGCAGGGCATCGCCTGGGAGACCTACCACA
>JBGAOO010000055.1:0-11597 GCA_044221765.1 Usitatibacteraceae bacterium | reverse complement strand
GGCGCCCGCGGACAGCCGTCCGGGCTCCTGCTGCAGCCCGGGCCGCGCATGAGCGCACGGCCCTTCCACGCGCTGTTCCTCTGCACCGGCAATTCCGCGCGCTCGATCCTCGCCGAGTCGATCCTCAACCGGATCGACCCCGCGCGCTTCCGGGCCTTCAGCGCGGGCAGCCACCCGGCAGGCCGGGTGAACCCGTTCGCGCTGGAACTGCTCGGCAAGCACGGCTACCCGGTGGCCGACCTGCGCAGCAAGAACTGGGACGAGTTCGCCGCGCCCGGCGCGCCCCCGCTCGACTTCATCTTCACCGTCTGCGACAACGCGGCGGGCGAGGCTTGCCCCGTGTGGCCGGGCAAGCCCGTCACGGCCCACTGGGGCATACCGGACCCGGCTGCCGTGGAGGGCAGCGACGAGGACAAGCGCCGGGCCTTCCTCGCGGCCTACACGGTGCTGCGCCGGCGGATCGAGCTTTTCGCGAGCCTGCCGCTCGCGAGCCTGGACAGGCTCGCCCTCGCCTCGCGCCTGCGCGACATCGGCCGCGAGTAGCCGCCCGTGGCCTCGATTCCCGCCGCTTCCCCGGCCCCCGCCATCGGCTTCTTCGAGCGCTACCTGAGCGCCTGGGTGGCGCTGTGCATCGTGGCGGGCCTGCTGCTTGGCCGGCTCTTCCCGGGCGCCTTCGCCGCCATCGGTTCGCTCGAGGTGGCGAAGGTGAACCTCCCGGTGGGCGCGCTCATCTGGGTGATGATCGTGCCGATGCTGCTCAAGATCGACTTCGGGGCCCTGCACCAGGTGAAGGCCCACGCGCGCGGCATCGGCGTCACGCTCTTCGTGAACTGGGCGGTGAAGCCCTTCTCGATGGCCCTCTTCGCCTGGATCTTCGTGCGGCACCTGTTCGCGCCATACCTGCCCGCCGCGCAGATCGACAGCTACGTCGCCGGGCTCATCCTGCTCGCCGCGGCCCCGTGCACGGCGATGGTCTTCGTCTGGAGCGAGCTGTGCCGCGGCAATCCCTACTTCACCCTCTCGCAGGTGGCCCTGAACGACGCGATCATGATCGTGCTCTTCGCCCCGATCGTGGCGCTCCTGCTGGGGCTGTCGAGCATCGCGGTGCCGTGGGACACGCTCTTCGTCTCGGTGATCCTGTATGTCGCCCTGCCGGTGGCGCTCGCGCAGCTCTGGCGGCGAAGGCTCGTCGCGCGGGGCGATGCCGCCTACCGCGCCGCCCTCGCCCGCCTGGGGCCGCTGTCCATCGCCGCCCTGCTCGCCACGCTCGTGCTGCTCTTCGGTTTCCAGGGCGAGGCCATCGTGCGCCAGCCGCTGGTGATCGCGCTGCTCGCGGTGCCGATCCTGCTGCAGGTGTTCCTCAATTCGGGCCTCGCCTACCTGCTCAACCGGCGCCTGGGCGTCGCGCACGAGGTGGCCGGCCCGTCCTGCCTCATCGGCGCGAGCAATTTCTTCGAGCTCGCGGTCGCCGCGGCCATCACGCTCTTCGGGCTGGACTCGGGCGCGGCGCTCGCGACGGTGGTGGGCGTGCTCATCGAGGTGCCCGTGATGCTCGTGGTGGTGAAGGCGGTGAACGGCAGCCGGGCCTGGTACGAGGCCGGGGCGGGACGCGCATGAGCGGGCCGCGGGCCACGGCCGCAGGCGAGGCCGCGCTGCAGCTGCTGCTCGAGCGCTACTCCGTGAGCGCGAAGCACCTGGGCCCGCCGGGCCCCACCGACGACGACCTCTGGCGCCTGGGCCTCGCGGCGCTGCGCGCGCCCGACCACGAGAAGCTGCGCCCCTTCCGATTCGCCATCCTGCGCGGGCCGGCGCTCGAGCGCCTGGCGGACCTGTTCGAGGACTACGGCCGGCGCAAGGGCAAGACGGGCGAGGCGCTCGCGCTGGAGCGCCAGCGGGCCACGCAGGCTCCCGTGGTGATCGCGGTGATCGCGCGCATCGACCCGCACCACCCGGAGGTCCCGCCGCACGAGCAATGGACCTGCGTGGGCGGCGCGATCAGCAACGCGCTCACCGCGCTGCACTTCATGGGCTACGCGGGCAAGATGGTCGCCGGCGCGCGCGCGGCCGACCCGCCCATCATCGCGGCCAGCTGCGGGCCGGGCGAGACGCTCGTGGGCTGGATCTCGGCGGGGACGCCCACCTCGCCGCCGAAGCCGCGCGGCGAGGTCGACCCGGGTTGCATCCTGGGCGGGCTCGGGCCGGGCTAGCCGAAGCGCCCGGTGATGTAGTCTTCCGTTTCCTTGCGGTCGGGCTTCAGGAAGATCTTGTCCGTCACGCCGTACTCCACCAGGTCGCCCAGGTACATGTAGGCGGTGTAGTCCGACACGCGCGCGGCCTGCTGCATGTTGTGCGTGACGATCACGATCGTGAACTCGTCGGCGAGGTCGGCGATGAGCTCCTCGATCTTGAGGGTGGAGATCGGGTCGAGCGCGGAGGTGGGCTCGTCCAGCAGGAGCACCTGCGGCTTCACCGCGATGCCGCGCGCGATGCACAGGCGCTGCTGCTGCCCGCCCGACAGGCTCATGCCCGACTGGTGCAGCTTGTCCTTCACTTCCTCCCACAGCGCCGCCTTCTGCAGCGCCCATTCGACGCGCTCGTCCATGAGGCCCTTGGTGAGCCTCTCGTGGAGCCGCACCCCGAAGGCGATGTTGTCGTAGATGGACATCGGGAAGGGCGTGGGCTTCTGGAAGACCATGCCCACCTTCGCCCGCAGGTCGTAGACATCGACGTCCTTGTCCAGGACGTTCTTCCCCCCGAGCAGGAGCTCGCCTTCCGCGCGCTGCTCGGGATAGAGGTCGTACATGCGATTGATCGTGCGCAGCAGCGTCGACTTGCCGCAGCCCGACGGGCCGATGAAGGCGGTCACCTGGCGCCGGTAGATCTCGAGGTTCACGTCCTTGAGCGCGTGGAACTTCCCGTAGAAGAAGTTGAAGTCCCGGAAGGACACCTCGGGCACGAGCGCGGTGCCGGGCTGCGTGGCGGCGAGCGAATCGACGGCGATGTTCATCGGGTTCAGCCCTTGTTCCGGAAGAGGGTGCGCGCGGCGATGTTGATGGCGAGGACGCCGGCGGTGATCAGGAAGACGCCCGCCCAGGCGAGCTTCTGCCAGTCGGTGAAGGGGCTCATCGCGAACTTGAAGATGGTGACCGGCAGGTTCGCCATCGGCTCGTTCAGGTCGAGGCTCCAGAACTGGTTGGAGAGCGAGGTGAAGAGCAGCGGCGCCGTCTCGCCCGCGATGCGGGCCACGGCGAGCAGGATGCCGGTGAGGATGCCGGCCTTGGAGGCCCGGATCGTCACCTTCAGGATCACCTCCCACTTGCGCGCGCCCAGGGCGTACACCGCCTCGCGCAGGCTGTTGGCGACGAGCAGGAGCATGTTCTCCGTCGTGCGCACGACGACCGGGATCACGATGAGGGCGAGCGAGAGGACGCCCGCCCACCCCGAGAAGCCGCCCATGGGCGCCACGTAGATCGCGTAGACGAACAGGCCGATCACGATGGACGGGGCGGAGAGCAGGACGTCGTTCACGAACCGGGTGGTGTTGCCGAGCCAGGTGCGCTGGCCGTACTCGGCGAGGTAGACGCCCGCGAGGATGCCCACGGGCGTGCCGATCGCCGTGGCGAGGCCGACCATCAGCGCGCTGCCCGCGATCGCGTTCGCCAGTCCCCCGCCCTCGTTCGCGCCGGGCGGCGGCGTCATCTGGGTGAAGAGGCCGAGCGACAGGCCCGAGAGGCCCAGCTCGAGCGTCGTCCAGAGGATCCACGCCAGCCAGAACAGGCCGAAGACCATCGCCGAGAGCGACAGGGCCAGCGCGACCCGGTTCACGAGATAGCGCCGCTGGTGCAGGTTCATGCGCGGCCCCTCACGACTTCGTTCCCTCGCCCCGCGCCAGGCGCATGAGCAGCAGCTTCGAGCACGCCAGGACGACGAAGGTGATGACGAAGAGGATGAGGCCCAGCTCGATGAGCGCGGCCGTGTGCAGGCCCGGGCTCGCCTCGCCGAACTCGTTGGCGAGGGCCGAGGTGATGCTGTTGCCCGGCGCGAAGAGCGAGGCCGAGTCGAGGAAGTTCGTGTTGCCGATCACGAACGTGACGGCCATGGTCTCGCCCAGCGCCCGGCCCAGCCCCAGCATGATCCCGCCGATGACGCCCACCCGCGTGTAGGGCAGCACCACGTTCCAGACGACTTCCCAGGTCGTCGCGCCCAGCCCGTAGGCCGACTCCTTGAGCATCGCGGGGGTCACCTCGAACACGTCGCGCATCACCGAGGCGATGAAGGGGATCACCATGATCGCGAGGATGACGCCGGCGCAGAGCAGGCCGATGCCGATGGGCGGGCCGGCGAAGAGCTTGCCCACGACCGGCAGGTTGCCCAGCGTCGCCGAGAGGAAGGGCTGCATCTTCGAGAACATCGGCGCGAACACGAGCAGGCCCCACATCCCGTAGACGATCGAGGGGATGCCCGCGAGCAGCTCGATCGCCGTGCCGAGCGGGCGCCGCAGCCAGGCGGGCGAGAGCTCGGTGAGGAAGAGCGCGATGCCGAAGCTCACCGGGACGGCGATCACGAGCGCGATGGCGGAGGTGACGAGCGTGCCGTAGATCGGGATCAGCGCGCCGAACTTCTCCGCGGGCGGGTTCCAGTCGGGCGTCCAGGCGAAGGCCGCGCCGTACTTCACGAGCGAGGGCCAGGCCGCGTAGACGAGCGAGACGATGATGCCGAGCAGCATCGCCAGGGCGATGAGCGCGAAGGCGCGCGTCAGGTTGAAGAAGAGCGTGTCGCCGAGTGTCGAGGCGCTTCGCTTCGGAGGCTTGGTGGGAGGCACGAGCGCCATTTTGCCACCTTCGGCACCGGTGTCCCGCAGGTCCAGCGCGGAGGCGTTCATGCTCATGGGTGGGGGCGAGCCGGGCCGGGCCACAGGCGCCCGGTCCGGTCCCGCGGGCGTCGTCCTACTTCGCCGCGTAGACGGCCTTGCCGCCGCCGTCCTTGATGCCGGCCCAGGCGGCGACGATCTGCTGCGTGAGCGAATCCGGCAGCGGCACGTAGTCCAGGTCTTCGGCCATCTTGGCGCCGTTCTTGTAGGCCCACGCGAAGAACTTGAGCGCCTCCGCGGCCTGCGCCGGCTTGTCCTGCTTCACGTGCATCAGGATGAAGGTGGCGCCCGAGATGGGCCAGGTGTCCTTTCCCTTCTGGTCGGTGAGGATCACCGCGAAGTTGTTCTTCGTCCACTCGGCGCCGGCGGCGGCGGCCTTGAAGGTCAGGTCGTCGGGCTGGACGAAGGCCCCGTCGGCATTGCGCATCGCCGCGTGGATCATCTTGTTCTGCTTGGCGTAGGCGTACTCCACGTAGCCGATGGCCCCGGGGATGCGCTGCACGAAGGCCGACACGCCCTCGTTCCCCTTGCCGCCCAGGCCGATGGGCCACTGCACCGCCGTGCCCTCGCCGACCTTCTGCTTCCACTCGGCGCTCACCTTCGACAGGTAGTTGGTGAAGATGAAGGTCGTGCCCGAACCGTCGGCGCGGCGCACCACCGCGATCGCCTGGTCGGGAAACTTCAGGCCCGGGTTCAGGTCGGCCAGCGCCTTGTCGTTCCACTTCGTGACCTTGCCCAGGTAGATGTCCGCCAGGAGCTCGCCCGTCATGCGGATCTGTCCCGGCTGGAAGCCGGGCAGGTTCACCACCGGCACCACGCCGCCGATCACCGTCGGAAACTGCATGAGGCCGTCCTTCTGCAGGTCCTCGGGCTTGAGCGGCATGTCGGAGGCGCCGAAGTCGACGGTCTTCGCGGTGATCTGCTTGATGCCGCCGCCCGAGCCGATGGACTGGTAGTTCAGCTTGTTGGCGGTCGCCTTCTGGTAGGCATCGGCCCACTTGGCGTAGATGGGTGCCGGGAAGGTCGCGCCGGCGCCGGTGATCTCGGCGGCCTGGGCGGCCTGGACGGGGAGGAAGCCGGCCGCGAGGACGGCCAGCAGCTTGGCAAGGGAACGGATCATGGGGGTCTCCGGGGAGGTGGCGCGCGGAACTTCTTCAGGCCCGCAGTCTATGGCGCTCCGGTGACATTTCCGTGACACCGGGGACGCGCCGCCGCCCTGGCCCGGGCGGTCGCCTCGCGGGCATTGGACCTTGGCCACCCTCGCCGCGTCCGCTTGATGGGCATCAAGCCCGGGACCCGGGGCGAATCCATGCTGGAACGGCGAGGCCTTGCGGACCGCGGTCCGGGCAAGCGTCGTCGATTCGTCCATGCGAGAGCCGTTCCGGCCATTCTTCGGGCAGCGCCACCGCCCGGAGCGGGGACGTCCCGCGCCTTCCGAGCTTCTTCCATGCCTTGGTGGCGGGCACGATCCGAGAGCGAATCATGAACAAGAAACGGTTCTTCCTGCTCGCCGGTGCGCTGGGCATGCTCGCCGCCGCCGCGTGGCCGCCCGCCGCGCATGCCAAGGTGATGGGCGTGGACACCCACAAGCTCGCGAACGTCTGCGACGTCGACTACGTGAAGGGCAAGCTCGGCGATCCGGGCTGGGTCATCCTCGACGGACGCGACGCCGAGGACTACGGCGAGGGCCACATCCCGGGCGCCGTGAGCTTCGGCAAGACCGTCGTCACCACGCTCAAGCACCCGGCCGACGGCCGCATCGTCCCGGTGGCGAAGGCCGAGGAGCTGCTCGGCCGCCTGGGCGTGGACAACGACAAGGGCCTCATCGTCTACGGCACCAAGGGCGACTACCACGTGACGGTGGAGCAGTACCCGCTCTACCTGGGCGTCCGGGATTTCTGCTACCTGGACGGTGGCTACGAGGCCTGGGTGGCCGCCGCGCAGCCGGTCAGCAAGGCGCCCGTCGCGCCCAGGCCGGCGACCTTCAAGGCGCGCATCGCGAACCCGGGCCTGTACGTGTCCACCGCGGAGCTCATCCCGATCGTGAACGACGGCGCGAAGGGCATCGTGTTCGTCGACGTTCGCTCGCCGAAGGAATTCAATGCCGAGGAGAACACGGTGATCCGCGGCGGCCGCATTCCCGGCGCCATCAACATCGACGTGAAGCTCAACCTCGACCCGAAGACCGGCCTCATGCTGCCGCTCGAGCAGCTCGCCCAGGTCTACGCGAAGGTGCCCAAGGACAAGACGGTCATCCTCTACTGCCACCGCGGCTGCCGCACGGGCTACGCCTTCTACGCCCTGCAGGCGCTGGGCTACAAGGACCTGAGGATGTACGAGGACGGCTTCGTCGTGTGGGGCAACCGCTTCGACACCGCCATCGAGCACGAGCACTACTTCAACCTTCGCCCGTTCGCGAGCCGCCTGGCGGCGCTCGAGAAGCAGAACGAGGCGCTGGAGGAGAAGATCGCGGCCCTCGAGGCGAGGCTCGCGAAGGCGCCGGCGGCCCGCAAGGCGAAGTAGGCCGGCGCGCCCGGGCGGCCCGCCCGGGCGCGGCGCGGGGCGGGGCCTATTGCTCGAGCTTGATGCTGGCCTTCTTCACGATCTCCCGGCGAAGGGCCAGCTCGCGCGCCATCTTCTTCTCGAAATCCTGCGCGCTGCCGCCGTCGACGTTGCAGCCGTTCTCCGTGAGGCGCTTGCGGATCTCCGGGTCGTTCAGCGTCTTCTGCGCCGCCGCGTGCAGCTTCGCGCGGATGTCCGCGGGCAGGTTCGCCGGGGCGATGAGCCCGTACCAGGCCTCGTTGTTCAGGTCCTTCAGGCCGAGCTCGGCGAAGGTGGGCACGTCCGGCAGCGAGTCCACGCGCTTGGGCGCCATGACCGCCAGCGCGCGCAGCTTGCCGGCCTGGATGTGCGGCAGCGACGAGGGCAGGTTGTCCATCTGCGAGTCCACCTGGCCCGCGATCGTGTCGTTGAGCGCCGGGCCCGAGCCGCGGTAGGGCACGTGCACCATGGACGTCCCGGTGAGGATCTTGAAGTACTCGCCGTCCATGTGCGAGATGCCGCCCGAGCCCGACGAGGCGTAGGAGTGCTTGTCCGGCTCGCGCTTGAGCAGGGCGATGAACTCCTTCATGTCCCGGGCCGGGATCTTGGTCGGGTTCACCGTCATCACGTTGGGCACGTTCACCAGGCTGATGATCGCCGTGAAGTCCTTGATCGGGTCGTAGGGCATCTTCGGGTTGGTGGCCGGGTTCGTGCCGATCGTCGAGACCGTCGCGATGCCGAGCGTGTAGCCGTCGGGCGCGCTCTTGGCGAGCGCGTCGGCGCCCACCGTGCCGCCGCCGCCGGCGCGGTTCTCCACGATCACCGGCTGCCCGAGCTCCTGGCCGAGCTTGATCGAGATGATCCGCGCCACGATGTCCGTGGTGCCGCCCGCGGCGAAGGGCACGAGGATCTTCACGGGCTTGTTGGGATACCCCTGCGCCTGGACGAGGCCGGGAAGGGCCGCCAGGGCCAGCGCGGCCACGGCGAAGGTGCGACGGGAAATCGGCATGCGGGACTCTCCTGGGTCGTTGGGGGCCGCGCCGGCGGCGGGCCCCGGGGAAGCGTTCAGCTGGCGAGCGGCAGGGGCGCGGCCCCCTTCACGGCGGCGGCGACCGTCTCGGCGAGCGCGCGCACGCGCCCGGCGTCCTCGCCTTCGACCATCACGCGGATCACGGGCTCGGTGCCCGAGGGCCGCAGCAGCACGCGCCCGCGGCCGGCGAGCTCGCCCTCGGCCTTCGCCACGGCCGCGCGCACGCCGGCATCGGCCATCGCGTCCACGCCCGGGCTCAGGCGCACGTTGAGCAGCACCTGGGGCAGCAGCACGAGCTCGCGCGTGAACTCGCCGAGCGTCTGGCCCGCGGCCACCACGGCCTCGAGCACCTGCAGCGCGGAGATGATCGCGTCGCCGGTGGAATGGCAATCCAGGCAGAGCAGGTGGCCGGAATTCTCGCCGCCGCACTCCCAGCCCTTCTCGTGCAGGAGCTCGAGCACGTAGCGATCGCCCACCTTGGCGCGCGCGAAGGGCACGCCCGACTGCGCCAGGCGCCGCTCGAGCGCGAAGTTGGTCATGAGCGTGCCGGCGACGCCGCCCTTGAGCTTGCCGGCCTCGTGGCGGTGCTTCACGATCGCGTAGAGCAGCTGGTCGCCGTCGAACAGGCGCCCGTCCGCATCGGCCATGGCGAGGCGGTCGCCGTCGCCGTCGAAGGCGATGCCGAAGTTCGCGCCGTGCTCGACGACGGCCTTGGCGAGCGTGCCCGGGTGCGTGGCGCCGTAGCGGTCGTTGATGTTCGTGCCGTTGGGGTGGCCGCCGATCGCGACCACCTCGGCGCCGAGCTCCTGGAACACGCGCGGGCCGACGCGGTAGCAGGCGCCGTGCGCGCTGTCGACCACGAGCTTGAGGCCCCGCAGCGTGCGGTGCTTGGCGAAGGTGCCCTTGCAGAACTCGATGTAGCGGCCCTCGGAGTCGTGCACGCGCTCGGCCTTGCCCAGCTGCGCCGAGGGCCGCGTGACGAGCGGCTCGGCCAGCAGGGTCTCGATCTCGCGCTCGACCGCGTCGGGCAGCTTCAGGCCCTCGGCGGAGAAGAACTTGATGCCGTTGTCCTCGAAGGGGTTGTGCGAGGCCGACACCATGATGCCGGCCGACAGGCGCAGCGCCCGCGTGAGGAAGGCCACGCCCGGCGTGGGCATCGGGCCGGTGAGGAAGGTGTCGACGCCGGCGGCGGACAGGCCCGCCTCCAGCGCGGATTCGAGCATGTACCCGGAGATGCGCGTGTCCTTGCCGATGAGGACGGCCGGCCGGTTGCGGTGCGGCGGCGCGATGTCCGCGCGGGAAAGGACGCGCCCGGCGGCGAAGCCGAGCCTCAGGACGAATTCGGGGGTGATGGGCATCTCGCCCACCCGGCCGCGAACGCCGTCGGTGCCGAAGTATTGTCGTGTCACGGAGCGGGGGACCTCGGAAGGGGATGGGACCGGCGCGGCGCGAGGGCCGACCAGACTTTCAGCGCGTCCACCGTTTCACGGACATCGTGGACGCGAACGACATGGGCGCCATTTTGCACCGCGACCAACGCCGCCGCAACGCTGCCGGCCAGGCGATCTTCCACCGCGCGGCCCGTGATCTCGCCGATCGAGCGCTTGCGCGAGAGGCCGGCCACGATCGCGTGTCCCGTCGCGGCCAGGCGAGGCAACCCGGCGAGGAGCGCCACGTTGTGCGCGAGCGTCTTGCCGAAGCCGAAGCCCGGGTCGAGCGCGATGCGTGCCCGCGCGATGCCCGCCGCGGCGAGCGCCTGCGCGCGGCCCGCGAGGTAGTCGGTCACCTCCGACACCACGTCCGCGTAGGTGGGCTGCGCCTGCATCGTCGCGGGCGTGCCCTGCATGTGCATCGCGCACAGCCCGACGCCGGAGGCGGCCACCGCGGCGATGGCGCCTTCGGCGCGGAAGGCGTTCACGTCGTTCACCATCACGCAGCCCGCCCCGATGGCGGCGCGCATCACCTCGGGCTTCATCGTGTCCACGGAAACCGCCACGCCCTCGCGCGCGAGCGCCTCGACCACCGGCAGCACGCGCCCGAGCTCGAGCTCGAGCGGCACCGGCTGCGCGCCCGGGCGCGTGGATTCGCCGCCCACGTCCACGAGCGCCGCGCCGTCGGCCGCGAGCCGCAATCCGTGGTCGATCGCGCGCGAGAGGTCGAGGTAGCGGCCGCCGTCCGAGAAGGAATCGGCGGTGACGTTCACGATGCCCATCACCCTCGGCTCGTCGAGCGAGAGGGAAAGCCGGCCGCAGGCGAGGATCGGATCCATCCAGTGAAAAGGGGTGGCTGCTCGCCACCCCTTTGCCGGTTCGTCGATGCGCGCGCTAGGAACTCTGCGCGGGCGTGGCCGCCGGCGGCGTGTCGCTCGCCTTGGCGCCGCCATCGCTCGGCGGCGGCGTGTTCGGACGCGGGGCGACCGGCTTGGGCGCGCGCGGCGGGCGGCCCTCCATGATGTCGTTCACCTGGTCCGCGTCGAGCGTCTCCCACTCGAGCAGGGCCTTCGCCATCGCCTCGACCTTGTCGCGGTTGTCCTCCAGCAGGCGCCTGGCGAGCGCGTACTGCTCGTCGATGATGCGCTTGATCTCCTTGTCGACCTGCTGCATGGTCATCTCGGACATCGCCTGGTGGGTGGTGACCGAGCGGCCCAGGAACACCTCGCCCTCGTTCTCGCCGTAGACCATGGGGCCCAGGTGGTCGGACATGCCCCACTCGGTGACCATGCGCCGGGCCAGGTCGGTGGCGCGCTTGAAGTCGTTCGAGGCGCCCGTGGTCATCTGGCTCATGAACAGCTCCTCGGCGATGCGGCCCCCGAAGAGCACGGCGATGTTGTTCAGCAGGTGCGCGCGGTCGTAGCTGTAGCGGTCCTGCTCGGGCAGCTGCACGGTCACGCCCAGCGCCCTGCCGCGCGGGATGATCGTCACCTTGTGCACCGGGTCGGTCTTGGGCAGCAGGCGCGCGACGATGGCGTGGCCGGACTCGTGGTAGGCCGTGTTGCGGCGCTCCTCCTCGGGCATCACCATCGAGCGGCGCTCGGCCCCCATGATGATCTTGTCCTTGGCCTTCTCGAAGTCCTCCATGTCGACCAGGCGCTTGGAGCCGCGGGCGGCGAAGAGCGCCGCCTCGTTCACGATGTTGGCGAGGTCGGCGCCGGAAATC
>JBGAOO010000054.1:0-16903 GCA_044221765.1 Usitatibacteraceae bacterium | reverse complement strand
CCGAGCTCGGCACCGAGCCGGTCCCGTCCGCGCAGGCGACGCCGGCCGCCCTCGCCGCCCACATCAAGAAGGAAGTCGACAAGTGGGCGCCGATCATCAAGAAGGCGGGCGTGTACGCCGACTGAGCCGCTCGCACCCCGACAAGAGCCCGCCGATCGGCGGGCTTTTTTTCGTCCCGATGCCTGCGCCCCGCGATTCTCCGAATGCAAAACCGGGAGCAAGACTGACTTCGTCGGCTGGGCCGACGGGGTTAACCGCTCTCGCGCAAGGGCCCCTGCGGCCCGCGCTTTTCCGAATGCAAAGCCGGGAGCAAAAAAAAACCCCGTCGGCGAGGCCGACGGGGTTAACCGCTCTCGGAGGAGAAACTGCCGGCCACCCTGAGAGGGATGACCGACGCTTCTCCTGCAGCATGGAGCGTGCCAACCGCGCGCCGCGCGCATTTCGTCGATATTTCAATGGGATGCATGATGAGCCTCGCAGCAGGCTGGCCCGGTCGGCGGGTCGTTTTGGTGCGCCGCAGCACCACCGTGGGTCAAGGCGGGGCCGTCAAGCGGCCCGAAGGGTCACGGCCGGTTGCGGCCCTGCACGCGCGCGAAATGCGCCTCGATCGCCAGGCGCTCCTCCTCGACCTCCCCGAGGCGCTCGCGCATCGGGCCGATCTCCACGAACCGCTTGGCGTAGTCGAGCGAGACGAGCACCACCGGCACGCCCGCGCCCTTGGCGATGTGCAGGAAGCCGGTCTTGAACTTCTCCACCTTGCGGCGCGTGCCCTCCGGGGCGATCACCAGCAGGCGCGCGGGCTCCTGCGCGAAGGAGGCGATCGCCTCCCCCACCAGGCCCCGGGCCGCGCTGCGGTCCACCGGCACGCCCCCCATCCAGCGAAGGAAGATCGAGAACGGCCACACGAACAGCGTGTGCTTGCCGATGAAGGTGCATTTCAGGTCGAGCGCGAACATCGCGGCGGCGCCGTACACGAAGTCCCAGTTCGAGGTGTGCGGCGCGACCGCAACGACGAGCTTCGGGCGATCGGGAAAGTTGCCCGTCACGCGCCAGCCGCCCAGGCGCAGGATGCCGCGCCCGATGGCCCGCCAGAGCCTGCCGCCGCGCCGCGGGATGGACGGCGGCAGTTCCGGGAGGGTGAGGCTCACGCGAAGAGCTTGGCCGCCGCCCGCAGGTCGACGTTGCCGCCGGACAGGATGATGCCCACGCGGCCGCCGCGCGTGTCCAGGCGGCCCGAGAGCACGCCCGCGGTCGCGAGGGCGCCCGTGGGCTCGACCACGAGCTTCATGCGCTCCCAGAGGAAGCGCATGGCCTCCACCAGCTCCGCATCGCTCACCGTGAGGAAATCCTGCACGTGGGCGAGCACCAGCGGGAAGGTGAGCTTGCCCAGCGACTGGGTGCGCGCGCCGTCGGCGATCGTGTCCGGCACGTCGATGCGCTGGAGCTGCTTCGTGCGGAACGAGCGCGTGGCGTCGTCGCCGGCGGCCGGTTCCACCCCCACCACCTTCACGCCCGGGGAGAGATGGTGCGCGGCGACGGCGCAGCCCGAGAGCAGGCCCCCGCCGCCGCAGCAGACGAACAGCCAGTCGAGCGGGCCCGTCTCCTCGATCAGTTCCTTCGCCGCCGTGCCCTGTCCGGCGATCACGTGGGCGTGGTCGAAGGGCGGGATCACCGTGCTGCCGCGCTCGCTCGCGATCCTCGCGGCGAAATCCTCGCGGCTCTGGCCCGCGGCGCGGTCGTACAGGACCACTTCGGCCCCGTAGCCCTTCGTCGCCGCCATCTTCACGGCCGGCGCGTCGGCGGGCATCACGATCACGGCGGGCACGCCGAGCAGGCGCCCGGCGAGCGCGACCGCCTGCGCATGGTTGCCCGAGGAGAACGCGACGACGCCGCGCTTCTTCTCCACGGCCGACAGGCGCGAGAGCGCGTTGTAGGCACCGCGGAACTTGAAGGCGCCCATGCGCTGGAAGTTCTCGCACTTGAAGAAGGCCTTCGCGCCCGTCCTCTCGTCGAACTGCCGCGAGGTCATCACGGGCGTGCGGTGGGCGATGCCCTCGAGCAGCGCCGCGGCCGAGGCGATGTCGTCCCAGGTGACCGGCGCGCCGGCGGACAGGTCGTTCACGGGGCGCCCTACTCGAGCGAGATCTTGCCGTCGATGGTCACGGCGAGGCCCACGCCCTCCACCGTGAGCGTCACCTTCGCCGGCAGCGTCTCCGTGCCCTTCAGGCGCCCGGCGGCCACCGCCTTCTCGACCGCCAGTTCGATCTCGCGCTGGGACTGCACGCCCACGCTCTTCAGGAACTTGCGGATGCTCATGTTGAAGGTCTCGGGATTCATGGCTACTCCTCACGGTGGCGGGTGATCGCGGCGAGGGCGTCGCGAAGGGTGTCCTCGGGGAGCGCGTTCACGCTCTCGGCGAGCAGCTCGGCCTCGGTCGCGACCGACTCGGGCAGGGCCCGGCTCTCCATCAGGGCGACGAACTGCGCCGCCGCGCCCGCCACCTTGAGCAGGCGCGCGCGCTCCGCCATCAGGATGTCGAGCTCCTTGCTCAGCATGTAGGTGCCCGTCGTCTCGCCCACCGTGGTCATGGCCTTCGCTCCGAATGTCGATCCAGCCGCCATTTTACCCTGCGCGGCCTCAGCTCCGGCGCGCGAAAGGCAGGTTCGTGAGCAGGTTCTGGGGCTTGAGCTTGAGCGAGTGGTCCGCGCGGAAGGCGAGGCCCAGGTAGACCGGCCGCCCCTGCGCCTCGGGCAGGGCATCGCCCGCGTCGCGGAAGGTGAGGCGAAAGAGCGTGGCGAGGCGCGCCCGGCGTTCCTCGTCGAGGCTCTCGCCGGCATAGAGCGCGTTCAGGATCGCGGTCGACTCCACGTCGAGCCCGGCATGCCAGCGCCAGCGCTCGTCCGCGATGCGCTCCACCGGCTCGATCCCGACGGCGACGCCGGCCAGGTGCGCCACCCACCGCTCGAGCAGGCGGGCGAGCGCCAGGGCCCCCTCGCGCCCGGGCGTGAGATCGAGCAGGAAGCTGAAGAGCTCGTCGCGCAGGAAGTAGACCGGGGCGTTCTCCGGGTTGAGGATGTCCATCTTCACGCTGGCCACGGGGGTCTGCTGCTGGCGCAGGAGCCGCCCGACGTTGCCGAAGCCGCCGGTCTCGGCGTAGGCCTCGATCGTCGCCGCATCGGCCGCGAGCACCTGCCCGCCCTCCACGCTCACGCGCTGGCGGCGGAAGAAGAGCTCGCCGGCGCGGGCGAGCCACGGATCGGCCTCGCCCTCGAGCAGCCCGCGCACGATGGCCTGCGCGAGCAGGTCGAGGAAAGGCGGGGCCAGGTCGACGGCCGGGCGCCGGAACTGGTCCACGTAGCAGGCTTCGATCGTGCCGACCGCGGCCAGCCGCTCGCGAAAGCGCAGGAACTCGGCCCAGTTCTCGCGCGCATCCGCGTCCTCCACGGCGGCCAGGTCGGCGCTCGGCACCGCGAGGCGCGGGCGCTCGAGCAGGCGCGCGTGGAGGCGGCGCTCGGCCGGGCCGGCCTCCTCGGGCGGCACGAGCTCCTCGCGCCCGAGCACGTGCCGCAGGAAGTCCTCGCCCGCGACGAGGCAGCCGTCCGCATCGCGCGAGAGGTGGCGGAAGCCGCTGCCGGCCCAGAAGTCCTGAGCCACGCTCAGTCGATCGTGATCTTCGCGTCCTTCACCAGGCGGGCGTACTTGGCGACCTCGGCCTTCAGGAAGGCCTCGAAGTCCTCCGGCTTGCCGCCGCCGAGCTGCGTGCCCACGCCGACGAGCTTCTCCTTCGCGCCCGGGTCCTGCATCGCCTTGTTGATCTCGGCACCGAGGCGGTTGACGATGTCCCGTGGCGTCTTCGCCGGGGCCATCACGCCGTACCAGTTGGTCACGTCGAAGCCGGTGATGCCCACCTCGCCGAAGGTCGGCACGTCCGGCAGCAGCGCGATGCGCGCCGGCGTGGAGATGGCGAGCGCCCTGAGCTTGCCGGCCTGGATGTGCGGCAGCACCGGCGGCATCGTGTCGAAATTCATCGAGACGTTGCCCGCGAGCAGGTCGGAGATCGCCTGGCCGCTGCCCTTGTACGGGATGTGCACCAGCTTCGTCGCGGTGAGCAGCTGGAACATCTCCCCGGCCAGGTGCTGCGTGCTGCCCATGCCCGAGGAGGCGTACGTGAGCTTGCCCGGCTGCGCCTTCGCGAGCGCGACGAGCTCGGGAACGCTCTTCGCCGCGACGGACGGGTGAACGGCCAGGATGTTCGGCACGTAACCCACGTAAGTGACGGGCGCGAAGTCCGCGATGGCGTCGTAGGGCAGGTTCTTGAACAGGTTGGGCGCGATGGCATGCGAGTTCACGTGGCCCATGATGAGCGTGTAGCCGTCCGGCGCGCTCTTGGCCACCGCGTCCGCGGCGATGGTGCCCGTGGCGCCGGGCTTGTTCTCGACGATGACCGGCTGGCCCAGGCTTTCCTGGAGCTTCTGCGCGATGACGCGGGCCACCACGTCCGTGCCCCCGCCCGGCGCGAAGCCGACGAGGATCTTGATCGGGCGGGTGGGCCAGGCCTGGGCGAATGCCGCGGCGGGGATGAGCAGGGCGAGCGCGGCGGCGGCAAGTCGGATGATCGGTCGCATGGGGTCTCCTCGGGTTGGCGCGGCCGGGTCTCTCGCCCGGCCTGCGGCCCCCATTCTTTCACACCCGGGAGTTCCGGCTACTGCCCGCCGATCACCGCGACTTCCGGCAGGGGGAAGCCGTTGAAGTTGGACGCGTAGGCCGTGGTGTAGGCGCCGGCGTTCTTGATGAAGATGAAGTCGTTCTCCTGCAGGTCGGCGGGCAGCAGCTCGTCGCGCATCACGACGTCCACCGAGTCGCAGGTCGGCCCCGCCACGTTCCAGGCGACGGGCTCGCCGTCGCGGTCGGTGTAGAGGTTGTAGCGCAGCCCCTCGGTCGTCTCGATGACGCCGCCGAAGACGCCGGCGTCCCAGTACATCCAGCGCTGGCCGTTGCGCGTGGCGGTGCCCACGACGCGGCAGATGAAGTAGCCGGCGTCGGAGACGAGGTAGCGGCCCGGCTCGGCGATCACCTGGATCTCGGGGCCGAAATGGCGCAGCTCCTTGTTGATCACCTCCGCGATCGTCTCGATGGAGGGGATCGGCTTCACGTGGCGCACGGGGTAGCCCCCGCCCAGGTTCAGCAGGCGCGGGTCGAGGCCGGCCTGGCGCATCGCCGCGAAGACCTTGCGCGCCCTGTCCATGCCCACGCGCCAGTTCTCGGGGTTCAGGCACTGCGAGCCCACGTGGAAGGTGACCCCCGCCAGGTCCGCCTTGCAGTCGACCGCCGCCGCGATGAGCTCGGGGATGTCGTTCATGTGCGCGCCGAACTTGCCCGCCAGGGGCCAGTCGCTGCCGATGTTGGGCGCGTCGATGCGCAGGTACAGCTTCGCGTCCGCCCTCACCGACTGGACCTTGCGGATCTCCTCGACGGAGTCCACGACGTACCATTCCACGCCCTTGGCCGCGGCGTACTCGAGGTAGGCGCGCGACTTCATGGGATTGGAGTAGAAGATCTCGCCCACCGGGACGCCGAGCTGGAGCAGCAGGTCGAGCTCGGCGATGGAGGCGATCTCGAAGCCGGCGCCCTCCTGGATGAGGACCTTGAGCACGCGCGGGTCGGGGTTCGCCTTCACGGCGAAGTGCGGGCGCACGCGGGGCAAGGCGGCGCGGAAGCGGCGCGTCTTGTTGCGGACGATGTCGAGGTCGACGAGGAGGACCGGCTTCTTGTACGGGTGCCGGGCGAGGTACTGCTTGACGGAGCCGAAGTCGAGGCTGACTTCGGGATGGGTGTCGAGGGGGAACTCCGGCTGCGGGCGGAGCTTCTTGACTACGGCTCGGGGCATCGATGTCTTTCGTGGCGGGAGGGCGAAGCGATACGGGGGGCGCGACGGGCGCCGGCGGCGGCGGCCTGCTCGGGTCCCCGGTACTTCCTCGCTCTTGTCATGATGACCTCCTTCGCGCACTGGGCGGCCGGGCGGCTCCCGGCCCAAAAATTGCGCGAAGTATAGGGCAATTCCGGCCCCGGGCCGCAAGAAATCTCAAGTCGGAAGGGGTGATACCGCGCATGGGACTTCGGGGGCCTTGCGCGCGCCGGGAAATCACATCTTCGGGAGCGTCACGCCCGACTGGCCCTGGTACTTCCCGCCGCGGTCGCGGTAGGAGGTCTCGCAGACCTCGTCGGACTCGAAGAAGACCACCTGCGCGCAGCCCTCGCCGGCGTAGATCTTCGCCGGCAGGGGCGTGGTGTTCGAGAACTCCAGCGTGACGAAGCCCTCCCATTCCGGCTCGAAGGGCGTCACGTTCACGATGATCCCGCAGCGCGCGTAGGTGCTCTTGCCCAGGCAGACGGTGAGCACGTTGCGCGGGATGCGGAAGTACTCGACCGTCCGGGCCAGCGCGAAGGAATTGGGCGGGATGATGCACACGTCGCTCTCGAAGTTCACGAACGACTTCTCGTCGAAGGCCTTCGGGTCGACGATCGTCGCGTTGATGTTCGTGAAGATCTTGAATTCGCGCGAGCAGCGGATGTCGTACCCGTAGCTCGAGGTGCCGTAGGAGACGATGCGCTTGCCGTCCACCTCGCGCACCTGGCCCGGCTCGAAGGGTTCGATCATGCCGTGGCTCGCCGCCATCCGGCGGATCCACTTGTCGCTCTTGATGCTCATGGTCTTTTCGCTCGCGGAATTGAACGGCCGCAGATGCTGCACATTGTCGCTTGCTCGCGGAGTTGAGCGGCGGAATCGTCCGCTCGGACGATCGCCCCGCTGTCCCTTCGATGACCTGCGTTCACGTGTTCTGGATGACGATCTTGGGGAAGGCGCCGGACCGGTCCTCGGCCTGGCGGGCGATGCGCGCGGCCACCTTGCGCGCGATCTCGCGGTAGGTCGAGGCCACCGGGCCGTCGGGGTCGGAGACGACGGTGGGCTTGCCGCTGTCGGCCTGCTCGCGGATGGCGCGGTCGAGCGGCAGGCTGCCGAGCAGCTCGACGTCGTAGTCGTTGCACATCTGCTCGCCGCCGTCCTCGCCGAAGATGGGCTCGGCGTGGCCGCAGTTCGAGCAGACGTGGATCGACATGTTCTCGACGATCTCGAGGATGGGCACGCCCACTTCTCGAACATCTTGAGGCCCTTGCGGGCGTCGATGAGGGCGATGTCCTGCGGGTCACGATGACCGCACCGGTCACGGGGACTTTCTGCGAGAGCGTGGCTGGATGTCGCCCGTGCCCGGCGGTAGTCGACCACGAGGTAGTCGAGGTCCCGCCAGCGCGTCTCGGTGAGCAGCTGCTCGAGGGCCTGCGTGACCATGGGGCCGCGCCAGACCATGGGCGTGTCCTGCTCGATGAGGAAGCCCACGCTCATCGCCTGGATGCCGTGGCCTTCCATCGGGTCCATCGACTTGCCGTCGCGCGAGGTGGGGCGCCCGGTGATGCCGAGCATGGTGGGCTGCGAGGGGCCGTAGATGTCCGCGTCGAGCATGCCCACCGTCGCGCCCTCGGCCGCCAGCGCGAGCGCGAGGTTCACGGCGGTCGTGCTCTTGCCGACCCCGCCCTTGCCCGAGGCGACGGCGATGATGTTCTTGATGCCGGGCACGAGCTTCACCCCGCGCTGGACCGCGTGCGAGACGATCTTCGAGACCACGTTCACGCTCGCGTGCGTGACCCCGGGCAGCCGGGCGAGGCGCTCGCCCACCTGCGCGCGCACCTGCTCGAGCACCCCGCGGGCCGGGTAGCCCAGCACGATGTCGACGCTCACCGTGCCCCCCGACACCTTCACGTTCCGGGCGCTCTTCGATTCCGCGTAGTTGCGGCCCGTGACGGGGTCGACCAGCTCGGACAACGCGGCGAGGACATCCTTGTCGGCAAGGCTCATGGCGGGGGGGGCGGCGCGGGAGGGCGGCACGAAGCGGGGGAAGAGCGCGCAATTCTAAAGCAATTTGCTACAATCGCGTTGACCTCGACCCCGTCGAAAACCACCGACACTCGCCGACGCGAAGCGCCCGCTCGCCCGAGCCGCAAACCCACCCGCGCCCAGAGGCTCGTCCGGCTTTCATGCCCCGCAAGATTTTCGTCACGACGGCGCTCCCCTACGCGAACGGCCCGTTCCACATCGGCCACATCATGGAGTACACCCAGGCCGACATCTGGGTGCGCTTCCAGCGGCTGCAGGGGCACAAGGTCCACTTCGTCTGCGCCGACGACACGCACGGCGCCCCGATCATGCTCAAGGCCGAGGCCGAGGGCATCACGCCCGAGGCGCTCATCGCGCGGGTGGCCGAGTCCCACAAGCGCGACCTCGCGCGCTTCGGGGTGAGCTTCGACCATTTCCATTCCACGCACTCGGAGGAGAACCGCCAGCTCGCCGGCGAGATCTTCGCCGCCCTGAAGGCCGGGGGCTTCATCGTCACCAAGACGATCGAGCAGTTCTTCGACCCGGTGAAGGGCATGTTCCTGCCCGACCGCTACATCAAGGGCGAGTGCCCGAAGTGCGGCACCAAGGACCAGTACGGCGATTCCTGCGAGAGCTGCGGCGCGGTCTACACGCCCACCGACCTGAAGAACCCCTTCTCGGCGCTCACCGGCGCCACGCCGGTCCTCAAGAAGTCGGACCATTTCTTCTTCCGGCTCTCCGACCCGCGCTGCGTGGAGTTCCTGAAGGCCTGGACGCAGGACGGCCGCCTCCAGCCCGAGGTCTCGAACAAGGTGCGCGAGTGGCTCGACGGGGGCCTCAACGACTGGGACATCACCCGCGACGCGCCCTACTTCGGCATCGAGATCCCCGGGGCCAAGGGCAAGTACTTCTACGTGTGGCTGGACGCGCCCATCGGCTACCTCGCCTCGCTCAAGGCCTACCTGGAGAAGAAGGGCCTGGATTTCGCGAAGGTGATGGCCGACCCCAAGCTCGAGCAGGTGCACTTCATCGGCAAGGACATCATCTACTTCCACACCCTCTTCTGGCCGGCGATGCTCAAGTTCTCCGGCCGCAAGGTGCCGGACAACGTCTACGTGCACGGCTTCCTCACCCTCACCGGCGAGAAGCTCTCGAAGTCGCGCGGCATCACGGTGAGCCCGCAGAAGTACGCCGAGCTGGGCCTGAACCCGGAGTGGCTGCGCTACTACCTGGCCGCGAAGCTGAACGCCCGCGTCGAGGACCTGGACTTCAACCCGGACGACTTCCTCGCCCGCGTGAACTCCGACCTCGTGGGCAAGTACGTGAACATCGCGAGCCGCGCCGCCGGCTTCATCTCCAAGCGCTTCGCCGGGAAGCTCTCCGACGAGCCCCTGTCCGCCGGCCGCGAGCTCAAGCACAAGCTGCGCGGCAACGTCCCGGCCCCGGTGCCCGACAACGAGGAGCAGGTGCCCGGCATCCTGTTCGAGGTGCGCAGCTTCGCCGACCAGGTCGCGGCCGACTACGAGGCGCGCGAGTTCGGCAAGGCGCTGCGCCAGGTGATGTTCCTCGCCGACCGGGTGAACCAGTACGTCGACGACCAGAAGCCCTGGGAGATCGCGAAGGAAGCCGGCCAGGAGGGCGCGCTGCAGTGGTTCTGCACGCTCTACCTCGAGCTCTTCCGCATCCTCACCATCTACCTGAAGCCCGTCCTGCCGCGCGTGGCCGAGGACGTGGAGGCCTTCCTCGCGCTGGCGAAGCCGCTCGCCTGGGAGGACGTGCCCAACGCGCTCAAGCCGGGGCACACGGTGCAGCCCTACAAGCACCTGCTCGCGCGCATCGACCCGAAGCAGATCGAGCAGCTGCTCGAGCCGCCGGAGGAATCCCGGCCCGAGCCCGCCAAGGGCGCGGCGCCCGAGGCGCCGGAATTCCGCCTGGAGCCGGTGGAGCCGCCGCGGCCCGCGCCGATCCTGCCCGTGGGCGAGACGATCTCGATCGACGACTTCGGCAAGATCGACCTTCGCGTGGCGCGCATCGTCGATGCCGAGCTGGTGGCCGACGCCGAGAAGCTGCTCAAGCTCACGCTGGACATCGGCATCGAGACCCGCACCGTCTTCGCGGGCATCCGCTCGGCCTACACGCCCAAGGACCTCGTCGGGCGCCTCACCGTCATGGTCGCGAACCTCGCCCCGCGCAAGATGCGCTTCGGCGAATCGCAGGGCATGGTCCTCGCCGCCGGCGACGGCAGCTCGATCTACCTGCTCGCGCCCGAGGCCGGGGCGACGCCGGGCATGCGCATCAAGTAGGCGTCCGGTCGATCGGACGCCCGGTGCGCGGATCCGGGGCGCCGCAGGCCCGCGATCGGGCGCCGATCATCGGCCGGGCGTGATGCCGGCACGGAGATGAAAAGGGCCCGCCGGTCTCCCGGAGGGCCCCCCGCAGGGAACCTGCAGCGCCGTGGCGACTCAGCCGACCGAGTAGTCCACGATCGGCGCGTCTTCCTCCGCCGCCGCCTGCGTCTCGACGACGAGGGCGGGCCGCTCGGCCCCGTAAGTCATGTCCCACACCTGCTCGGCGGGGGTTTCGGCGGAAGCGAGCACCAGGACCTGGCCCGGGTTCACCGAGTACGCCATGTCGTCGCGGCTGTCGGCGCTGGCCGGAACGAACGCCACGCTGCCCGCCGCCATCACCGCCGCGAGACCCATCGAAAACTTGATCTTCATGTCCATGGTCCGTTTCCCTTTCCTGTGGTGTTCGATCCCGGCGGCGCCGACCGGCACCGCTTCCCTTCAGACGGGCCCACTGTGCGCCGGCGCACCCGCGGCGTGCTGTGACGGCCCGCACAACCGCGCCGGCGCGCGGATTACACCCGTAATCGCCCGGCGCGCGGACGGCCCGCCCGGATTTCGCGCAGAATCGCGCCCATGACGCGCCGTGTCCCCCTCGTTCCCCCGCCCTACGCCACCGATCGCGCGCAGCTCGAGCGCGAGGTGCTGGTGGACGTCTTCCGCGCGAGCGGCCCCGGCGGCCAGCACGTGAACAAGACGGAATCGGCGCTTCGCCTGACGCACCCGCCCTCGGGCGTGGTGGTCATCGCCCAGGATTCGTCCTCGCAGCACCGCAACCGCGAGATCGCCTTCGAGCGACTGGCCGAGCGGCTCGAGCGGCTCAACTACGTACCGAAGAAGCGCGTGGCCACCAAGCCCTCGCGCTCGGCGCGCGAGAAGCGCATCGGCGAGAAGAAGCTGCGCGCGGTGACCAAGAAGACGCGGGGCAAGGTGGGCCGCGATGACTGAGCGGCACGCCCGGCGCCTGGTCGTCCACGGCCGCGTGCAGGGCGTGGGCTTTCGCTACGGCCTGTGCGGGCAGGCGCAGCGCCTGGGCCTCGCGGGTTGGGTGAGGAACCGCCACGACGGGACGGTCGAGGCGGTGGTCGCCGGCCCGGCCGCCGACGTGCAAGCCCTGGTGGACTGGGCCCGGCGGGGCCCGCCCGCGGCGCGCGTCGATCGCCTGGACCTCGAGCCGGCTCCCGAGCCGGCGGACGCCGACGGCTTCGAGATGCGGCCCACGGCCTAGCCGGCCGCTAGTACAGCACCTCGACGTTGCGCTCGCTCAGCCAGTCCGCGAGCGAGGCGAGCAGCGGCCCCGAGAGCCTCACCCGGTACTCGTCGGGCAGGCGGATGTCGCACTCGCCCTGGGCATTGCGGTAGCGGATGGCCACCGCGCACTTGCCCCCGGCGTGGGGGGCGAGCAGCGATTTCAGGCGAGCGGAATCGGCCTGGCCGTTGATCGACAGGCGGATGGCGCGCGCGTACTGGCTGCGCACCTCGGCCAGGTCCATGAGCTTGTCGGCCGTGAAGCGGATGCCGCCGGAGAAATCGTCCTGCTGCACGCGCCCCTGCACCACGACGACCTGGTCCTCCTGGATCACCGCGCGCTTCTCGTGGAAGAGCTCGCCGAAGACCACCACCTCGATGCGCGCGCTGGCGTCGTCCAGCGTGAGGACGGCCATGCGCCCGCGGCGCGAGTTGCGCATCTGCACGCCGTAGATGACGCCCGCGGCCATCTGCGGCTCCATCGCCGGCTGCAGGTTCGCGAGCGGGGTGCGCGCCACGCGCCGGATCTCGGCCTGCCAGGCCGTGAACGGGTGCCCGCTCAGGTAGAAGCCCAGGCTCTGCTTCTCGGCCAGCAGGCGCTCGCGCTCGGGCCAGGGCGGCACGCGCGTCATCTCGACCGCCTCGGCCGCCGTCTCCTCGGCGCCGCCGAACAGGCTCGTCTGCGAGGCGAACTGCTCGCCCTTCTCGGCCAGCTCGATCGCCGCGCCCAGCGAGGCGAGCACGCTCGCGCGGTTGGGCTCGAGCGAATCGAAGGCCCCGGCCTTGATGAGCGCCTCCATGGCGCGCCGGTTCACCACGCGGCGGTCCACGCGCCGGCAGAAATCGCCCAGGTCGCGGAAGGGACCGCCCGCCTCGCGCGCGGCCACCACGTTGTCGATCGCCTGCTCGCCCGTGCCCTTCACCGCGCCCAGGCCGTAGCGCACGCGCTTCGCGTCGAGCGGGGCGAACCGGTAGGTGCCGGTGTTCACGTCCGGCGGCAGCACCTGCAGGCCGCCCTTCTTCGCGTCGTCGAAGATGACCTGCACCTTGTCGGTGTCGTTCATCACGGCCGAGAGGTTGGCGGCGCAGAAGGCGCTCGCGTAGTGGGCCTTGAGGTAGGCCGTCTGGTAGGCGACGAGCGCGTACGCCGCCGAGTGCGACTTGTTGAAGCCGTACCCGGCGAACTTCTCCATCTGGTCGAACAGGACCGCGGCCTTCTTCTCCTCCAGGCCGCGCCCGGCCGCCCCCTTCGTGAAGATCTCGCGCTGCTGGGCCATCTCCTCGGGCTTCTTCTTGCCCATCGCGCGGCGCAGCAGGTCGGCGCCGCCGAGCGTGTACCCGCCGATCACCTGCGCGATCGTCATGACGTGCTCCTGGTAGGTCATGACGCCGTAGGTGGGCTCGAGGATGTCCTTCAGGCGCGGGTCGAGGTACTCCCAGCGCTGGCGGCCGTGCTTTCGCTCGATGAACTCGGGGATGAGGTCCATCGGGCCCGGGCGGTAGAGCGCGTTCAGGGCCGTGAGGTCCTCCAGGCGGTCCGGGCGCGCCTTCATGATCAGGTCGCGCATGCCGCGCGATTCGAACTGGAAGATCGCGACCGTGTTGCCGGTGGAGAAGACCTTGTAGGCGGCCGGGTCGTCCAGCCGGATCGCCTGGATGTCGAAGTCCGGCTCGCCCATCGCGCGGATGTGGCGCTCGCACTCGGCGATGATCGTGAGCGTGGTGAGGCCCAGGAAGTCGAACTTGACCAGGCCCGCCTTCTCGACGTCGTCCTTGTCGAACTGGCTCACCGTGGCGGCGGACCCGTCGGCGCAGTAGAGCGCGGTGAACTCCGTGATCCGGCCCGGGGCGATCAGCACGCCGCCGGCGTGCATCCCGACGTTGCGCGTGAGCCCCTCGAGCGCGCGGGCGAGGCGCATGAGCTCGGCCACCTCCTCGTTCTCGTCGATGAGCTGCTTGAGCTGCGGCTCGGCGGCGATGGCCTCCTCCAGCGTGATCCCGAGCTGGAAGGGGATGAGCTTCGCGATGCGATCCACCTCGCCGAAGCCCATGCCCAGCACGCGGCCCACGTCACGCACCACCGCCTTGGCCGCCATGGTGCCGAAGGTGGCGATCTGCGAGACGCTCTGCGCGCCGTACTTGTGGCGCACGTAGTCGATGACGCGGTCGCGCCCTTCCTGGCAGAAGTCGATGTCGAAGTCCGGCATCGACACGCGCTCGGGGTTCAGGAAGCGCTCGAAGAGCAGCTCGTAGCGGATCGGGTCCAGCCCGGTGATGCCCAGGGCCCAGGCCACGAGCGAGCCCGCGCCCGAGCCGCGCCCGGGCCCCACCGGCACGCCGTTGCGCTTGGCCCAGTTGATGAAGTCGGCGACGATGAGGAAGTAGCCCGGGAAGCCCATCTGCACGATGGTGCGCACCTCGTACTCCAGGCGCTCGAGGTAGCGCGGCCGCGCCTCCAGCCGCGCCGCCTCGTCCGGGTATTCCGCGACCAGGTGGCTGTCCAGGCCCGCCAGGGCGAGCGCGCGCAGGTATTCCTCGACGCTCTGCCCGGCCGGCGTGGGGAAGTCCGGCAGGCGCGTCTTGCCCAGCGAGAACTCGTAGGAGCAGCGGCGCGCGATCTGCACGGAATTCTCGAGCGCCTCGGGCAGGTCGGCGAAGAGCGCGGCCATCTCGGCCTGCGTCTTGAAGTACTGCGACGGCCGGAACTCGCGCGGCCGGCGCGCATCCCCGAGCACGTAGCCCTGCGCGATGCACACGCGGGCCTCGTGGGCGGTGTAGTCCTCGGGCTTCACGAACTGGACCGGGTGCGTCGCCACCACCGGCAGCGACAGGCGCCCGGCGAGCGCCACGGCGGCGCGCACGTGCGCCTCGTCGCGCGCCGGGTCGGCACGCTGCAGCTCGAGGTAGTAGGCCCCGGGGAAGTCCTCCGCCCAGGCGCGCGCGAGCGCCTCGGCCTGCGGAGCCGCGTCGGCGAGCAGCGCCGAGCCCACGTCGCCGGCCCGCGCGCCCGAGAGGACCAGCAGCCCGGGCAGGCCCTTCAGCCACTCGCGCCGCACCTGCGCGCGGCCACGCCACTGGTTCTCGGCGTACGCGCGCGACAGGAGCTCGCACAGCGCGAGGTACCCCGACCGGTCGCGGCAGAGCACGGTGGCCCGGTGCGGCTGGTCGCGGTTGCGCTCGTTCTGGATCGCGAGGTCGCAGCCGATGAGCGGCTGCACGCCCTGGCCGCGGGCGGCGAGGTAGAACTTCACCGCGCCGAAGAGGTTGCCCGCGTCGGTGATCGCGAGCGCCGGCATGCCGTCGGCGCGCGCGGCGGCGACCGCGTCGTCCACGCGCGCCATGCCGTCCACGATCGAATACTCCGTGTGCAGGCGCAGGTGGACGAAACGGGGATCGGGCATTCGCGGGGCGGGCTCGCTGGCAGGGTGAAATTCTACACCCGCGCCACCGTCCGGCCCCGCTAGCGGCGCTCGGCGAAGAAGGCCCGCAGCAGGTCGCCGCAGTCGGGGGCTAGGACGCCCCCTTCGAACGCGCTCTGGTGGTTGAGGGGGCTCGAGGCCAGGTCGAGGGCGCCGCCGCAGGCGCCCGTCTTCGGGTCGGGGGCGCCGAACACGACGCGGGAGAGGCGTGCGTGCAGCATGGCGCCCACGCACATCGCGCACGGCTCGAGCGTCACGAAGAGCTCGCAGCCGGGCAGGCGGTAGTTGCCGAGCGCCGCGGCGGCCTCGCGCAGCGCCATCACCTCGGCGTGCGCGGTGGGATCGTGCCGGCCGATGGGCTGGTTGAAGCCGCGCCCGATCACCACGCCCTCCTTCACCACGACGGCGCCCACCGGCACCTCGCCCCGCGCCGCGCCCTGCCGGGCGAGCGCCAGCGCCTCGCGCATGAAGGCCTCGTCGCGCCCGCCGCCCACGGCCCTAGGCCGCCTCCTCGGCGAGGCATTCCTCGAGGATCGCGAGCGCGCGGTCCATGTCCGCCTGCGTCGTGACCAGGGGCGGGGTGAGCGTGAGCACGTTGCCCATCGACGTCTTGAACGAGAGCCCCCGATCCAGCGCGCGGTAGAGCACGCGCTCGGCCGCCTCGTTCGCGGGCTCGCGCGATTCCCGGTCCTTCACCAGTTCCACCCCGAGCAGGAACCCGCGCCCGCGCACGTCGCCCACCAGCGGGAAGCGCGAGCGCCAGCCCTCCAGGCGCTCGAGCGCGCGCTCGCCCACGCGCGCGGCGTTCGCGACCAGGTCCTCCTCGTCGATCACGGCGAGCGTGGCGAGCGCGGCGGCGGCGGTCACGGGGTTCTTCTCGTGGGTGTAATGACCGAAGGCGTAGTCGCCCGCGACGTCCAGCCCCTCCCGGCACACGGCCGCCGCGATGGGCAGCACGCCGCCGCCGAGCGCCTTGCCCAGCACCAGGATGTCCGGCACGACGCCGTCGTGGTCGCAGGCGAGGAAGCGCCCGGTCTTGCCCAGGCCCGTCGGGATCTCGTCGAAGACGAGCAGCGCGCCGAACTCGTCGCAGGCCTCGCGCACGGCCTGCCAGAAGCCCGGCGGCGGCGTGTAGGGCACGGCGCGGGCCGGCTCGGCGATGACCGCGGCGACATCGCGCTCGCGCTCGAGGACGTAGCGCACCATCTTCGCGCAGGCGAGCCGGCAGGTGGCGAGGGGCGGGCGGCCCTGCGCGTCCGTCACGTGGCCGTAGGCGCAGCGGTAGCAGGCGAAGGGCGCCACGTGCTCGGCGCCCGGCAGCAGCGGTCCCACGGGGCCGGAGCGGAACAGCGACTCCCCGCCCACGCTCGCCCCGCCGAAGCCCGCGCCGTGGAAGGCGTCCCAGAAGGAGATCGTCTTGAAGCGCCCCGTGGCCGCGCGCGCGACCTTGAGGGCGACCTCCACGGCATCGGAGCCGCCGGTGGTGAAGAGCACCTTGCCGCGCTCGAAGGGCGCGCGCGCGATGAGCGCCTCGGCAAGTTCCACCGAGCGCTCGCAGGTGAAGCGCCGCGGCGCGAAGGGCAGCTCCTGCATCTGGCGCCGGATCGCCTCGAGCACCCTCGGATGGCCGTAGCCCACGTGGTGCACGTTGTTGCCGTGGAAATCCATGTAGCGGCGGCCGGCGGTGTCCTCGATCCACAGTCCCTCGGCCTTCGCGATCGCGTTCAGGCAGGGCGTGGAGACGCTCTGGTGCAGGAAGGCGGCGGCGTCCCGGTCGAGCAGCGCGCGCGTGCCGGCGTCGATGGCGCGCGCCTGCCACTGCGTGCGGCGGGAGGTCAGGTTGGTGTCGCCTTCACCCGGCGCGGGTCCTGGGGTCGTCATGCCCGCCAGTTTCGCATGGAACGGGCGGCGCCTCGCCGGCGCGCGCCTCGAGCAGGGCGAGCGCCGCCTCGAAGTCGAAG
>JBGAOO010000053.1:0-17779 GCA_044221765.1 Usitatibacteraceae bacterium | reverse complement strand
GGGCAAGGCCCTGGGCTGCTCGATCAACGATGTGCTGCTCGCGATGGCCACCGGCGCCTTGCGCGACTACCTCTCCGCCCGCGGCGATCCGGTGGACGGGATCGAGATCCGCGCCATCGTGCCGGTCAACCTTCGCCCGCCCGGCCTCTCGCGCCAGCTCGGCAACCAGTTCGGGCTGGTGTTCCTCGAGTTGCCGATCGGGATGGACCACCCGCTCGAGCGGCTCTACGAGGTGCGCCGGCGCATGCAGGCGCTCAAGGGTTCGTACCAGCCGATCATCGCGCTCGGTCTCCTGCACACGGTGGGCTACGGCCCGAAGATACTGCAGGAGCAGGTCACGACGCTGCTCAGCAAGAATGCGACGGCGGTCATGACCAACGTGCCCGGCCCGCCGCATCCGCTGCATTTCGCCGGGCAACGCATCACCGAGCTCGACTTCTGGGTGCCGCAATCCGGCGGCATCGGCATGGGCGTGTCGATCCTGTCCTACGACGGCCGGATCCAGTTCGGGCTGATCACCGACGAGGGCCTGGTGCCGGATCCGGATGACATCGTGGCCCGGTTCCACGGCGAGTTCGACAAGCTGATGTGGCTCACGCTGATGAGTCCCTGGGGCGAGGAGGAAGCAGCGTCCGCCGAGGAATCGGCGAGGCAGGAGACGCCGAAGCAGGACTCGCCGCGGCCGCCGAAGGCGAAGGGCCGCAAGCCTCGCCACGATCCCGAACCGACTCCCGCCGAGGCACCCGCGGCCAGGATCCCGAAGCGCTTTCGCGGGCTCTAGCAAGGCGCGAGGCGATTCGCGGTCGATGCGCTTGCGCGTCGCGACCGGATTCTCAAGGGCGGTACGCTGTCGCCCCTGCCAGACACGGCCCGTGGCGTTGTTCCCGTACGCCGAAAGAGTGGCGAACGGGCGGCCCTGTATCCCTTCGACGACAAATGGCCCTGCCTGGCAGTAGCCTGAACGCTTTTAAATCAACAGGTTGCAAAGTTGGCATTGATGTTGCCATCAGCCCCCTAGAACCAGCCATCCAAGGGGGGTCGCACCGTGCCTTACTTATTTCTCCAGTCGCTTGCCCGTGCCATCCGCGGCGTACGCGCCGCGTTCCGGCACATCGCCGTTTCCCTGCTCCTGCTGGCCTCGTCGCTCGCGGCGCAGGCGGCCAACTACACCGACATCTGGTGGAATGCCGCCGAATCCGGCTGGGGCGTGACGCTCACGCACCACAACGACAAGATCTTCGGCGTCTGGTATCTCTACGACGCGAGCGGGTTGCCCTACTGGGTCATCATGCCCGACGGCGCCATCTCCAGCGACGGGCGTACCTTCGCCGGCGACCTGTTCGAGACGCGCGGTCCGGCCTTCGACGCCGCGACGTTCCGCTCCGACCAGGTGTCGACCACGCGCATCGGCACGGCGCGCGTGGATTTCGACGCCGACGGCGTGAACGCGACGACCGCCTACACGATCAACGGCACGACCTATTCCAAGCGCATCTCGCGATATCCCTTCGGCAGCGCCGGCCAGATCCGGGAACCGACATGAGCGACCTCTGGTGGAACCCGAACGAATCGGGATGGGGGCTCTCCCTCAGCCACCACGGCGACAGCCTCTTCGCCGTCTGGTACACCTACGGCCCCGACAACCGCCCCTGTGGATCGTGATGCCGGGCGGCACGCAAAGCGGCAACCGCTTCACCGGGAAGCTCTACACGACCAGCGGCTCGCCGTTCAACCAGTCCTTCGATCCGCGCAACACGGTCAACCGGGAGGTCGGCACCGGCACCATCGAGTTCGACGGCGCGAACGTGACCTTCTCCGCCGTCATCCTCGGACGCACGCACACGAAGCGATGCTCGCGATTCGGCTTCGGCACGCCCACGGGCAACAAGTCGCCGCAGGTCGCGCTGTCGATCACCTCCACCGCCAACCCGATCGTGGCGCCGGCCACCCTCACGCTCTCGGCCACCGCCAGCGACAGCGACGGCACCGTGGCGAAGGTCATGTTCTACAAGGGAAGCGAGAAGCTCGCCGAGGCGATGGCGGCACCGTACACGACCACGGTTTCCGGGCTGGCCGCGGGAAGCTACACCTTCTCGGCCATCGCGGTGGACAACAAGGGAGCCACGTCGACCGCGACGGGCACCAAGGTGGTCACGGCGCCCGGCGGCACGGGCGGCACGACGAACAAGCCGCCCAAGGTCGCGCTGACCGCCCCGGTATCGACGATCGTCTATCCGCAAGGCGCGCCCATCGCGCTCGCGGTGACCGCATCGGATCCCGATGGGACGGTCGCGAAGGTCGAGTACTTCGCCGACACGACGAAGGTCGGCGAGGCCACGGCGAGCCCCTGGAGCGCGAACTGGGCCAATCCGGCGCAGGGCGTCTACAGCCTCACCGCGGTCGCGACCGACGACAAGGGGGCGGCGACCACCTCCGCCGCCGTCGCGGTCACGGTGACCGGCCCGGCGCCCGCGCTGGACGCGCAGACGAAGGACGCCGCGCGCTTCCTCACGCAGGCGACGTTCGGCATCAAGAGCGTGGACGAGATCGCGGCGCTGCAGGCGCAGGGCTACGAGGCCTGGCTCAACGCGCAGTTCGCGATGAGCGCCGCCTCCCACGTGAAGTACGTCGATGATCGCAAGGCGGCCGGGGAGAAGGCGGACGAGGAGCGCGCCTACGAGGCGATCTGGCAGCAGTGGCTCACCGAGCCCGGGCAGCTGCGCGCGCGCATGGCCTTCGCCCTGTCGGAGATCTTCGTGATCTCGAACATCGCGCCGGACCTCAACACCTACGCGATGGCCTCCTACATGGACCTGCTCAACCGCAACGCCTTCGGCAACTACCGACGCTGCTCGAGGAGGTCACGCTGCACCCGGCCATGGGCTACTACCTCAACATGATCGGCAGCAAGAAGGAGGATCCCGCCAAGGGCACGCACCCCAACGAGAACTACGCCCGCGAGGTGATGCAGCTCTTCTCGATCGGCCTCGCGAAGCTCAACCCGGACGGCACGCGCGTGCTCGACGGCGCGGGCCAGCCGGTGCCCACCTACGACCAGTCGGTCGTGCAGGGGCTCGCCGCGGCCTTCACCGGCTGGAACTTCAACGGCAACGACACCACCAAGCCGAGCGTCTTCGACCCGGCCAAGCCCGACTGGCTGAACCCGATGGTGCCCTGGGAGATGTGGCACGACCTGTCCGCGAAGAAGCTCTTCGACGGCATCACGCTGCCGGCGGGCCAGGGGGCGCGCAAGGACATGAGCGACGCGCTCAACGCGCTCTTCAACCACCAGAACGTCGGTCCCTTCTTCGGGCGCCTGCTCATCCAGCGCTTCGTGACCTCCAACCCGAGCCCGGCCTACATCGGCCGCGTCGCGGCGGCGTTCGCGAACAACGGCCAGGGCGTGCGCGGCGACCTGCGCGCCACGCTGCGGGCCGTGCTGCTCGACCCCGAGGCCCGCAGCCTCGCGAAGACGACCGAGCCGGGCTGGGGCAAGCAGCGCGAGCCCGTGATCCGCTTCGCGAACTTCCTGCGCGGCTTCAACGCGACGAGCACGAGCGGCCGCAACCACATCTGGTACCTGGACAGCGCCGACGAGGGGCTCAACCAGAGCCCGCTGCTCTCGCCCAGCGTCTTCAACTTCTTCTCGCCCAACTACCGGCAACCCGGGGCGCTCAGCGCCGCGGGACTGGTCGCGCCGGAGTTCCAGGTCACCACCGAGACCAGCATGGTCGGCGGCCTCAACTTCTTCGCGAACCTCGTGAAGAACGGCTCCTACGGCAGCGGGGACACCAAGCTCACGCTCAACTTCACCGAGCTGAACGCCATGGCCAACAACCCGGCCGCGCTCGCCGACCGGCTGAACCTGCTGCTCTTCGCCGGCGGCATGTCCGAGGCCACGCGCACGACGATCATCACCACCCTGAACGCGATGGCGGCGGCCAAGACGGGCACGTCCACGGTCACCGACCGCGTGAAGGCAGCGCTCATCCTCGTCGCGCTGTCGCCCGAATACGTGATCCAGAAATGACCGGGAGAGAAAAATGACCCACCGCAGAACCTTCCTCAAGCAACTGGCCGCGGCCGTCGTCGCCACGGGCGGCACCGGCGCCTGGGGCGACCTGCAGCGAATCGCGGCGGCGGCGAGCCTCACCCCGGCCGGCGCCAAGGCCGCGGGCGAGGACTACCGGGCGCTCGTGTGCATCTTCATGTTCGGCGGAAACGACTCGAACAACATGGTGATCCCGACCTCCACGACGGAGTACGGGCAGTACGCGACCGGGCGCACGCCCGTGCTCGCCCTCGCGCAGGGCTCCCTCCTGCCGCTCACCGTGCTCAACACGCCCGGCCGCACCTTCGGCGTGCACCCGGCCATGACCGGGTTCCAGGGGCTCTTCAACCAGGGCAAGGCGGCCGTGGTCGCCAACGCGGGCCCCCTGCTCGCCCCGACCACGCGCGCCGACTTCCAGGCCCGCCGCGTGGCGATCCCGTCGGATCTCTACTCGCACAGCGACCAGCAGGCGCAGTGGCAGAGCTCCATCTCCGACGGGGCGCCGCGCTCGGGCTGGGGCGGTCGCCTGGGGGACCTGCTCAAGACGGCGAACGGCACCAACCAGAGCTCGACGCTCATCTCGGTCTCCGGCAACAACCTCTTCGAGGTCGGGACCACGATCTCGTCGTTCAAGGTCTCCCCGGGCAATCGCTTCGGCTTCGACTTCTACAAGGGCGCCGCCTCGACCGACCCGCTCTCCAAGGGGATCGCGAGCCTGCTCTCGCTGCCCAGCGTGAACCTCTTCGAGGGGGCGTGGAAGGACGTCATCGACCGGGCGCTCGTCAACCAGCAGGTGCTCGCGAGCGCGCTGCAGAACGCCCCGGCCTTCACCACGGTGTTCCCGGGCACGGGGCTGGGCCAGCAGATGCAGATGATCGCGCGCCTCATCGCCGTCCGGCAGGCGCTGGGCCTCAAGCGCCAGGTCTTCTTCTGCTCGATCGGCGGCTTCGACACCCATGGCGAGGACCAGCTCCAGCGGCAGAACGAGCTGCTGGGCGAGGTGAGCGGCGCGATGACCGCCCTCTACAACGCGACCGTCGAGCTCAACTGCGCGGACCTGGTCACGAGCTTCACGGCCTCGGACTTCAACCGGACCTTCCCGTCGAACGGCAAGGGCTCGGACCACGCGTGGGGCAGCCACCACCTCGTGGCGGGCGGCGCGGTGCAAGGCGGCCGGATCTACGGGAGCTTCCCGACGCTCGTGAAAGGCGGGCCGGACGACACCGGATCGAGCGGCCTGTGGATCCCGACGACCTCCGTCGACCAGTACGGGGCCACGCTCGCGCGCTGGTTCGGGGCCGGCCCGGCCGAGGTGGGCACGATCTTCCCGAACCTCGGGCGGTTCGGCGCGGCGAACCTGGGCTTCCTCGGCTGACCGGGGCCGGGCGCGGCGCCCGGAAAGGAAACGGGCCGGCAAATGCCGGCCCGTCGCTTTTTCCGCCGGTGCCGGCCTGGCCGGCGCCCGGGATTACTTCAGGTGCTTCGAGACGAGCTTGGTCATCTCGAACATCGACACGGTCTTCTTGCCGCCGAAGACTTCCTTCAGCTTGTCGTCGGCATTGATGTTCCGCTTGTTGACCTTGTCCTGCAGGCCGTTCTTCTTGATGTAGGCCCACAGCTTGCTCGTGACTTCCGTGCGGGGCTGGGCGGCCGCGCCGATCACGGCGGCGAGCGCAGCGCTCGGCGTCAGGGGCTTCATGAAGGCGGCGTTGGGCTTGCGCTTGGCGGCCGGCTTCTTCGCGGCGGGCTTCTTGGCCGCGGGCTTCTTGGCCGCGGGTTTCTTCGCGGCGGGCTTCTTCGCCGCCGGCTTCTTGGCCGCCGGCTTCTTCGCGGCGGGCTTCTTGGCTTTCTTCGCTGCCATCAGGAATCCTCCAATCAGGTGGTGACGTTTGAATCAGCTGATCTCGCCTCTATAGGCGCGACAGGCGAGAGAATGCACACGGCGAAAACGGTTTGTCAATGGATTTTCACTCTGAAAACGCGCTTTTCTCCCTCTGAGTTGTCGGCGCGCAACGAGGCGCGCGCGACTCGATTTCATTCGAGCTCCGCTCGGGCGGCCTCGACATCGAGCTTCTCCATGGCATCGCGCGGCGTGCAGGCCGCGGCCTTCGCGTAGAGGGCGCCGGCTTCGGCGAGCGCCTTCTTGCCCTCGAGCATCACGAGGGCGTTCGCGTATTCCACGTGGGCGATGGCCGAGTCGGGCATGAGCTTCAGGGCCTGCCGGAAATGCGCGAGGCCCGCCTCCTTCTTGGCGCCATAGGTGAGCCCGCCGATGAGGGCACCCACCTTGTCGATCACCTCGGCATGGTAGGTCCCCAGGGCGATGTGCGCCTCGGCGTGGTCCGGCGCGAGCTTGAGCGTGGCCTCCAGCGCGGCGCGGATCTTCCCCCCCAGGCCCTGCGCGAGCGCCTTCGCCACCGAGATGCGCTGGCTGTAGCGGCCCGCGGCATAGGCGAACTGGTAGTGGGCATTGGCGCTCTTGGGCTCGGCCGCGGCCTGCCGCTCCGCCCGCTGCATGGCCTCCTGGAACAGCGCGAGCTTCATTTCGTCACGGGTCTCGACGCCATTGGCGTAGATCGACTGGGCCTTGTTCGCGACCGTCACGCCGGCGCCGCCGGCGTCCAGGCCGGCCGCGACGGCCTCGGCGAACGCACCCCGGTGGTAGAGCCGCCAGGCTTCCTGGACGGCCGCGCCCTTCGGGTAGGGCTCGCAGTCGCCACGGTGCAGCCGTGCCCATTGCTTCTTGAGGGCATCGCCCGCGTAGGTGAATTCCTTCGCGGGATGGGGAAAGGCGATCCACTTGGCCTTGGCCATGCTCAACGCTCCTTGCGGTCTAGTCGATGTAATCGCGCCCGAGGCGCTCCAGGTGCTTCCTCGCCTCGGTCGCCAGGAAAGGCGCCACCAGCGCCATCACGTGATAGGCGCCCCGCCCCAGCTCGCGCGAATCGGCCTGCGCCGCATGAGCCCGGATCGCCCGGAAATTGAGCCAGTAGGTGGACACGACCAGCACGTTCTCGGCGAGCACCCGGATCTCGGCCGGGTTGGCGCGCATGAGACGGGCGGCCACCAGGCCCTCGCACAGGCCGGCCACCGCGTCCCGCTTCGCATCCACGATGCGGTTGAAATGCTCGCGCAGGCGGCGGTTGCGCCCGGCCAGGTCGTCGAGGTTCCGGTACAGGAACCGGTAGTCCCAGATGGCCTCGAACATGACGTGCAGGTAGAACCAGAGGTCCTCGATCGCCCCGGGCCCGTCGAGGCGGCCGGAGGGCTCGATCGAGATGCGCGACTCGAACCGCCCGAAGAGCTGCTCGACGATCTGGTCCTTGTTGCGGAAGTGGTAGTACAGGTTGCCCGGGCTGATGTTCAGCTCGTCGGCGATCATGCCCGTGGTCACGTGGGTCTCGCCACGCTCGTTGAACAGCGCGAGCGCCACGGCGAGGACGCGCTCGCGGGTGCGCTGCGAGCGCACCGCGTTTCCGTCGAGGGCGGGCCGGCCGGCGGAGGACTTCGCCATGGCCGGAGAGCGTATCACGCCGGCAGGCGGTCCTTCCGGGCGAGCCAGCGGCGCAGGTCCACCAGGGTCTCGCGCAGGTCGTCGGCGGCGCCGGGCAGGCGCCAGGGCGCTGGCACCACGCTCTCGCGCCGGGGCAAGCGCAGCCCGAGACGGCGGCTCTCGTCCTGCAGGATGTCGATGCGCAGCCTCGCGCCATGGCGGGCGAGGATGGGCTCGAGCTCGGCGCGCCGGCGCAGCAGGTCGCGCCGGGCGCGCGCGTAGGCGTGCTCGCACAGCCGCTGGCGGGTCGAATAGCTGAAGATGTTCGTGAAGAACACCTCGCTGTCGTCGGCGTCGGGCTCGAAGAGCACGACGTCCGCGCCCTTGTACTGGGTCCGGTACTTGGAGATGCCGACCGTCATCCGCGAGTGGATGATGGCGCGGAAGGTCTGCGACAGGACCACCGGCAAGCCGCCCTCGACCAGCTGGCGGTGCGGGCCGCGGCCCTTTTCCGCGGCGAGGCTCGCGTCGTACGGGACGATGGGGTTCACGCAGATGACGAGCTTCACGCCGTCGTCGAGCGCCTCGGAGGCATGCAGCGTCTTCTTGAGGGCGCCGTCCACGTAGTGATGCCCGTCGATCTCCACCGGCGGGAAAAGGCCGGGCAGCGCCGCGCTCGCCTGGACGGCGCGGGAGATCGGCACGTGGTCGCGCCCGGGGCGGCCGAAGCTCACGCTCTCGCCCGTGTCGAGCTCGGTCGCGACCAGGTAGAGCTTGCGGCGAAGCTCGCGGAAGTCGTCCGTGCGCCCGCGCCGGGTGAAGACCTCCCGAAGGTACTGGTGGATCGTCTCGTTGTCGAACACGCCGGTCGGGATGGCCCGCCCCAGGGCCGCGAAGGACTCCAGGGCGCCGCCGCCGGTGAAGGGGCTGCGGGCGTAGTGCCAGAGGGCCCGGAGCACGAGGGGCGGCACGCGGCGCGCCCGCGAAAAGTACTCACGGAAGGCCGGCCGCATGAAGACCTCGGGCGTGAGGGCGCCCTCGCCCTGGCCGTGCTCGATGAACAGGCCGTAGATGCCCGAGACCGGGATCCCGTTCGCGAGCGCCGCGGCGAGGAAGCTGCCGGCGCTCACGCCCACGTAGACGTCCAGGTCGTTGAAGTCGATCCCCTCGATCGACTCCTGCAGCGCCATCAGCGTGCCGATCTCGTAGATCGCGCCGAAGGGGCCGCCACCGGCGAGGGCGAGGCCGACGCGGGCCCGCGGGCGGGCCGCGCCGGTCCGCGCGGGTCGCGGGACCGGCTGGCGGGGAGCCCGGCGCGGGGCCATGCGCTAGCGCGCGGCGCGCGCGCGGGAGCGATGCAGGCGCTCGACGCTGGCCTGCAACTGGGCGACCTGGCGCGACAGCGCCTTCACGTCCTTGGCCGTGGGGACGCCCAGTTTCGAGATGGCCTTCGAGACACGCTGCTCGAAGACCTTCTCGAGGTGGGTGACGGCCTCGACGGTCCGGGCCCGGGCCTGCCCGGCTCTCGCGCAGGCGATGTCGCGGGCATGCTCGGCGCGCGAGAGCGCCGCGCG
Source organism: Usitatibacteraceae bacterium (assembly GCA_044221765.1). Taxonomy (GTDB): domain Bacteria; phylum Pseudomonadota; class Gammaproteobacteria; order Burkholderiales; family Usitatibacteraceae; genus FEB-7. The sequence continues at coordinate 8,661 of JBGAOO010000053.1, read as the reverse complement.
GCGGCTGCGGGCCTCGAGGGCGGCGCCTTGCTTCACCAGCGACTCGAAGGCGCCGACGGCGGATTGGCGGACACCGGCCGCGGCCTGCGTGCCGGCATCGAGTGCCCTGAGGGCGGAGGTGCGAATGGTCTGGAAGGCCTTCGCGGGGGTCACCGGCGGGGTGGCCCTGCGGGTGCGGGTGGCGCGTGCCATGGAATGTCCTTTCCTGGTTCGTTCGTCTCCGGGCGGGCCTCGCGGCTGCCGCCCTCGCCGGAACGCAACCGCGGCCGGCTTCGAACCAGACGATAGGGGAAAGGATTAGAGGCGACACACTAAATTTGCCCCTCGGCCGGGTGGGAGCGGGACGGGGTCACGGTAGTATCATGCGTCCGACCGCGCGGCACCGGGCAGGGCCGCAGGCGGCCGGAAGCGACCAGAACGAGAAAACCATCCGAGGAGGAAGTCCCATGTCCTATTTCGTCACCGGCGGCACCGGCTTCATCGGCCGCTTCCTGATCGACAAGCTCATCCAGCGCGAGGGCACGATCCATGTCCTGGTGCGCAAGGCCTCGGTCAAGAAGCTCGATGCGCTGCGTCCGCGCTGGGGGGCGGAGGGCAAGCGGGTCGTCGCGGTGGTCGGCGATCTCGCCAAGCCCAGGCTCGGGATCGCCGCGGCCGACCTGGCCCGGCTCAAGGGCAAGGTGAAGCACTGCTTCCACCTGGCCGCCGTCTACGATCTCTCGGCGGACCCGGCCAGCCAGCAAAGCGCCAACATCGACGGCACGCGCCATGCCGTCCAGTTCGCCGAGGCCGTGCAGGCCGGCTGCTTCCACCACGTGAGCTCGATCGCCGCGGCCGGCCTCTACGACGGGGTCTTCCGCGAGGACATGTTCGAGGAAGCGGAGGAGCTCGACCACCCGTATTTCCGCACGAAGCACGACTCGGAGGGGATCGTGCGCGCCGAGTGCAAGCGGCCCTGGCGCATCTACCGCCCCGCGATCGTCGTCGGGCACTCGAAGACCGGCGAGATCGACAAGATCGACGGGCCGTACTACTTCTTCAAGCTGATCCAGAAGATGCGCAAGGCCCTGCCCCAGTGGATGCCGACCGTGGGCATCGAGGGCGGGCGCATCAACATCGTGCCGGTGGACTTCGTGGTCGACGCCATGGACCACATCGCCCACAAGGCGGGCCTGGACGGCGGCTGCTTCCACCTGACCGACCCGGAGCCGCGGCGCATCGGCGAGATCCTCAACCTGTTCGCCAAGGCGGCGCACGCCCCGCAGATGACCATGCGCCTGAACGCCAAGATGTTCGGGTTCATCCCCGACTTCGTGGTCGATTCCGCCCTGTCGCTGGCACCCGTGCGGCGCATCCAGAAGCAGGTCCTGTCGGACCTGGGCATCCCGAAGGACATGTTCAAGTTCGTGAACTACCCCACGCGCTTCGACAACCGGGAGTGCGCCAAGGCGCTCAAGGGCTCGAAGATCCAGGTGCCGGCGCTCGAGGACTACGCCTGGCGCCTCTGGGACTACTGGGAACGCAACCTCGACCCCGATCTCTTCATCGACCGCAGCCTCGCGGGCAAGGTGAAGGGCAAGGTGATCGTGATCACGGGCGGCACCTCGGGCATCGGCGAGGCCACGGCGTACAAGATGGCCGAGGCCGGCGCCCACGTCGTCCTGGTGGCGCGCGACCCGGAGAAGGCGGCGCCCGTCATGCAGCGCATCAAGGCCGCCGGCGGGCAGGCGGAGTTCGTCTCCTGCGACCTGGCCGAGCTGGCCGACTGCGACAGGCTCGTCGCGACGGTGCTCAAGAAGCACGGCCGCTGCGACTTCCTCGTGAACAACGCCGGCCGCTCGATCCGGCGCGGCATCGCCTCCTCGTTCGACCGTTTCCACGACTTCGAGCGCACCATGCAGCTCAACTACTTCGGCAGCCTTCGCCTCATCATGGGCTTCCTGCCGGCGATGATGAAGCAGGGCAAGGGGCAGGTGATCAACATCTCCTCCATCGGCGTGCTCACGCAGGCGCCGCGCTTCTCGGCCTACGTGGCCTCCAAGGCGGCGCTCGACTCGTTCACCGGCTGCGCGGCGAGCGAGTTCGCCGACAACAACATCGCCTTCACCACCATCAACATGCCCCTGGTGAAGACGCCGATGATCGCGCCCACCAAGCTCTACAACCACGTGCCCACGCTCACGCCCGAGCAGGCCGCGGACCTCGTGGTGGAGGCCATCGTCTACAAGCCGGTGCGCATCGCCACGCGCCTGGGCATCTTCGGCGCCCTGCTGCACGCGGTCGCGCCCAAGGCGACGCAGATCATCCTGAACGCCGCCTTCCGCATGTTCCCGGATTCGACGGCGGCCCAGGGTCGCAAGGACGGCGCGCCCAAGGAGGTGGAACTCTCGCCCGAGCAGGTCGCCTTCGCGCAGATCACCCAGGGCATCCACTGGTAGGGGCCCGGCGATGACCTACCCCGCCCCGGGCGAGCCGGCCCCCGACTTCGAAGGCACGACCACCGATGGCCAGCGCGTGTCGCTGAAGGATTTCCGCGGTCGCAAGCTGGTCATGTACTTCTACCCGATGGACGACACGCCCGGCTGCACCAAGCAGGCCTGCTCGCTGCGCGACCACAACGCGGACATCGCCGCGAAGGGCGCGGCGATCCTGGGCGTGTCCACGCAGGACGAGGCCTCGCACGGGAAGTTCACCGCGAAGTACCGCCTCAACTTCCCGCTGCTCGCCGACACCGGCGGCAAGGTCGGGCGCGCCTACGGGACGATCGGCGGCGGCGGCCTGCTCGCCGCGGCCAAGGCGCTGGTGGGCATGGCCGAGCGCGTGACCTTCATCATCGACGAGCAGGGGCGCATCGCGCACGTGATCCACCGGCCCGACGTGGCCAACCACGCCGAGGAAGTCCTCGCCCTCCTCTAGCCGCGCATCGCGACGCCCGCCTCGCGCAGTTCCTCGGCGACGATCCGGTGCAGCGGCGCGTGGCGCAGCATGTCGACGTGCCCGACGCCGTGGATCGGGCGGTTTCGCGCCCAGGGCAGGCGGCTCGTGTCCTGGGGCGCCACCAGGTTGTCGTGCACCGAGTAGATCGAGGTGACCGGGCAGGCCGGCCCGCGCTCCCCCTCGGCACGTTCGAGAGACCGCAGGAATTCGCTGCCGCGCCGCATCTGCCGCGCGTTGTCGCCGGGGCCGAGCCGCGCGAGCGACGTGCCATGGTGGGGGCTGCCCATCGTCACCAGCTTCGCCACGCGCCCCGCGCCGTGCCGGGCCAGGTAGGCGCGCGCCACGAGGCCCCCCATGCTGTGGCAGGCGAGGATGACCTTCGGCTGGCCCGTGGCCTCCACGAGGTCGTCCACCTGCGCCTGCAATTGCGCGACCAGCGAGCCGATGGGAGTCGTGAGCCCCTTGAAGTCGAGGGTATGGAGCGGCCCCGCCCCCCGGGCCTCCAGCGAGCGCACGAGCGCCCCCAGGATGGCGCCGTTGGAGAAGTAGCCGTGCAGGAAGAGGACGGGCATCGAGGCCGACGGCGCGCGCGGCGGGTCGGGCCGCAGCGCGAGCGCCGGCAGCGGCAGGTAGTAGAAGTTGTTCACCACCATGGCCACCCACTCGCCCAGCACGAGTCGCAGGGTGCCCGAAACGCCGAGGCGGTGTGCCGGTTCGCGAGGCGAACGGACGAGCCAGGAAAGGGTCATCGTCGCGCAGACGATGGCGAGGCGCGTGCCGAGCGACAGGCCCGCGACCAGCGCGAGCGCACCGGCGATGGGCCAGCCGGCGGCGGCACGCAGCCACCCGGCCAGGAGAAGGGCGGCCGCGAACTCGGCGGCCAGCCCGGCACGAACGAGGTTCACGAGCATCGCGGACGAGTATAGCAACGGCGCCGGGCCGCCCTGCCCCCCGTGCTACCATTCGCCGCTTTCCTCCGCCGGACTCCAGCGACGCGCCGATGCTGCTTCACGCCGCCACGATCTTCCTGAGCGCGTTCCTGCTCTTCCTGGTCCAGCCCATCCTCGCCAAGCAGATCCTGCCGTGGTTCGGTGGCGCGGCGATCGTGTGGACCACGTGCATGGTGTTCTTCCAGTTCGCGCTGCTCATGGGCTACGCGTATTCCCACTGGATCACCACGCGCGTCGCCTCTCCCCGCCAGAACTGGATCCACCTGGGCCTGCTGGTCGCGAGCCTTGCCCTGCTGCCCATCATCCCGGCCGAGGCCTGGAAGCCCACCGGCACGGAAAACCCGGTGGTGCGCATCCTGCTGCTGCTGTTCGCGACCATCGGTTTGCCCTACTTCCTGCTCTCCACCACGAGCCCCCTGGTGCAGTCCTGGTACTCGCGCGAGTTTCCGGGCTCGAGCCCCTACCGGCTGTTCGCCCTCTCCAACTTCGCCTCGATGCTCGCGCTGCTGGGCTATCCCCTGCTGTTCGAGCCCTGGCTCGCGAGCCCGCAGCAATCGTGGGCCTGGTCCGGCGCCTATGCCCTCTTCGTCGCCGTGGCGGGCGCCCTGGCGTGGCGAAGCCGAGACCTGCCGCCGGTCGAGCGCGCCACGCCGTCGGCGCAGGAGGCCGCGGAGCCGGCGCCCGGCGCGCGCGCCCTCTCGACCTGGCTCGCCCTGGCCACGCTGGGCTCGGTGGCGCTGCTCGCCGTGTCCAACCACCTCACGCAGAACATCTCGTCCATCCCGCTGCTCTGGGTGGTCCCGCTCGCGATCTACCTGCTCACCTTCATCCTGTGCTTCGAGGGCACGCGCTGGTACCGGCGCGACGCCTTCCTCGGGCTCCTGGTGTGGATCCTGTGCGTGATGGCGTGGTTCCTGGCGGACAAGCGCCTGCAGTTCGAGCTGCTCTGGCAGGTGGCCGTCTTCGGCGTGGGCCTGTTCGTCGCGTGCATGTTCTGCCACGGCGAGCTCGCGCGCCTGCGGCCCGGGCCCCGCCACCTCACGCTCTTCTACCTGGTCGTCTCGCTCGGGGGCGTGGCCGGCGGCGTGCTGGTGGGCATCGTGGCCCCGCTGGTGCTGCCGGGCTACCTGGAGCTCGAGATCGCCCTGGTGGCGATCGCGATCCTCGCGCTGCTGCTCAACCGGGACCGCGCCAAGCCCTTCGTCGCGTTGCTCGGCCTGGTGGTCGTCTTCACGGCCGGCGCCCTCGCCTACCGCGTGGACAAGTTCGCCGAGGACACCATCCTCATGGAGCGCAACTTCTACGGGGTGCTGCGCGTGAAGGAGGTGCTCGCGCGCGACGACGATCCCGAGACGCGCTATCGGTCCCTCGTGCACGGCGCGATCCTGCACGGCGAGCAGTGGCAGTCGGAGAAGTTCCGCCGCTCCGCGACCACCTACTACCGGACCAGCTCCGGCGTCGGCAAGGCCATCCTCGCCTTCGAGGGCCTGCCCATCAAGGTGGGCGTGATCGGGCTGGGCGCGGGCACGCTCGCCACCTACGGCGATGCCGACGACGTGTACCGCTTCTACGACATCAACCCGGCGGTGCCGCGCATCGCCCGGGAACAGTTCACGTACCTCGGCGACAGCTCGGCGAAGATCGAGATCGTGCTGGGGGACGCGCGCCTGAATCTCGAGCGCGAGCCGGTGCAGGGATTCGACGTCCTGGCGGTGGATGCCTTCTCGGGAGACTCGATCCCGGTCCACCTGATCACGCTCGAGGCGGTCGGCGCCTACCTGCGCCACATGAAGCCCACCGGCGTGATCGCCTTCCACACCTCGAACCGCTTCCTGGACCTGAAGCCGGTGCTCCTCGCGATCGCCGAGCGCCACGGCCTGGAATACGCCTTCGTGCACGAGACGAACGACACGGGCGACACGACGAGCGACTGGGTGCTGCTCACGCGGGACAAGAAGCTCATCCTGCGCCCGGAGCTCGTGACTTCGACCGTCCCGGTCGCGCCGCAACCCGACTGGCGGCTCTGGACGGACGCCTACAACAACCTGATCCAGGTCTGGCGCCACTGACGGCGCCGGCGGGCCGCTAGCGCTGCAGGGCGGCGGCCACGCGCTCCGCGATGAACGCGCACACGCGCTCGTTGGACTCGAGCGTCACGCCGGCGATGTGCGGGGTGAGCAGCAGGTTGGGCGCGTCCGCGAGCACGCTCGCCGCGGCGAGCGGCTCGTCCTCGAAGACATCGAGCGCGGCCCCGGCCAGGCGCCCCGCCTGCAAGGCGCGGGCCAGCGCGGCCTCGTCCACGATGCCCCCGCGGGCCGAATTCACCAGGACGGCGCCGGGCTTCATGCGCGCGATGCGCTCCGCGCCCATGAGCCGGCGGGTCTGCGGCACGAGCGGCAGGTGCAGCGACACGATGTCCGACTCCGCCAGCAGGGCATCGAGCGCGCGCGGGGCCACGCCCAGCTCGCGCCAGAGCGGCGCGTCGTCGGCCAGGGCCGGGTCGTGCGCAAGAACCCGGACGCCGAAGGCGCGCGCCTTGCGGGCCGTGACCTGCCCGATGCTGCCCAGGCCGACCAGTCCGAGCACCTTGCCGGAGATCTCGCGACCCTGCGAGAGCATCTGGCGAGGCCAGCGTCCGGCGGCCACCGCCGAGGTCGACCGGTAGGCCGCCCCGCGCAGCAGGATCATCGCCGTCGCGAGCACGTATTCGGCCACGGATTCCGCGTTCGCGCCCGTGGCGGGAATGACCTCGATGCCCCGGGCCGCGCACGCACCCATGTCGATGTTGTCGAGCCCCACGCCCAGCCGCCCGACCACGCGCAGCCGGTCCGCGGCGGCCAGGGGCTCGCCGCGCACCTGCGTGCGGTTGCGGACGATCCAGGCGTCGGCGCCCGAGAGCGCGCGAGCGAGCCCGCCCCGGTCCTCGACGAGCGCGGGCCGGTAGTCGACGTCGAAATCGCGCGCGAGCAGCGCGACGGCGGGCGCGTCCATGTGCTCGGAGATGACGATGCGCTGCATGGGAAGGAAGCGGGCCTGGTGGGGGATGGGGCCGACGAGTCTAGCAAGCGCGGGCGAGGCGCATCAATCGGTGCCGCCCGAGAGCCACGCCGTCACTTCCTCCCGGTCGTGGTAGAGATGGCGCATCGCGAGCCGGCAGGGCCGACCGGCGAAGGCCTGCGAGATGATCTCCCGGCAGCGCTCGAGTTCCTCCCAGCGCTTCTTCATCGGCAGCTTGAGGTTGAACAGGCAGTCGCGGCACCAGCCCTCGGTCACCCAGCGCGCGGCCAGCTGCGCGATGCGCGCCGGGCTCTCGACCATGTCGCACACCATCCAGTCCACCGGCTCCGGCGGCCGGTAGCGGAAGCCGTCCTCGCGGCGATGCTTGACCTGCCCGCTCTCGAGCAGCGCCTCGTCCATCGGGCCGTTGTCCACGGCGATCACCATCAGGCCGCGACGCACGAGCTGCCAGGTCCACCCCCCGGGGGATGCGCCCAGGTCCACCGCGCGCATGCCCGGCTGCAGGCGCCTGGCGAGCGCCTGCTCGCCCAGCAGGGTCGAGAAGGCCTCGGCCAGCTTGAGCGTCGAACGCGAGGGCGCCCCGCGCGGCATGCGAAGGCGAGGGATACCCATGGGCCAGGGCGAGCTGTTGTCCACGGTCGAGAGCCCCACGTGGCATGCGGTTCCGCCGACGAAATAGACGTGCAACCGCTCGCGCGCCCTCTCTTCGTCGATCGCGACGCCCGCGGCCCGCAGCCCGCGTTCCAGGTGCGGCGCCATCGGCCGGATGAGGGAGGCGAGCGCCTTGCCCTCGTTGGTGTCGGGGGTTTCCAGGAACAGCTCGCGGAACCGACGGCCCAACCCGACCGCGGCCTGCACGATGGGCGTCACGCGATCGCCCACGGGCAGGTCCTCGAGCAACTCGCCGACGAGGAGGACCTGCCGCGGGAACACGAGCGAGTCGAAGGCGAGGTGCGCGTGCAGGTCGCGACCGCGGGCAGGCTCGTGCGGGACGAACAGCGCGAAACCGCTGTCCGGCTTCGCCCTCACGTAGCCCTGCACACCTTCGCGCGCGGCCGCCGCCGAGATCTCCTGCGCGCATTCCTTCTCGAAGCCGGCGCGGCATGGCAGCAGGAGGCTGCCGGCGCTCAGGAGGCCCCCCCCTTCACGGCCCCGGCGAAGAGCGCGAAGAAGTTGCGCGTGGTCGCCTCGGCCACCGCCTCCAGGCTCACGCCGCGCAGGCTCGCGATCTCCTCGGCCACGTGGCGCACGAAGGACGGCTCGTTGCGCTTGCCGCGGTGCGGGACCGGGGCGAGGTAGGGCGAATCGGTCTCGACCAGCATGCGCTCGAGGGGCACGCGCCGCGCCACTTCCTTCAGCACGGCCGCGTTCTTGAAGGTGACGATGCCGGAGAACGAGATGTGGAAGCCCAGGTCCATGGCGGCCTGCGCCACGTCCCAGGTCTCGGTGAAGCAGTGCATCACGCCGCCGACCTCGCCCGCGCCCTCCTCGGCCATCAGCCGCAGCGTGTCGGCCGCCGCCTCCCGCGTGTGGATCACGAGCGGCTTGCCGCAGTCTCGCGCCGCGCGGATGTGGGTCCGGAATCGCTCGCGCTGCCACTCGGTATCGCCTTCGACGCGGAAGTAGTCGAGCCCCGTCTCGCCGATCGCGACCACCTTCGGGTGGCCGGCCAGGGCCACCAGCTCGGCCCGCGAGGCCTCGCGCCCGTCGCGCCGCTCGTCGGGATGCACGCCCAACGTGCACCACAGGTTCGCGT
>JBGAOO010000435.1:0-2004 GCA_044221765.1 Usitatibacteraceae bacterium | reverse complement strand
TCGCTCCTCGCCCTCGGGCGGAGGGACGAGGCGCTCGCCTCGCTCGATCGCGCGATCGCCCTGCGCCCGGACCACCCGGAATCCTGGAACAACCGCGGCATCGCGCTGGGCCAGCTCGGCCGCGAGGACGAGGCGCTGGCGTGCTACGAGCGTGCGATCGCCCTGCGGCCGGATTTCCCGGAGGCGCTCAACAACCGCGGCCCGCTGCTCGTCGCGCGGCGCCGGCCGGCCGAGGCGCTGGCGGGCTACGAGCGCGCGATCGCCCTGCGACCGGACTACGCCGACGCCCATTTCAATCGCGGCAATGCGCTGCGCGAGCTCAAGCGGCACGAGGAGGCCGTGGCGAGCTTCGAGCGCGCGATCGCGATCGAGCCCGGCCATGCCGACGCGCACGCCGACCGGGCCCACGCGCTCGCCGACCTGAAGCGCCTGCCGGAGGCGATCGCCGGCTACGAGCAGGCGCTCGCCCTCGCGCCGGACAAGCCCTACCTGCGCGGCACCTGGCTGCACGCGCGCCTGCGGGCCTGCGACTGGCCCGGGATCGAGGCGCCGTTCGCGCGCCTGGCCGAGGCGATCGGCCGCGGCGAGCCGGCGTCGATGCCGTTCGCCACGCTGTCGATGCCCTTCCCCGCCGCGACGCACCGCCGGGCGGCCGAGATCCTGGTGCGCGAGCGCTTTCCCGCCGCGCCCTTGCCCGCCGCGCCTGGCCGAGGCGATCGGCCGCGGCGGGCCGGCCTCGCTGCCGTTCGCCACGCGCGCGATGCCCGTCCCCCCCGCGACGCACCGCCGGGCGGCCGAGATCCGGGTACGCGAGCGCTTTCCCGCCGCGCCCGTGCCCGCCGCCTTCGCCACGCGCACGCGGCGCGAGCGCATCCGCGTGGGCTACTTCTCCGCCGATTTCTTCGAGCACGCGACTTCCCGGCTGATGGTCGACCTGTTCGAGCGCCACGACCGGTCGCGATTCGAGTTCACGGCCTTCTCCTTCGGCCCGGACACGGGCGATGCGCTGCAGCGCCGCGTGGCCGCGGCGTTCGAGCGCTACCTCGACGTGCGCGGGACGGCGGACGACGAGGTGGCGCGCCGGGCGCGCGAGCTCGGCCTGGACATCGCCGTCGACCTGAAGGGCCTCACGCAGGATTGCCGCCCGGGGATCTTCGCCTCGCGCGCCGCGCCCGTGCAGGCGAGCTTCGTGGGCTACCCGGGCACGATGGGCGCGGACTTCATCGACTACGTGATCGCCGACGCGACGCTCGTCCCGCCCGGGGCCGAGGCCGACTACGTGGAGAAGATCGCGTACCTGCCCGACAGCTACCAGCCCAACGACTCGACCTGCCCCTTCCCCGAGGGCGCCTTCCCCCGCGAGGAACTCGGCCTGCCGGCGGCGGGCTTCGTCTTCTGCTGCTTCAACGACAACTACAAGATCCTGCCGGCGGTCTTCGCGTGCTGGATGCGCGTGCTCGGGCGCGTGGAGGGCAGCGTGCTCTGGCTGCTCGAGGACAACGAGACGGCCGCGCGGAACCTGCGTGCCGAGGCGGCCCGCGCGGGGCTCGATCCCGGGCGGCTCGTGTTCGCGCCTCGCCGGCCCCTGCAGGAACACCTGCGGCGCCACCTGAGCGCCGGCCTCTTCCTGGACACCGCGCCCTACAACGCGCACACGACGGCGAGCGATGCCCTGTGGGCCGGGCTGCCGGTGCTCACCTGCCCGGGCGAGACGTTCGCCTCTCGCGTGGCCGCGAGCCTGCTCACGGCCGTGGGGCTGCCCGAGCTCATCGCACGCACGCCGCAGGAATACGAGGACCTCGCGGTCGCGCTCGCCACGGACCCGGGGCGGCTCGCGGCGCTGCGCTCGAGGCTCGAGGCCGGCCGCCGCACCGCGCCGCTCTTCGACACGCCGCGCTTCGCTCGGCACCTGGAGGCGCTCTACGAGGCGATGCACGAGCAGCATCTCGCCGGACTGGCGCCGGATCACCTTCGCGTGGCGCCGCTGCCGCGCGCCTGAACGCG
>JBGAOO010000434.1:0-2012 GCA_044221765.1 Usitatibacteraceae bacterium | reverse complement strand
GCTCGATGCGGCCCGCGTTCATGACCGCGACGCGGTCGGCCAGGCTCATGGCCTCGCCCTGGTCGTGGGTCACGAACACGAACGTGATGCCGACCTGGTCGTGCACCATGTCGAGCTCGATCAGCATGCGCTGGCGGAGCTTGAGGTCGAGCGCCGCGAGCGGCTCGTCGAGCAGCAGCACGGCCGGCTTGTTGATGAGCGCGCGGGCGATGGCCACGCGCTGCTTCTGGCCGCCGGAGATCTGGTCGACGCGCTTGTCGGCGTGGTCGCCCATCTGGATCAGGGCGAGCATCTTGTCCACTTCCTCGTCGATCTCGCGCCGCGGCCGCCTGGCGACCGAGGGTCCGAACGCGATGTTCTGGCGCACGGTCAGGTGGGGGAAGAGCGCGTAGTTCTGGAAGATCGTGTTGACCTTGCGGCGCTCGGGCGGCAGCTCGGTGATGTCGACGCCGTCCAGCAGCACGCGGCCGCGGTCGGGGCGCTCGAACCCCGCGAGCATGCGCAGCAGGGTGGTCTTGCCGCAGCCGCTGGGGCCCAGGAGCGAGAAGAACTCGCCCTTGCCGATACCGAGCGTGACGTCGTCCACGGCGCGGACGCTGCCGTAGTGGCGCGAGACGTTCTCGAACTGGATGAAGTCGGACACGGCCGGTCGGGCGCTCCCTGCGGACGGCTCCTGATGCGAACACGCCTTCACGCGCAAGGTAGGGGAGCACCCGGCGGGGCACAACCCGCGCCGGCGTGCGTCAGGACTTCGGCGCGCCGTCCTCGCCGCCGCCGGGCGGTGCGTTGGCCGCGTCCGAGGGCAGCAGCATGTCCTCGAAGAAGAAGGCGGCCAGTTCCGCGCGGCCGCCGAGCCCGGACTTGCGATACACGCTCACCGCGTGCTGGCGCACGGTGCGTTCGCTGCGCGACGTGAGCGCGGCGACTTCCTTGTGGCTGTACCCCTTGAGCAGGAACATCGCCGTCTCCTTCTCGGCCGGGGTCAGCGCCCACGCGTCGAACTGCCGGTCCATCGCCTCGCCGAGCCCGCGCAGGGCGTTGCGGGCGAGCGCCTGCCAGTGGTCGCGCTCGGCCTGCCGCGAGGCGAGCGCGGCGCGGACCCCTTCCAGCGACCGCTCGGTGTCGAGCCAGCCGCGCAGCAGCAGGACGGCCGCGGCCGCGCCGAGCAGGATGAACGACAGCTCGACGAAGGCGTGGCTGCCCCGCCAGACCCGGGGAGAGTCCGTGAGCAGGTCCTGGCGCGTGCGGGCGATCCGAGTGCGCGAATGCGTATCCGTCATTTGCCGGAGGTGCGAAGCCGCAAGGACTTGCGCGGCCACCATACGGCATGCGCCCGATGTGCGCGAAGCGCCTCCCGTCCCACACTTCCGACGGTCGCAGGAACCTTCCGCCGTCCCACCCCGCACTGGAGGAGATCGCCATGACCCCCACCCGCAAACTCGCCCTGTTCCTGGGCGTGCCCGTCCTGCTCTTCGCCGCCCTGCAGCTCGTGCCCTACGGCCGCAACCACGCCGCGCCGGCGGACGGGCAGATCGTCCAGTTCGACTCGCCCGCCACCCAGAAGCTGGCCGAGCGGGCCTGCTTCGACTGCCACAGCAACCGGACCCGGTGGCCGTGGTACGCGTCCATCGCCCCGATCTCGTGGCGCATCCAGTCGCACGTCGACGAGGGCCGCGAGGCGCTCAACTTCACCGCGCTCAACACGGCCAGCGAAGAGGGCGCCGAGGCGGCGGGCGAGGCGGGCGAGACCGTGGCCAAGGGCGAGATGCCTCCGAACGACTACCTGCTGCTGCACCCCGAGGCGCGCCTGACGGCCGCCGAGAAGGACGCCCTGGTGAAGGGCCTGAACACCACGTTCGCGGCGTTCGGCGAGGGCGGTGAAGGGGGCGAGAAGGGCGAGAAGGGCGAAGGCGCCGCGGGCGTGAAGCCCGGCGCGGGCGCCGGGGGCGAGGCCGGTGAGGCGGGCGAGAAGGGCGAAAAGGGCGAGCGCGAAGAGCGCGAGGAACGCGGCG
>JBGAOO010000433.1:0-2027 GCA_044221765.1 Usitatibacteraceae bacterium | reverse complement strand
CTCGACCGGGTCGAAGGCGGCCGGCGCGCGGCCCGTGCCGTTGTAGGCGACGGGCGCCCCGCCGGGTGGCACGACCATCGCGAGCAGGTCGCCGCCGATGCTGGTGGCCATGGGCTCGACCACGCCCATCACCGCGTCGGCGGCGATGGCCGCATCGATCGCGCTGCCCCCCTCGAGCAACACGGCCTGCGCGGCCTCGGCGGCGAGCGGGTTGCCCGTCGCCACGACGGCGCGCTCGGACACCGCGGCCTTGCCGCGCCCCGCGGGCCCCGCCGGAGACTGTCGCTTGGCGTCCATCGGCAGGCTCACACGCCGCGGTAGACCGTCTTCACCTGCGTGAAGAACTCCAGGCCCGTGCGGCCGGACTCGCGGAAGGTGGCCGTGCTCGAGCGCTTCATGCCGCCGAAGGGCGCGTTCACGAGGTTGCCGGTGGTGGTGCGGTTCACCTTCACCGAGCCGGCCTGGGACTCCTTCGCGAACTCGTGGGCGTAGCGCGCGTTCTTCGTGCAGATCGAGGCGGCGAGGCCGTACTCCGTCTCGTTCGCCATCGCGAGGGCGCTCGCGAAATCCTTCGCCTCGAGGACCGCGAGCACGGGCCCGAAGATCTCCTCGCGCGCGATGCGGCAGGCGGGCGTGACGCACCCGAAGACCGCGGGCGTCACGTAGTAGCCGTGCTCGTATCCCGCGCCCGCGAGGCGCTCGCCGCCCACGAGGAGCGCCGCTTCCTTCCTGCCGGCCTCGATGTAGGCGAGCACCGTGCGCAGCTGCGATTCCGTGGCGAGCGGTCCCAGGTCCATGCCCGGCGTGAGGCCGCTGCCGATCCTGAGCGTATTCACCTTCGCGACGAGCTTCTCGGTGAAGGCCGCCAGAACGCCGGATACCACGATGATCCGGCTGGTGCCCGTGCAGGCCTGCCCCGAGAGCGACAGGCCGCCCTTCACGGCGAGATCCACGGCCAGGTCGAGGTCGGCGTCCTCCATCACCACGAGCGGGTTCTTGCCGCCCAATTCCATCTGCGTGCGCGTGGTGAGCGGCACGGCCTTGTGGATGCGCTCGCCAGCGGCTGTCGAGCCGGTGAAGGTGACGGCGCGCACGCGCGGGTCCTCGGTGATCGCGGGACCGACTTCGGAGGCCGCGCCGGTGATGAAGTTGAACGCGCCCTTGGGCAGGCCGCCCTTCACGAGCGCCTCGGCCAGGCGAAAGCCCGAGAGCGGCGCATCCGACGAGGGCTTGAAGACGACCGTGTTGCCGGTGATGAGCGCGGGGGCGATCTTGCGCGCCGGGATCGAGACGGGGAAGTTCCAGGGCGAGATCGCCGTCACCACGCCCAGGGGCTCGCGCGCGGTGTACACGAGCATGTCCGGGTCGTCCTGCGGGAAGGTCTCGCCGCCGAAGGTCTGGCCCTCGACCGCGTAGAAGCGCAGCGTCTGGGCTGCACGCAGGAACTCGTCCCTGGCCAGGGCGACGGACTTGCCCTCCTCGCGCGTCATCTCCACGGCGAAGCGCTCGGCGTTCGCCTCGAGGTAATCCCCCGCGACCATCAGGGCCTTGGCGCGCTTGCCGATGGGGGTGCGGCGCCAGGCGTCGAAGGCGCCGGCGGCCGCGGCGACGGCGGCCTCGGCGTCGTCGCGGCTCGATTGCGGGAAGCGGGCCACCACCTCGCGCGTGTCGGCCGGGTTCGTGTCGTCGGCGGTGCGGCCGGAGCGGCTCGCGGTCCACTCGCCGGCGATGTGGTTCAGGATCGTTTCGGGGGCTGGGGTCGTCATGGGCGCGGGACTCCGTCGGCGGGTGGGCCGGGTAGCGACGCCAGAATTGTATACAAAATTGCGCCGCGCGGGATTGGCGGGTCTGCCAGCCTGGGACGTCTTGTTGACCTAGGCGGTGATGAGGGGCAGGAATCGACCCGAAGCTGACGTTCGTGCCATAGGCAAAGGTGCAAGGAACCCTTGCGTCCGACCTGACCCAATTCACCTATGCGGATCGCCCGGATAACCCGAAGGCAGGGGGGCTTCTGACCTCTCTCCGTC
>JBGAOO010000052.1:0-16926 GCA_044221765.1 Usitatibacteraceae bacterium | reverse complement strand
ATCTCGACTGTCAGGCACTCGCGCTGCACTTCCCAGTATCCAAGGGTGAAAGTGTCTGTCCCCTTCAGCGCACACATGTCCCCTTCAGCGCAGCGTGCTTCAAACCCTTCAGCACTTCTGCGGCGCCGCCGGCAACGTCGCCCGAAGGCGACGAACCCACCGCCGTCATTGATTTCTGTTCACGCCCGGTAGCAGAATCCCCGGGCCCGCGCCTTTTCCTCCCGCCGCCCCATCCCTGGAGATTCCATGATCAAGCTCACCGTGAATGGCCGAAACTACAGCGTCGACGTCGAACCCGAGATGCCGCTGCTCTGGGTGCTGCGCGACCAGTTGAAGCTCCACGGCACCAAGTACGGCTGCGGCATCGCGCAGTGCGGCGCGTGCACCGTGCTCATCGACGGCGAGCCCGTCACCTCCTGCCGCACCAAGGCGGGGGAGGTGCAGGGCAAGAGGATCACCACGATCGAGGGCCTGTCCAAGCCGGGCCTGCACCGCGTGCAGAAGGCCTGGATCGAGCACGAGGTGCCCCAGTGCGGCTACTGCCAGACCGGGATGATGATGTCGGCCGCCGCGCTGCTCGCGAAGAAGCCGCATCCCACCGACGCCGACATCGACGAGGCCATGACGAACCTCTGCCGCTGCGGCACGTATGTCCGGGTGCGCAAGGCCATTCATGCGGCCGCGGGCGAACCTTCGATTCGAAAAGCCGACGGCGCCGAGGCGACCACGCCCGCCGCCGGCAAGAAAGCCTGAGGAGAGCCGCCATGACGACCACCGCCAAGCCCGCCGTCCGTTCCGCCGGCCGCCGCACCTTCCTCAAGGCCTCCGCCGCGCTCGGCGGCGGCCTCGCCCTCGAGTTCACGTTCCCCGCGGCCGCCGCCTCCGGCGCGCCGCCCACCGAGGTGAACGCCTGGGTGGTGATCCACCCCGACGACCGCGTGGTGATCCGCATCGCGCGCTCGGAGATGGGGCAGGGCACCTACACCGCGCTCGGGCAGCTCGTCGCCGAGGAGCTCGACTGCGACTGGATGAAGGTCTCGTGCGAGTTCGCCTCGCCCAACGAGCACGTGAAGCGCAAGCGCATCTGGGGCTCCATGTCCACCGGCGGCAGCCAGGGCGTGCGCAGCTCGCAGGACTACGTGCGCAAGGCCGGCGCGAGCGCCCGCGAGATGCTGGTGGCCGCCGCCGCGGCCCAGTGGAAGGTGCCGGCCGCCGAGTGCACGGTCGAGAAGGGCGTCATCACGCACGGGCCGACCAAGCGCCGGCTGCGCTACGGGCAGGTGGCCGCCCAGGCCGCGAAGCTCGAGCCGCCCAAGGACGTGAAGCTGCGCGATCCGAAGGACTGGAAGATCGCCGGCAAGCCGGTGCGCCGCCTGGACATCCCCGACAAGGTGCTCGGCAAGCCCGTGTTCGGCGTGGACGTGTCGCTGCCGGGCATGCTGCACGCCTCGATCGCGCAATGCCCGGTGTTCGGCGGCAAGGTGAAGAGCGTCGACTCGGCCGAGGCGGAGAAGCGCCGCGGCGTGAAGAAGGTGGTGCGCGAGGGCAACTTCGTCGCCGTGGTCGCGGACAACTGGTGGCGCGCCAACGAGGCGCTCAAGCGCGTGAAGATCGAGTGGGACTTCGGCCCGAACGCCACGGCCTCGGACGAATCCATCATGAAGCTCATGCGCGAGGGCCTCGCCGACCCGAAGCTGCCCGAGGCGAAGAAGGCCGGCGACTGCGCGGCGGCCCTGGCGGGCGCGGCGAAGGTGGTCGAGGCCGAGTACACCTCGCCCTACCTCAACCACGCGACCATGGAGCCGATGACCTGCACCGCCTGGTTCAAGCCCGACGGCATGCTCGAGGTGTGGACCTCCACGCAGAACGGCGAGGCCTCGATGGCCGCCGCCTCCGAGGCCGCCGGCATCCCGCTGGAGAAGGTCGAGGTGCACAAGATGATGCTCGGCGGGGGCTTCGGCCGCCGCGGCGCCCCGCAGGACTTCGTGACGCAGGGCGTGCTCATCGCCAGGCAGATGCCGGGCGTGCCGGTGAAGATGATGTGCTCGCGCGAGGAGGACATGCGCCACGGCTTCTTCCGCCCGATGAGCCTGGTGCGGATGAAGGCGGGCCTGGACGCGCAGGGCAACGTGGTCGCCTTCGAGGCGAAGATCGCCTGCCCCTCGATCCTCGCGCTGCTCAGGCCCGAGGGCATCCAGAAGGGCATCGACTTCACCGCGGTGCGCACGCTGAGCGACATGCCCTACACCATCGCCAACCAGCAGGTCGACTACGCGATGCGCAACCCGCACGTGCCCGTGGGCTTCTGGCGCGCGCCGGGGCTGCAGAACGGCGTCTACCGCGAGTGCTTCATCGACGAGCTGGCGCACGCCGCGGGCAAGGACCCGCTCGCCTTCCGCCTGGCGATGCTCAAGCCCGGCGACAAGAACCGGCTCGTGCTCGAGGCCGCCGCGAAGCACGCGGGCTGGGGCACGCCGCTGCCGCCGGGCGTCTTCCGCGGCATCGCGATGTCCGACGGCTTCGGCAGCTTCACCGCCGGCGTGGCCGAGGTGTCGGTGACCGACAAGGGCGACCTGAAGATCCACCGCTTCGTGATGGCGATCGACTCGGGGTACGTCGTGAACCCGGACACCTGCGCGGCCCAGGCCGAGGGCAACGCCGCCTTCTGCGTCGGCATGTTCTACCAGGCCAACACGGTGAAGGACGGACGCATCGTCGAGGGCAACTTCGACACCTTCCCGCTGCCGGGCATCACGGACGCGCCGAAGGTCGAGACGGTGCTCGTGCCCACGGGCGGCTTCTGGGGAGGCCACGGCGAGCCCGGGGCGCTGTCCTTCGCGCCGGCGGTGCTCAACGCGGTGTTCGCCGCCACGGGCAAGCGCGTGCGCACGCTGCCGCTCAAGCCGGGAGAGCTCAAGAAGGCCTGAGCGTGGCTGGCGGAATGGAAAGGCTTGGGACACGGATGAACACGGATGCACACGGATGAACTCAAGTGATCGGTGAGGTTGGGAACATCCGGGTCCTGGTGGGCGGTGGCGTGCTCGCGCTGGTTGGTGCCTGCGCTGCGGCACCGCTCGAGCAGGCGCCGCTCGGCCCGGCGGGCGATGCGGCGCGCGGGCGCGAGGCGTTCGTCTCGCGCGAGGGCGGGCACTGCGTGCTGTGCCACCGCGTGCCCGGCGTCGCGGTTGCGGGCGACGTGGGCCCGGCGCTCGAGGGCGTGGGCGCGCGGCTCACCGCGGGCGAGATCCGCTTCCGCATCGCGGACATCACGCGCGTGAACGCGCAGGCCGTGATGCCCGCGTTCCACCGCACCGAAGGCCTCGCGCGCGTGGCGCCGGCCTACGCGGGGCGGCCGGTGCTCGAGGCACGGCAGGTGGAGGACCTCGTGGCCTATCTCTCGGGCCTGCGGTGAGGCGCCGGCGCTTCCTCGCCCCGGCGCCGGCACCGTGGCGGCCTCCGCCTTGCCGGCGCTCGCGCAGGTCTTCCTGCCCGTGCAGGATCTCGCCCCGCTCATCGCGCGCATCACCGGCGGCAAGGCGCCGGACAAGGGCGGCATCGAGATCGAGATCCCGCCCCTGGCGGAGAACGGCAACTCGATCGCGCTGCGCATCCGCGTCGACAGCCCCATGAGCGCGCAGGACCACGTCACGGCCCTCCACGTGTTCGCCGAGCGCAATCCGCGCCCGCAGGTGGCAGCCTTCCATCTCGGCGCGCATTCGGGTCGCGCACAGGTGGCCACGCGCATACGACTGGCGGGCACGCAGAACGTCACGGTGCTCGCTTCCCTCTCGGGCGGGCGCTTCCGCCTCGCGCAGAAGGAGGTGGTCGTCACCTCCGCCGCCTGCCTGGACGAGGCGCTCTGATGGCGAACGCGCGCCTGCAGGTGCCGCCGAGCGCGCGCAAGGGCGAGGCAGTCGAGGTGCGCCTGCTCATCGCGCACCCGATGGAGACGGGCTTTCGCCGCGACGCGAACGGCCGGGCCTTCCCGATGAACGTCGTCAATTCCCTCGCCTGCCGCTATGCGGGCGTGGAGGTGTTCCGCGCCGAGCTGGGCTCGGGCATCTCGGCCAACCCCTACCTCGCGTTCTGGGTCGTGGCGCGGGAAAGCGGCGAACTCGTGGTGGACTGGATCGACGACGAAGGCGTGCGCGGCTCCGTGAAAGCCACGCTCGTCGTCTCTTGAAGTCCCTCGCGGCCCTCGCCTTCTCCTCGCTTGCGGCGCTCGCCTTCGCGCAGCCGCCCGCCCGTCCCGTGCCGCTGCTTTCCGGCGCGCAGTTCCAGGGCGCGGACGTGCGCGCGCTCCAGGCCGACGATTTCGCCAATCCCGGCATGCTCTGGGTGGACAAGGGCGCCGCGCTCTGGCGCGAGAAGCCCGCGGGGGGCGCGCCCGCCTGCGAAGGATGCCATGGCGAGGCGGCGCGCTCGATGAAGGGAGTGGCCGCCCGGCTGCCGGCCTGGGACGCGAAGCTCGGCCGCGTGGTGAACCTCGAGGCGCGCATCGACGCGTGCCGGCGCGCGAACCAGGGCGCGCCCGGCTTCGCCCCGGAATCGGAGGCGCTCGTCGCGCTCGCCGCCTTCGTGGCCCACCAGTCGCGGGGGATGCCCGTGGGCATCGAGGTCGAGGGCGGGGCGAAGGCGCTCCTCGAGCGCGGCCGCGCGCTCTACTTCACGCGCGTGGGCCAGCTGAACCTCGCCTGCACCCATTGCCACGACGCGAACTGGGGCCGCACGCTGCTCGCGGAGCCGATCAGCCAGGGCCATCCGACGGGCTGGCCCGCCTACCGCCTGGAGTGGCAGTCCGCGGGCTCGCTGCACCGGCGCCTGCGGGCGTGCTTCTACGGGGTGCGCGCGCAGCAGCCGGCGCACGGGTCGGACGATCTCCTGGCACTCGAGCTCTACCTCGCCTGGCGCGCGCAGGGGCTCGCCGTCGAGGCGCCGGGCGTGCGTCGCTAGGGGACTATAATTCGCAGGATTGCCCCGAGCGTCTCGGGGTCGCTCGCGAAGGATTCCCATGAAGCCTGTTCTGAAGCTGTGCGCGGCCGCCTGCCTGCTGGCCGCGGGATACGCCGTTGCCGAAGTGACGGTCACCGATGCTTGGGCGCGCGGCACCGTCCCGGTACAGAAGGCCTCGGGCCTGTTCATGACGATCAAGAGCTCCGAGGACGCGAAGCTCGTCGGTGCCGCCTCGCCCGCGGCGAAGATCGTCGAGGTCCACGAGATGGCGATGAAGGACAACGTGATGAGCATGCGCGCGGTCGACTCCCTCGCGCTGCCGGCGGGCAAGGCGGTGGAACTCAAGCCCGGCGGCTACCACGTGATGCTCATCGACCTGGTGAAGCCGCTCGAGAAGGGCGCCACCGTGCCCGTCACGCTCACCGTGGTGGGCAAGGACGGGAAGAAGTCGACGCTCGAGGTGAAGGCCGAGGTGCGCGCGCCCGGCGGCGCGCCGCCGATGAAGCACTAGCGCCTCAGGCGGAGATCAGCTCGCGCACGTGCGCCGCCACGCTGCGCGCGAGCGCGTGCAGGTGGTAGCCGCCCTCCAGCAGCGAGACCACGCGCCCGTCGCAGTAGCGGTGCGCCACCTGCACCAGCTGCTCGGTGACCCAGGCGTAGTCGTCCTCGACCAGGCCCAGGCTCGCCATGTCGTCGGCGCGGTGCGCGTCGAACCCGGCGGAGATGTAGAGCAGCTGCGGCCGGAAGGCCTCCAGCGCGGGCATCCAGTACTCGAGCACGGCGGCGCGGAACTGCTCGCCCCGGCTGCCGGCCGCGAGGCCCACGTTCACCATGTTGAGGCCCTTGGGCTCGTCGCCCAGGAAGGGGTAGAGCCCGCGCTGGAACGTGGAAGCCATGAGCACGCGCGCATCGGAGGCGAGGATGTCCTCGCTGCCGTTGCCGTGGTGCACGTCGATGTCGATGAGCGCCACGCGCTCCAGGCCGTGCACGTCGAGCGCGTGCCGGATGCCCACGGCGGCGTTGTTGAAGAAGCAGAAGCCCATGGGCGCATCGCGCGTGGCGTGGTGGCCCGGCGGGCGGACGGCGCAGAAGGCGGTCTTCACCTCTCCCTTGATCACGAGGTCGGTCGCGAGCACCGCGGCCCCGGCCGAGCGCAGCGCCGCCTTGATCGAGTGGGGGTTCATGGCCGTGTCCGGGTCCACGTGGACATAGCCCTCCGCCGGCGCGGCGTTCAGCATCTCCAGGACATGGTGGGCCGTGTGGGCGCGCTCGAGCTGCTCCACGGTGGCGTTGGGCGCGTCGTACGGCACCATGAGGCTCATGAGCCCCTGGGCGAGCAGGTGGTCGGAAATGGCGTCCAGGCGTTCCGGGCATTCCGGATGCCCGGGGCCCATTTCGTGGAGCAGGCAATCGCGATGGGTGATCCAGGCGCAGGTCATCTTCTTATTCTCCTCCTGCATCCATGCTAGGAGCGCTGGCGAGGCAGGCCCTTGCGCGGCGTCAATTGGGTGCATCCGGCATGCGGGTTTTCCCCGGGGCGATGCGGTGACGAAGGGCAAGAATCCGTAACCGCGCCGGCGGGCCATCGCCACCACAATGGGCCCTCCATCCGCCGGAGCGCCGCCATGCCTGAGAGCCGCCTGCCGATCCTCGCCCTTTCCGTCCTCTTCGCGGGCAGCTGCCTCGCCCAGGCACCCGTGCCCGCCGGGTGCGACAGCAAGGAAGCGCGCCAGTTCGATTTCTGGCTGGGCGACTGGGCGCTCTACTACCAGGGCGGGTCGAGCTTCAACCGGATCACCGCTTCGCACGGCGGCTGCGTGATCCAGGAGCATTTCACGGGCGCCCCGGGCTCGAAGCTGAACGGCCTGAGCGTCTCCGCGTTCGACCGCAACGCCGGCCGCTGGAAGCAGACCTGGGTCGACAACACCGGCGCCTACCTCGACTTCACCGGCGGCTTCGCCGACGGGCGCATGGTGCTCGAGCGCGAGGCGGAGCAGGCCGGCAGGAAGTTCCGCCAGCGCATGGTCTTCCAGGACATCGCCGCCGATTCCCTGAAGTGGCTCTGGCAGCGCTCGGACGACGGCGGCAAGTCGTGGGAGACGAAGTGGGAGATCGAGTACAAGCGGATCAAGTAGCCGCCGGAAGCGCTCCTCGCCCGGGGTCGCGCGCGGCAAGCCGGTAGAATTGCGCCTTCGCCCCGCAATCCCGGACCCGCCCCCCATGACCGTCATCACCGACAAGAAGGCCTTCGAAAAGGCCATTCCGCTCCTCGCCACCGACGCGAAGCGCCTGCCCAAGCTGCTCGAGAAGCTCACCGCGGCGCAGCGCCGCTGGGTGGAGGCGAGCGATTTCGAGGGCCGCGCCCACACGCTCGTCACCGTCCCCGGCGCGAAGGGCGACGTGGAGCTGGTGCTGGTGGGCGTGCGCGACGCGGACGATCCCTGGGCGCTCGCGCACCTGCCGCTTCGCCTGGCGCCCGGCCGCTACGCGCTCGGGAAAGGTCCGGTGACGCTCGGCGAGGACAAGGCCGCCTTCGGCTGGGCCCTGGGCAGCTACCAGTTCGCGCGCTACCGCAAGTCGCGCCGCAAGCCCGCGGACCTGCAGCTCGAGGCGACGGCGAAGGTCACGGAGGCGCTGGGCCTCGCGGGCGCCGTGAAGCTCGTGCGCGACCTGGTCAACACGCCGGCCGAGGACATGGGGCCCGCGGAGTTGTCGGACATCGTGCGCGAGCAGGCCGAGCAGTTCGGCGCCGAGTTCGACGAGTGGGTAGGCGACGAGCTGCTCGCGCAGAACTTCCCGGCGATCCACGCCGTGGGCCGCGCCGCCACGCGCGAGCCGCGCCTGCTCGAGCTCAACTGGGGCAACCCGAAGCACCCGCGCCTCGCCATCGTGGGCAAGGGCGTGTGCTTCGACACCGGCGGGCTCGACATCAAGGGCGCGGACGGCATGCGCCTCATGAAGAAGGACATGGGCGGGGCCGCGCACGCCATCGCGCTCGCGCGCCTGGTGATGGAGCGCAAGCTGCCCTGGCGCCTGCAGCTGCTCGTGCCGGCCGTGGAGAACGCGATCGGCGGCAACGCCTACCGCCCGGGCGACGTGGTGCGCACGCGCCAGGGCCACACGGTCGAGATCGGCAACACCGATGCCGAGGGACGCATGGTGCTGTGCGACGCGCTCGCCTATGCCGCCGAGGACAAGCCCAAGCTCCTCCTCGATTTCGCCACGCTCACGGGCGCGGCGCGCGTGGCGCTCGGCCCCGAGCTGCCGGCGATGTTCGCGAACGACGAGAAGCTCGCCGCGAAGCTCCTCGCCGCGAGCGAGGCGGTGGAAGACCCGATCTGGCGCCTGCCGCTCTGGCGCGGCTACCGGCGCCTGTTCGACAGCGACGTCGCCGACTTCAACAACTCGGGCAAGGCCGGCTTCGCGGGCGCCATCGTCGGCGCGCTCTTCCTCGACTGGTTCGTGCCCGAGGGCCTGGCGTGGGCGCACTTCGACACCTACGCGTGGAACGACATCTCGCGGCCGGGCAGGCCGCAGGGCGGCGAGGCGCTCGGGCTTCGCGCGGCACTGGCCGCGCTGGAGTAGGTCGTCCCGCGCCCGGGTGCGATGAAGCGCTGGCTGCCGCTGCTCGTCGTCGTGCTCGCGCTCGTCGCGGGCGGCCTGTGGTGGGCCTACCACTCGCTCGACTTCCTCGTGAAGACGACGATCGAGCGCATCGGCCCGCAGGTCACGGGAACGGCGGTGACGGTGGGCGAGGTGCGCCTGTCCGCCGCCGACGGGCACGGCAGCCTGCACGGGGTCGAGATCGGCAATCCGCCCGGCTTCTCCGCCGCACCCGCGCTTCGCGTGGGCGAGATCTCGGTCGCGCTGGTGCCCGCGACCCTGCGCGACGAGGTCGTGGTGATCCGCGAGATCCTCGTCGAGGCGCCGCGCGTGTCCTACGAGCCCGGGCGCGGCAGCAGCAACCTCGAGACGATCCAGCGCAGCATCGAGGCCTACGTGAAGCGTTCCGGCGGGGAAGGCGAGGGCGGCGGCGCGGGCGCGAAGCCCTCGGGGCGGCGCTACGTGATCGGCCGCATCCTGCTGCGCGGGGCGAAGGTCACCATGACCAACCCCGTGCTCAAGGGCGGCGGCCTCACCTTCGACATCCCCGACGTCGACCTGCGCGACCTGGGCAAGGGCACGGGAGGCGTCACGGCGGCCGAGGCGGCGCGGCGCGTCACGGCGAGCCTCACCGCGAAGATCGCGCAGCGCGTGCTCACGAACGTGGACCTGCTGCGCCAGGGCGGCAAGGAAGGCGTGAAGGACGCGTTGCGCGGCCTGTTCCGCTAGGCGGTCCGGCCCTCGTTTACAAGGGGGGTGGCTTTCCGTAGAGTCCACCGCCGGGGCCGACAAGCGCCACTACGAGGAGCACGCCGTGGGAAGCCTCATCGATCGCATCCTTCCCGAGCGCTACTGGGCCTGGGCCACCTGCGCGCTCTTCGCCGCGGTGTGCGCCTTCGCCGCGCCGATGTCGCCCTGGTGGTGGCTGCCGGCCGCGGTGTTCGGCCTGCTCGCGCTCCTGGGGCTGCGGGACTACCTGCAGCCGCGCCAGGCCATCCGTCGCAGCTACCCGGTGATCTCGCACTTCCGCTTCTTCTTCGAGTTCATCCGCCCCGAGATCCGCCAGTACTTCATCGAGGCGGACAAGGACGAGACGCCCTTCTCGCGCGTGCAGCGCTCCATCGTCTACCAGCGCGCCAAGGGCGCCGTGGACAAGCGCCCCTTCGGCACGCAGCTCGACCTCTACGAGCAGCACTACGAGTGGATCAACCATTCCATCGCGCCGGTGGAGCCCGAGAGCCACGATTTCCGCATCGCCATCGGGGAGGGCCGCTGCGCGAAGCCCTATTCGGCCAGCGTGTTCAACATCTCCGCGATGAGCTTCGGCGCGCTCTCGGCCAACGCGGTGCTCGCGCTCAACGAGGGCGCGAAGCGCGGCAACTTCTACCACGACACGGGCGAGGGCTCGATCTCGCGCTACCACCGCGAGAGGGGCGGCGACCTCGTCTGGGAGATCGGCAGCGGCTACTTCGGCTGCCGCAACGACGACGGCACCTTCAGCGAGGAGCGCTTCGTCGCCAACGCCACCACCGAGCAGGTGAGGATGATCGAGGTGAAGCTCTCGCAGGGAGCCAAGCCCGGCCACGGCGGCGTGCTGCCCGGCCCGAAGGTGACGCCCGAGATCGCCGAGGCGCGCCACGTGCCCGTCGGCGTGGACTGCGTCTCGCCCGCGCGGCACTCCGCCTTCTCCACGCCCATCGGCCTGCTGCAGTTCGTCGAGCGCCTGCGCAAGCTCTCCGGCGGCAAGCCCACCGGCTTCAAGCTCGCCATCGGCCACCCGTGGGAGTGGTTCGGCATCGTGAAGGCGATGGTCGAGACGGGCATCACGCCCGACTTCATCGTGGTCGACGGCGGGGAGGGCGGCACGGGCGCCGCGCCCCTGGAGTTCACCGACCACGTGGGCGCGCCCCTGCGCGAGGCGCTCATGCTCGTGCACAACTCGCTCGTGGGCGTGAACCTGCGCGACAGGATCCGGGTGGGCGCGAGCGGCAAGATCGTCACCGCCTTCGACATCGCGCGCACCATGGCGATCGGCGCGGACTGGTGCAATTCCGCGCGCGGCTTCATGTTCGCCCTGGGC
Organism: Usitatibacteraceae bacterium; assembly: GCA_044221765.1. Lineage (GTDB taxonomy): Bacteria > Pseudomonadota > Gammaproteobacteria > Burkholderiales > Usitatibacteraceae > FEB-7. The sequence continues at coordinate 6,290 of JBGAOO010000052.1, read as the reverse complement.
TGCCTGCAGGCGCAGACCTGCCACACCGGCCATTGCCCCACCGGCGTCACCACGCAGGACCCGCGCCGCATGCGCGCGCTCGTGGTGCCCGACAAGGCCGAGCGCGTGTTCAACTTCCAGCAGAACACGCTGAAAGCGCTCAAGGAACTGTTGGGCGCCGCGGGCCTCATGCACCCGAGCGAGCTGGGGCCGGAGCACGTGATCCGGCGCGTGTCCTCGAACGAGGTGCGCTCGCTCTCCACGCTCCACCCCTGGCTCGCGCCCGGCGAGCTGCTCGCGGGCGTGCCCGATCACCCCGTCTACCAGGTGTTCTGGGCGAACGCGCGGGCCGACACCTTCGCGGCGCCGCCGAGCGTGCTCACCGTGCGCACGAGCAAGACACGCTGACCATGGAACAGGTGAAAAAGGGGACGCTACCCTTTGCCGGAACCCGGTGGTGGAAATGGTCGGCATCTCGATTGGCAAAGGGTAGCGTCCCCTTTTTCATCCTCCTCGCCTTGCCCGCCGCGGGCGCCTACGAAGGCCCGATCTTCGACGCCCACCTGCACTACAACGACGAGGCCCAGGAGACCTACCCCGTCGGCACGGTGATGGAGCTGTTCTCGAAGAACGGCGTGAAGGCCATCCTCGCCAACAGCCGGCCCAACGACGGCACGCGCTTGCTGCACGAGGCGAACCGCAAGGCCCCGCGGCCGGGGTTCACCGTGGTGCCCTTCATCCGCGTCTACCGCGACCGCAGCGACTACGGCACCTGGTTCGGCAAGCCCGAGATCCATCGCATGATCGTGGAGGAGGAAAAGCGCGGCATCTACCGCGGCGTGGGCGAGTTCCACCTGAACGGGAAGGAGGCCGACACGCCGGTGGTGAAGGACATCGTCGACTTCGCGGTGGCGAAGGGCCTGCTCCTGCATTGCCACTGCGACGTGGACGCGCTCGAGATCCTCTACCGCCACAACGCAAGGGCGCGGGTGATCTGGGCGCACACGGGCTTCTCGACGCCGCTGGACAAGGTGGAGGAGCTGCTGCGCAAGTACCCGCAGCTCTGGGGCGAGCTTTCCTACCGGTTCGACGTGGTGGAGGGCAAGGCGCTCGCGCCCGAGTGGAAGGCCTTCTTCACGAGGCACGCGGACCGGTTCGTCGCCGGCTCCGACACCTGGGTGAACCAGCGCTGGCAGACCTACCCGGAGATCATCGCGTACTACCGCAACTGGCTCGGGCAGCTGCCGCCCGAGGCCGCCGCGAAGATCGGCTGGCGCAACGGGGCGCGGCTCTTCGGCCTGGAGTAGCGCCCGCCGAGGGAAACGCCCCGGGGAAAGGTAGAATGTTCCCTTTTCCCCGGAGCGCGCTTACCCGATGATCGCCCGCCTGCGCCGACTGGCCGCCTTCCTCTGCCTCGCCCTCGCCGCCGCGCTTCCGGCGCGCGCCACGTCCTATTCCGTCGATTTCACCGACATCTGGTGGAACGCCGCCGAGAGCGGCTGGGGCCTGAACGTGATCCAGCAGCAGGAGCTGCTCTTCGTCACCCTCTACCACTACGGGGCCGACAACTCGCCGCGCTGGTTCGTGGCCTCGGGCCTCGCCCCGGTGACCCCGCAGCCCGCGGGCCTCACGCGCTTCACCGGCACGCTCTACCAGACCGCGGGCCCCTACTACGGCCTGGGCTCGTTCAACCCGGCCTCGGTGACCACGACGCCCGTGGGCACGATGACGCTCTCGTTCAATTCGCCGTCCACGGGCACGCTCTCCTACACGATCAGCGGCACCTCGGTCACGAAGGACATCACGCGCTACGGCTTCCGCACGCAGGTCGTCACGGGCCTGTACGTGGGCGGCATGTACGCCATCGCCACCAACTGCCCGGGCGGCACGCTGAACGGCCCGAGCTACATCACGGGCCTGCTCACCGTCACGCAGGGGGCGGAGATCCAGGGCGTGTCCGCGGTCACGATCAACAACGTCATCCAGACGGGCGTCTCCTGCGTCTACAACGGCCAGCTCACGAGCCTGGGGCGCACCGGGACGATCTCCGGCGGCACCTGGCAGTGCACCTCGAACGGCACGAGCGTGAACCGCGGCACGTTCACGATGACCGGCCTGGACACGCAGGTGAACCAGTTCAGCGCGAACTTCATCGCGACCGACACCTATAATTCCTGCACCTATACCGGACGCTTCGGCGGCATGCGGGACGTGGTCAGCAACTGACCGACCCGCCGCCCGACCGCGAGCGCCATGCGCACGTTGTCCGATCCAACCCTGGGAGAAGCGACATGCGGACCATCCGACTGACTCTCGCGGCGAGCCTCGCCGCCTTCGGCGCCGCCGGCGCGCTGGCGCAGGACGCCTTCGACGCCTGCGAGGTGTTCACGGCGGCCGACGCCACGAGCGTGCTCGGCGCCAACGCGGCGCCCGAGCCGGTGAACCCCAAGGTGAAGCGCCCGAAGGTCGTGGCGACCTGCACCTACACGGCGGCGAAGGACGGCAAGAACCTCGCGGCCACGGCCACCTGGCGCTTCTCGCGCTCCGAGGCGGATGCGCAGCGCGCCTTCGAGGACGAGCGGCTGAAGTTCCAGACGAAGCCCTTGCTGCTCTCCGATGCGAAGGCCTTCTGGAGCGCGAAGCAGGGGCAGCTGCACGTGCTGAAGGGGCGCACGTGGATCGTCACGGCCGTGGGCGGGGCCCAGCCGGCCGAGCGCGACGCGGAAGCTTCGCGCCGCCTGGCCGAGGCGCTCGTCAGAAAGCCCTGAGCGCGGGGCGCCGCACGCAGAAATCCGCCACGGCGGCGCCGGACGGGACGGCATGCTTCGCGGGCGCGGCCTTCACGGCCTTCGCCGGCTCGGCGGCCGCGGCCTGGGCGCAGGCGCGCGCGGGATCCGTCGGCACGGCGGTGGCCGCGACGGCCATCAGCGGCAACAGGATGTTCGGCAGCAGGTTCTTCATGCGGGCTCCTTTGTCCTTCGGGCTCGGCGACGGGCGGATTCGCGGGTCCTCCTCCCTCTTCCGCTTCGATGCGCCGGAAGTTCCCACCGGATTCACGGCATCCCGATCTTGCCGCAGCACGGGCGCCGCCGGATGGTGCCCGCCTTTCGGTTTGTCACGGATTGTGAGGGCGGCGACCCCCCCTTTGGCTTAGAATATGGGCCTGCCGGCGAGGCCCGCGCGCACCGCGCGACCCCCGGTCGCCAAGGGAGCCAGGAATGACCGCGATCGTCGAAGTCGTTGCCCGCGAGATCCTCGATTCGCGAGGCAATCCCACCGTCGAAGCCGACGTGCTGCTCGAATCGGGCGTGATGGGCCGCGCGGCCGTGCCCTCGGGCGCCTCCACCGGCTCGCGGGAGGCGATCGAGCTTCGCGACGGCGACCCGCAGCGCTACTTCGGCAAGGGCGTGCAGAAGGCGGTGGAGCACGTGAACACCGAGATCTGCGAGGCCATCCTGGGCCTGGACGTGTCGGAGCAGGCCTACCTGGACAAGGTGCTCGTCGCGCTCGACGGCACCGAGAACAAGTCGCGCCTGGGCGCGAACGCCATCCTGTCCGTGTCGGTCGCCTGCGCCAAGGCGGCGGCGGAGGAGTGCGGCCTGCCCCTGTACCGCTACCTGGGCGGCAGCGCCCCGCGCAAGATGCCCGTGCCGATGATGAACGTGATCAACGGCGGCGCGCACGCGAACAACTCGCTCGACCTGCAGGAATTCATGATCATCCCGGCGGGGCTGCCCAGCTTCCGCGAGGCGCTGCGCTGCGGCGCGGAGATCTTCCACACGCTCAAGAAGATGCTCGACAAGGAAGGCATGTCCACCACGGTGGGCGACGAGGGCGGCTTCGCCCCGAGCCTGCCGAGCAACGAGGCGGCCATCCAGTGGATCCTGAAGGCCATCGACGCGGCCGGCTACCAGGCCGGCAGCGACGTGCTGATCGGGCTGGACTGCGCCGCGAGCGAGTTCTTCCACGAGGGCAAGTACCGCTTCGAGAGCGAGCACCTGTCCTACACCTCGCAGCAGTTCACCGACCTGCTCGACAGCTGGTGCGACAAGTACCCCATCGTCTCCATCGAGGACGGCATGGCCGAGGGCGACTGGGAAGGCTGGGAGGTGCTCACGCGCCGCCTGGGCGAGGGCGTCCAGATCGTGGGCGACGACCTCTTCGTCACCAACACGCGCATCCTGGCCGAGGGCATCCGGCGCGGCGTGGCCAACTCGATCCTCATCAAGATCAACCAGATCGGCACGCTCTCGGAGACCTTCGAGGCCATCGAGATGGCGAAGAACGCGGGCTACACCTCCGTCATCTCGCACCGCTCGGGCGAGACCGAGGACTCCACCATCGCCGACATCGCGGTGGGCATGAACGCCATGCAGATCAAGACCGGCTCGCTCAGCCGCTCCGACCGCGTCGCCAAGTACAACCAGCTCCTGCGCATCGAGGAAGAGCTGGGCGACAGCGCCTCCTACGCCGGCCGCGGAGCCTTCTACCAGCTGAAATGAGAGCGCTCGCCGCCGTCCTGGCCGGCCTCATCCTCGCGCTGCAGTATCCGCTCTGGTTCGGCAAGGGCGGGTGGCTCAAGGTGCGGGAGCTGGACAGGCAGGTGGCCGAGCAGCGCGTGGCCAACGCGCGGCTCAAGGCGCGCAACGACGTGCTCGATGTCGAGGTGCGCGACCTCAAGCAGGGGCTGGACGCGATCGAGGAGCGCGCCCGGGTCGAGCTCGGCATGATCCGCAAGGACGAGGTCTTCTTCCAGGTGGTGAGCGGCGAGGCGCCGCGGAGCCCGGATTCGCGCTAGCGCGGCCTCGCGCGCCCTTTCGGCCGCCCCGGCGACAACTTCGGCCCCCGTCCCCGGTCTCACCAGGGCATGCGGCGCCCACCCTTCCTGATGCGATGAGCCTGATCGTCGACCTGTCGGTCTTCCCGGATACCCGTACGCGGGACCAGTTCGGCTATGCGATCGCGGCCTCGATCGTGCTGCACCTGCTGTTCCTGGCGGTCCCGATGCGCGAGCGCACGGGCGAGGCCGCCTCGGCCGGGTCGGCCCTGCCCCTCGTCGTGGAACTGGCCCCGCCCGTGAAGGACGAGCCGGCCGTGGTCGCGAAGGCCGAGCCGCTCCCGGCGCCGCCCCCGCGCCCGGTGCCGCCGCCGGTGCCGAGGGAGTTGACGGTACCCAAGGCCCCGCGCGCCGTGCCCGCGCTGCCGCCCGAGCCCGAGCCGCCGCCGGAACCGGCGCGCCGCCCCGAGCCGGCCATCGACATGGCCGCGTTCATCCAGGCCAATCGCGAGCGACGGCGCGCCGAGGAGCGGGCCGCGGTCGCCGGGCAGGGCGCGCCGCGCAGCGCCCCGGGCGACTCGGCGGGGGCGAGCCTAGAGCGCAACCTGCAATCGCTCTCGCGCAGCGACGGCACCGGCGGGGTGTTCACCATCCTGCACAAGGGCGCGCGGTACGGCCAGTTCTCCTTCAACGGCTGGACGCCCGAGCGCCGCAAGACCTGGAAGGAAGTGATCGAGGTCGATGCCGGCGCGGGCGGCGACGTCGAGCGCGCGATCGTGCGGCGCATGATCGGGCTGATCCGCCTGCACTACGACGGCAACTTCAACTGGGAGTCGCACCGGCTCGGGCGGGTGGTCGTGCTCTCGGCCGCGCCCGCGGACAACGAGGGTCTCGAGGAATTCATGATGCGCGAGTTCTTCGGCACGCCCGTGGTGCGGCGCGGGCGCTGAACGCCGGCGCGGGCCGCGCATAATGGGCGAATCCGCCCTTGCCGCAGGAGTGGCCCCGCCATGAGCGCCCGACTCGCCCGCCTCGCCCCGCTGCTGCTGCTCGCGCTCCTCGCCGCCGCCGGCGCGCCTGCTTTCGCCCAGGAGGGGACGGCACGCAACGTCGAGGAGTTGATGCGCAAGTCCGGCATCTGGAAGCAGGTGGCGCAGGTCGAACCGGCCTTGCTGGCCGGCCTCGCCCAGGGCTGGAACGAGGCGGCGGGCGCGAGGGGGATCGAGGACTCGAAGGCCGGGCTCGCCCGTCTCAAGGCCGCGGCCCGGCGCGCCTACGGCGCCGACATCCTGCGCGCCGAGATGCAGCGCCAGCTCGCCGAGTCGCTCGACAAGGCCGACGAGGAGAAGGCGCTCGCCTGGCTCGAGACGGACCTGGGGCGCCGGCTCACGAAGCTCGAGGAGGATGCCGGCGAGGGGGCGGAGCCGAACGCGAGGATGCGCGAGGCGCGCGAGTACGCCGCCGCGGCGCCGGCCTCGCGCGTGGCCCTCGCCGAGCGCTTCGCGAAGGCCCTGCGCAGCGGCGAGGCCGGCGC
>JBGAOO010000051.1:0-16849 GCA_044221765.1 Usitatibacteraceae bacterium | reverse complement strand
TGGGCGTCGCGCCCTGCGCGGGAAAGAGGTCGGGCGCGGGCGCCACGCTCGCGCAGGCGGCCAGCGTGGCCAGGGCGAGCCCCGCGAGGAGACGAGGCCAGGCCCCGCGTCCGGACGACACCACTTGCCGCTGCCGCATGTCCGCCACCCGCGCCGAAGAGACCGCGCGAGGTTACAGGACGGGGCCCGCGGCGGGCAACCGCGCGCCGGGGCTAGCGCGGGTTCGCTTGCGGCTTCGCCTGCGCCAGGCGCTCGTTCGCGGCCTGGCATTCGTGCCGCACGGGCGCACCGGGTTCGCGGCGGGCGAAGTCCTCGTAGGTGAATCCGTGGACCGCGCGCTGGCGGTGCACGAACTGCGCGTAGGCGTCGGGGCCTTCGCGCAGCTTGTCGCAATAGCGGGCGTAGAGCCGCTCGTGGTAGCCGCGCTCGCCGGCGGCGGCGTTCGCGCCGGGCTGGGCGGCGGCGGCAAGGGGAAGGGCGGCAAGGACGGCGGCGGCGATGATCCTCATCTTCGGGCTCCTCGGTGTCGGTCGGTCGGGTCCCATCGACCCGCCATCGAGGCTAGGCCCGCGCCGCGCGCCCTGCCGTCACCGAATGTCGCCCTGTCTTGCGGGCTTGCCCTTGCGTCGCCGTCCCCGGCCCGCCGCGCCGCGTTCGCCACGGCACGGACACATCGGCGACAGGCCGTAACGCGCCCGCCCTATTCCGCCGAGAGCTGGTCGGCGCGGGTGAAGGTCCAGGTGCGCGTGATGTAGAGGATGTCCGTGTCGGCGCGGATCGCGTCGGGGAAGCGGTCGAAGGGCGCGGCGAGGCGCACGATGCGGATGGCCGCCTGGTCGAGCACCTTGTGGCCCGAGGACCGGTTGATCTCCACCGAGTCCACCTCGCCGTCGGGCTTGAGGCCCACGGTGAGCTGCAGGCGCCCGTAGAGCTTGCGCGCGCGCGCCTCCTCCGGGTAGTTGAGGTTGCCCACGCGCTCGATCTTGAGCCGCCAGTTGTCCACGTACATCGCGAAGCGGTACTCGCTCGCCCGCGCGCCCACGAACTTCTTGCGCGGGCGCTCCTGGTAGGCCTGGAACTCGCGCCGGATCTGCGCCTCCAGGCGCTGGATCTCCAGGCTCTTCTCCATCAGGTCCTTGGCCGCCTTGTCGGCCGCCTCGCTCCTGTCGGCCACCGGGTCGGGCGGGGCCACGACGCTCTTCGACTTGAGCTGCGTCATGAGCTCCTTCGCCTCGCGCTCGAGCTGCACCACGCGGCTTTGCGCCTGCTTGAGCTCCGGGCTGTTCTCGCGCGGCTCCATCGCCGGGAACGGGTTGGAGGCGCGGCGCTTCTCGTCCGTGTTGCCGCCGCCGTCCAGGTTCGCCTGCGCGAGGGCGTCGGCCTTGTCGGGCCGCGACGACGTCTTCGCGTTCACCAGCACGACGTCGAGGACGTTGTGCGGGGCGGCGAAGCCGCGGGGGTCGGGCACCTTGAAGCCCAGGCCCACGATCGCGAAGGCGTGGAAGGCGAGGGAGGCCACCAGCGCGACCTGCATCGTGGCCACGAGGCCGAACCGTGCCAGCAGGTAGTCGGAGAAGTGGACGAGTGCTTCGGGGGGAGCCTGCCTCAGCTGCATCGGCCAGCGCGCGGTCGCGGGATCGGGCGGAACATGAGCCCGGATGATAGCAGCGCCCGCGCTAGGCCGCGTCCGCCTTTCCGGCATAGCGGCAGGGCAGGTTCACCTCCCACGGATCGGGCTCGCCGAAGGCGACGCGCACGCGCTCGCCCGGGGCGAGCGGGGGCAGGCCGATGGTGCGGCACACGAGCGGCACGCCCTCCAGCCGCACCAGCTCGTCGCGGATCACGCTCGCGCCGGCGCCCTCCCAGCCTTCCTGCGCGATGTAGCGCAGGCACCAGTAGCGCTCCAGGTGGCGCTGGTGTTCGGCATAGGCTTCGTAGGCGGTCTCGAACTCGCGCGCGGCCTGGGCCAGCTCCTCGCGGGTGTAGGCGGGCGCGGCGCCGGTGAGCAGCGACACGAGCTGGCGCTGGTTCGCGAGGTCGGAGAAGCGCCTGAGAGGCGAGCTGGACCACGCGTAGTGCGTGACCCCCAGCCAGTCGTGCGCGCCGGGCACCACCTCCATGCGCGTCTTGATGCCCGCCTGGTTGCGGTACACGGCGGGGATGCCGGCGTCCGCGAGCAGGCGGCCCCAGGTGGAATTCACGTGGATCATGAGCTCCGACACGAGCACGTCGATGGGCGTGTCGCGCTTGCGCGGCTCGATCGCCACGCGGCCGTCCGCGACGCGGAAGGTGTAGTCCACGCGCTCGCCCTTGTTCTCCTTCGCCCCGCGCGCGGCGCGCAGCACGCGCGCCAGGCGCCAGAGCAGCAGCAGGTCCTCGCCGTGCTCCCCGCCCACCTCGCCCGCGGCGAGCGACTCCTCGTGCAGCCGCGTCTCGAGCTCGGCGATGCGCAGGTTCGAGGCGATGGCGAGGCTCTCCAGGCGCGACTCGGTGGCGAGCACCGCGAGCGTGTCCGGGTCGAGCTCGAGGTAGAGCGAGGCGGCCGGCACCACGCGGCCGGCGGCGAGCGTCGCCTGCTCGATGGCGGCCTCGGGGAGCATCGTGATCTTGCCGCCGGGGAAGTAGACGGTCGACAGGCGCTCCCGCGCGAGCGCCTCCAGGGCATGGTCGCGGCCGAAGAAGAGCGCGGGCGCGGCGATGTGCACGCCCACGCGCAGCCGGCCGTCGGCCAGGCGCTCGACGGAGAAGGCGTCGTCGATCTCGGTGGTCTCGTGGTCGTCGATGGAGAAGGCGCTCACGCGCGCGGGCGGCAGCGGCGCCGGGGCCTGCACCGGCGCGGTCTCGGGGAAGCCCAGCCCGCGCGGGAAGAACTCGAAGGCGAAGCGGCGCAGGAAGTAGTCCTCGGGCCCGGCGAGCGCCCCGATCCGCGCGAGCAGCTTCGGCGGCGCGAGGCCCGCGGCCGTGGCCGCCTGGTCGAGCGCGCGCCACTCGAGCGCCATCTTGTCGGGCTTGAAGAGCAGCGCGTCCAGCTTGGCGGCGATCTCGGGCGGCACCTGCCCCGCGCCGATCGCGGCGGCCCACGCGTCCACCTGTTCCTGCTGCCGGCGCTTCCTCTCCTGCCCGGCGAGCGCGGCCTTCAGGTTCTCCTCGGGGGCGGCCTGGTAGCGGCCCTTGCCGCGCCGGTAGAAGTACATCGGGCTCGCGTGCAGGGCGAGGATGACGCTCGTCGCTTCGAGCGGCGCGGGCGCGTGGCCGAAGTAGTCCTGCGCCAGCTCGGCGAAGCCGAACTCCGCCGGTCCGCACACTTCCCACAGGAACTTCGGGTCGATCGCGTCGGCGCGCGACTGCGCCTCGGGCATGAAGCCCGCGAGCGACTGGCCGTCGAAGCGCAGCAGCACCGCCCCGCCCTTCACCTTCGAGCGCTTGCCGTGCGCGGCCTCGACCTGGAAGGCCCCGCCCGTCTCGGCGAGGATGGTACCCACGCGGAACGCGCCGTCTTCCTCGAAGAGCACCTGCTTCATCGCGACGCCTCGCGGGCGGGGGCGAGGCCCTCGCGCGCCCAGGCGACGATGTCGGGGACGAACTCGGGGAAGCTCGCGAGCGAGTGGTCCCCGCCCTGCACGATCGACTGGCAGGCGCCCGCGTAGAACGCCACGGCCTCGCGGTAATCGAGCACCTCGTCCGCCGTCTCCGCGAGCAGCCAGTAGCGCTCCGGCCGCGTGATCGCCCCGGGATCGAGGGCCGCGAGCTCGGCCACGTGTTCGGCCGTGAGTTCGAAGCGCTCGCCCGTGTAGAGGTTCTGCTGCGGGCCGAGGTAGCGCGCGAAGTGCGCCTGGGGGTGCACCGCCGGGTTGATCACCACGGCGCGGCAGCCGGTCTTCTCCGCCGCGACGGTGGCGTAGAACCCCCCGAGGGAACTGCCGACGATCACGAGCTCGCCGGGGTCCTTGCCCAGGCAATGCCAGAGCACCTGCGAGAGCGCCTGCGCGGGGCGGTGGTGCAGCGCCGGCACCCGGTACGCGATCTCCGGCGCCTGGGTCCTCAGGTAGTCGCCGAGCAGGCGCGCCTTGCGGGAAGCGGGCGCGCTGATGAAGCCATGCAGGTAGAGGATCGTCTTCAAGGAGGCCTAGAGGGTGAGCGTGCCGCGGCCGAGGTCGACGACGTCGCCGCCCACGGTGATCGCGCCCGCGCTGACGCGCAGGTAGAGGGTGCTCGGGCGATGGACCTCGTCGCCCTGGGAAACGGTGCGGGCGATGTCGGCGCCCGGCCGCGTGGCCGCGTACCAGCCGCCGAGGTTGGCGCACGCCGAGCCGGTGGCCCGGTCCTCGAGGACCGCGGCCCCGCTCGGGAAGAAGACGCGCGAGACCACGCTCGCGCGCGCATCGCCTTCGTCGGCGAACACGTAGGCCATGCTGTGGCCGTCCTCGCTCCTGAGCTGCGTGAACGCGTCGGCGCGCGGCCGGGCGCGGCGCACCGCCTCGGGCGAGCGCACGGGGACGAGCAGCTGCTCCTTGCCCGCGTTCACCCAGAGCGGCCTTTCGGCGAGGTCTTCGCTCGCGAGGCCGAGGATCGCCGCGAGCTCCTCGCGCGACTGCGCCGGCTCGCGCCAGCGCGGCGCGTTGGCCGAGAGCGTCCAGCGCGAGCCGCTCGCGCTCACCGGGATGATCCCCGCCTTCATCTCGAGCGCGAGCGCATCGCCCGCCGCGCGCAGCGCCCGCACCACGTGCGCCGTGCCGAGCGTCGGGTGCCCCGCGAAGGGCATCTCGTAGGACGGGGTGAAGATGCGCACCCGCGCCGTCGCCTTCCCGGAGGGCAGGATGAAGGTGGTCTCGGACAGGTTGAACTGGCGCGCCAGGGCCTGCATCGTGTCCGTGTCGAGCCCCTGGCCGTCCTCGAAGACGCACAGCGGGTTGCCGGTGAGCGCGCCGCCGCGCGCGAAGACGTTGACGATGCGATACGAGAGCGTGGTCATGCCTTGGCCTCCTTCGCGGCGAGCGCGGCGAGCAGCTTGGCGTGGATCCCGCCGAAGCCGCCGTTGGACATCACGAGCACGTGGTCGCCCGGGCGCAGGACGTGCGCGAGCGCCTCGACCATCGGATCCATCTCCGAGTAGATCGCCGCGCGCGAGCCCAGGGGCGCGAGGGCCTGCTCCGGGTCCCAGCCCAGGTGGCTCGCATAGCAGTAGACGAGGTCCGCGCCCGCGAGGCTCGGCGCGATGCGCGGCTGCATCACGCCCTGCTTCATCGTGTTGGTGCGCGGCTCGAACACGGCGACGATCCGCTCGCGCCCGACGCGCCGGCGCAGGCCCGCGATCGTCGTCTCGAAGGCGGTGGGGTGGTGCGCGAAGTCGTCGTAGACCGTGATGCCGTTCACGACGCCGCGCACTTCCATGCGCCGCTTCACGCCCTGGAAGCGGGCGAGCGCCTCGATCGCCACCGCCACGGGCACGCCGGCATGGCGCGCGGCGGCGATGGCCGCGAGCGCGTTCATCCGGTTGTGCTCGCCCGACTGGTCCCAGCGCACCGTGCCCTGCGCGGCGCCATTGAGCACCACCTCGAAGGAATCGTCCGGGTTCACCGTGCCCACCTGCCACGCCCCGCCCGGCCCGAAGCGCTCCAGGCTCGTCCAGCAGCCGCGCGCGAGCACGCGCCCGATGGCCTCTTCCGCGCCGTTCGCGACGAGCAGGCCGTTGGCCGGCACCGTGCGCACGAGGTGGTGGAACTGCGTCTCGATGGCCGCGAGGTCCGGGAAGATGTCGGCGTGGTCGAACTCCAGGTTGTTCAGCACCGCCGTGCGCGGGCGGTACCAGACGAACTTCGAGCGCTTGTCGAAGAAGGCCGTGTCGTACTCGTCGGCCTCGATCACGAAGAAGGGCGAGTCGGTGAGCAGCGCCGAGACGTGGAAGTTGCGCGGCACGCCGCCGATGAGGAAGCCGGGGTTCAGGCCCGCGTTGGCGAGGATCCAGGCGAGCATCGCCGAGGTGCTCGTCTTGCCGTGCGTGCCGGCCACCGCGAGCACCCACTTGCCGGCCAGCACGTGCTCGGCGAGCCACTGCGGGCCGGAGACGTAGGGCAGGCCGCGGTTCAGGATCTCCTCGACCACGGGCTTGCCGCGCGTCATCGCGTTGCCCACCACGTACAGGTCGGCGGGGAAGCGCTCGAGCTGCGCGGCGTCGTAGCCCTCGTGCAGGCCGATGCCCAGGCCCTGCAGCTGCTCGCTCATGGGCGGGTAGACCTGCGCGTCGCAGCCGGTGACCTCGTGGCCGGCCTCGCGCGCGATCTTCGCGAGGCCGCCCATGAAGGTGCCGCAGATGCCGAGGATGTGCAGTCTCATGCGGCGAAGAAGATGAAGTAGACCGCGCCCAGCAGGCACAGCCCGGCCCAGAGGTAGTTCCACTTGAGCCCCTCGCCCATGTAGAGCACGGCGAAGGGGACGAACACCGCGAGCGTGATCACCTCCTGGAGGATCTTCAGCTGCGCGAGCGAGTAGCCGCCGGCGAAGCCGATCCGGTTGGCCGGCACCTGCAGCAGGTACTCGAAGAGGGCGACGGCCCAGCTCGCCAGGGCCGCGACCCACCACGGGCTCGCCTGGAAGTGCTTCAGGTGCCCGTACCAGGCGAAGGTCATGAACAGGTTCGAGGCCGCGAGGAGCGTGGCCGTGAGGGCGAGCGTCTGCAGGGGCGTCATGGGGCGGGGCGGGGCGCTTCCGGGCGCATCCCGCGCGGGCGGCGGGAGGCGAATCTTACCATCGGGGCGCCGCCCCCCCGGCGAGCGGGTAAACTATCCCTCCGCTTCGCCGAAGGGGCCTTGCCGCCCCCATCCGCCGCCGATGGTCCCGCACCTCACCACCTCCCTCACCGGCCCGCTGCACGACCTCGAGCGGCTCGTCCTGGACCGCCGCCCGGAGATCGAGCGCTGGTTCCGGGCCCAGTTCGCCGAGCACGAGGCGCCCTTCTACACCTCGGTCGACCTGCGCAACAGCGGCTTCAAGCTCGCGCCCGTGGACACGAACCTGTTCCCGGGAGGGTTCAACAACCTGAACCCCGATTTCCTGCCGCTGTGCGTGCACGCCACGATGTCGGCCATCCAGAAGCTCTGCCCGGACGCGCAGCGCTTCGTGCTGGTGCCCGAGAACCACACGCGCAACCTCTTCTACCTGCAGAACGTCGCCACGCTCAAGCGCATCCTCGAGGGCGCCGGGCTCGAGGTGCGCATCGGCAGCCTCATCCCCGACCTCGCGCAGCCCCTGGAGGTGGAGACCTCTTCGGGCGAGAAGCTGCGGCTCGAGCCGCTGCGGCGAAACGGCAACCGCGTGGCGCTCGAGGGCTTCGACCCCTGCGCCGTCGTGGTGAACAACGACCTCTCCGCCGGCATCCCGGCCATCCTGCGCGGCGTCGAGCAGACGGTGGTGCCCCCGCTCGTGGCCGGCTGGTCCACGCGCCGCAAGTCGCAGCACTTCCACGCCTACGACCGCGTGGCCGAGGATTTCGCGGCCCTGCTGGGCATCGACCCGTGGTTCGTGAACCCGGTCTTCAGCCAGTGCGGCAAGGTGAACTTCTCGGAGAAGGAAGGTGAGGACTGCCTGGCCGCCAACGTCGAGTTCGTGCTGGGCGAGATCCGCGAGAAGTACGCGCAGTACGGCATCACCGAGCCGCCCTTCGCCATCGTGAAGGCCGACGCCGGCACCTACGGCATGGGCATCATGACCGTGAAGAGCGTGGACGACGTGAGGAACCTCAACCGCAAGACGCGCAACAAGATGTCCGTCGCCAAGGAAGGCCAGCCCATCCACGAGGTGCTCATCCAGGAGGGCGTGTACACCTTCGAGAGCGTGGACGGGGGCGTGGCCGAGCCCGTGATCTACATGATCGACCAGTTCGTCGTGGGCGGCTTCTACCGCGTGCACACCGGCCGCGGCATCGACGAGAACCTCAACTCGCCGGGCATGGAGTTCCGCCCCCTCGCCTTCGAGACGGACTGCCATTCGCCCGACTGCACGGGCGGCCCGGGCGACCCGCCCAACCGCTTCTACACCTACGGCGTGGTCGGGCGCCTGGCCATGCTCGCCGCCGCCCTCGAGGTCGAGGAGCTGGTGCGCCGCGCCGAGGAGCCCGCGCCCGCCGCCGCCGTCGCATGAAGTTCGCCTTCCTCGTCGATCCGCTCGCCTCGCTCAAGGCGAAGAAGGACACCTCCATCGCCCTGATGCGCGAGGCCGCGCGGCGCGGGCACGAGGTCTACGCCTTCGAGATGCACGAGCTGTACGTCCAGGACGAGGCGGTGATGGCGCGTGCGCGCGCCCTCCAGGTGAGCGAGGACGACGCCGCCTGGTGCCGCGAGGGCGCGCCGGAGGAGGTGCCCCTCGCCTTCTTCGACCTGGTGCTCATGCGCAAGGACCCGCCCTTCGACGGCGAATACCTCTACGCCACGCTCCTGCTCGAGCTGGGCGTGGCCCAGGGCGCGCGCGTGGTGAACGCCCCGGGCGCGCTGCGCGACTGGAACGAGAAGCTCGGCATCCTGCGTTTCCCTCGGCTCGCCCCCGCCACGCTCGTCTCGCGCGACCCGGCGCGCCTGCACGCCTTCATCGACCGCCACGAGGACGCGATCCTCAAGAAGCTCGACGGCATGGGCGGCACGATGATCTTCCGCGTGCGCCGCGGCGACCCCAACCGCAACGTGATCGTCGAGGCGATGGCGGGCGAGGCCGAGCGCACGATCATGGCGCAGCAGTACGTGCCGAGAATCGCCGAGGGCGACAAGCGCGTGCTCGTGATCGAGGGCAAGCCCTTCCCGTACTGCCTGGCGCGCATCCCGAAGGCGGGCGAGACGCGCGGCAACCTGGCCGCGGGCGGCACCGGCGTCGCGCGCCCGCTCACCGCGCGCGACCGCGAGATCGCCGAGGCCGTGGGCCCGAGCCTGGTGAAGGCGGGCATCGTCCTCGCGGGACTGGACGTGATCGGCGACTTCCTCACCGAGATCAACGTGACCAGCCCCACCTGCGTGGTCGAGATCGCGCAGCAGACCGGCGAGAACGCCGCCAAGCCGCTGCTCGATGCGTTCGAGCGCCACGCCCGACGCGCGAGCTGACCGTGCTCCGGCACTTCGCGGCAACCCGGCAGGCGGCACGATGACGGGGAAGGACAAGGGGCTCACCGTGGGCGAGGCGCTCGCGGCGGCCCGCGCCCTGCACCAGCAGGGCCGCCTCGCCGAGGCCGAGTCGCTCTACCGCATCCTGCTGCGCCACGAGCCGGGCCATGCCGGCGCCCTGCACCTGCTGGGCCTGGTGCGCTACCAGTGCGGCGACCTCGAGACGGCCGCGCGGCTCATCCAGGAATCGGTGCGCCTCGCCCCCGCGGACCCGGTCGTGCACAACAGCCTGGGCGCGGTGTTCATGGGCCTGGGCTTCGCGAAGGAGGCCCTGGGCGCCTTCGACCGCTCGCTCGCCCTGCGGCCGGACTACCCGGAGGCGCTCAACAACCGCGGCAACGCGCTGCTCGAGCTGGGCCGGCTCGCCGAGGCCCTCGAGGCCTACGACCACGCGCTGCGCCTGAAGCTCGAGAACGCCACGCTGCATTTCAACCGCGGCATCGCCCTGCATCGCCTGGGCCGCCTCGAGGAATCCCTCGACTGCTACGGCCGGGCCATCGCGCTCGCGCCGGGCTATGTCGACGCGCACGTCAATCGCGGCGAGGCGCTGCGCCTGGCCGGTCGCGCGCAGGAGGCGCTCGAGTGCTTCGACCGGGCGATCGCCCTCGCCCCCGACTCGGCGGTGGCCCTGAACAACCGGGGCACCACGCTCGTCGCGTTGGGCCGGCTCGCCGAGGCCCTCGCGAGCTACGACCGGGCGATCGAGGCCGACCCCGCCCTGGCCGACGCGCACGGCAACCGCGGCATCGTGCTGGTGAAGCTGCGCACCTTCGACGAGGCGCTCGCGAGCTTCGACCAGGCCCTCGAGAGGAAGCCCGACCACGCCGACTTCCTCTACAACCGCGTCGTCGCCCTGCTCGAACTGGGCCGCTACGCCGAGGCGCTCGCCGACTGCGACCGCGCCCTCGCGCTGCACGCGGACCGCGCGGAGCTGCACCACAACCGCGCCATCACGCTCCTCGCGCTGCGCCGCTTCGAGGAGGCCCTGCCCAGCGCCGAGCGTGCCTTCGCGCTGTCGCCTTCGCTGCCCTATGCCGCCGGCATCCTGCTGAGCACGCGCATGCACCTGTGCGAGTGGAAGGGCTTCGACGAGACGTTCGCGCTCCTGGCGCGCGCCGTGCGCGCCGGCGAGCGCGCCTGCCCGCCCTTCCCCGCGGTCGCCCTGCCCTTCTCCGCGGCCGACCAGCTCGCCTGCGCGCGCACGCTCTCGCGCGACCGCTTCCCGGCGCTCGCGAAGCCCCTGTGGCCGGGCGCGCGCGCGAGCCAGGGCCGCATCCGCCTGGGCTATTTCTCGGCCGACTTCCACAACCACGCGACGGCCCACCTCATCGGGCAGGTGCTCGAGAGCCACGATCGCGCGCGCTTCGAGGTGACCGCCTTCTCCTACGGGCCGCCCTCCGACGACCCCTGGCGCCGGCGAATGGCCGCGGCCGTCGAGCGCTTCGTCGACGTGTCGGCGATGGACGAGGGCCAGATCGCCGCGCTCGCCCGGCAGCTCGAGATCGACGTGGCCGTCGACCTGAAGGGCTACACGACGGACAGCCGGCCCGGGATCCTCGCGCTGCGCCCGGCGCCGGTGCAGGCCTGCTGGCTGGGCTTCCCGGCGACGATGGGCACCGAGTTCATGGACTACCTCATCGCCGACGCGGTGGTGATCCCGCCGGGCGAGGAGGCGCACTACGCCGAGCGCATCGCGTACCTGCCGCACTGCTACTTCCCGAACGACTCGACGCGGCCGATCTCGCCGCGCGCCTTCACCCGGGCCGAGATGGGGCTGCCGGCGGCGGGCTTCGTGTTCAGCTGCTTCAACGGCGCCTACAAGCTGGTGCCGGAGACCTTCGGTCGCTGGATGCGCATCCTCCAGCGCGTGGAAGGCAGCGTGCTGTGGCTGCTCGAGCCGATGCCGCGGGCGCGCGAGAACCTGCGCCGCGAGGCGAAGTCCCGCGGCGTGGACCCGGCGCGCCTCGTCTTCGCGCCCGTGATCCCGGCCGACGAGCACCTGGCGCGCAACCGGCTGGCCGGCCTCTTCCTCGACACCCTGCCGTGCAACGCGCACACCACCGCCTGCGACGCGCTCTGGGCGGGGGTGCCGGTGCTCACGCAGGCGGGGACGACGCTCGCCGGGCGCGTGGCGGCGAGCCTGCTCGCGGCGGTGGGGCTGCCCGAGCTGGTGGTGGCGGACGGGGAGGCCTACGAGGCGCTCGCCTGCGCGCTCGCCACCGATCCGCGGCGACTGGCCGGTCTGCGCGAGCGCCTGGCGGCCAACCGCCTCACGCACCCGCTGTTCGACGGCGTGAAGCTCGCGAAGCACCTGGAGGCGGCCTACGCCGCGATGCACGAGCGCCACCGGGCCGGGCTCGCGCCGGCGCGGATCGTCGTGCCGGCCTAGAAGACGGTGACGCGGTCGAAGTCGGTGCCGCGCTCGAGCACCTCGTAGACCGTCGATTCCTTCGACTGGCCCACCCACACCTCGACGCCGCGCCCGCGCGAGGCGAAGCCCGAGGGCAGCACGAGCGACTCGGGCACCCCCAGGCGCTCCAGGGCCGGCAGGCGAAAGCCCTGCGACCACTGCGCGGTGGTGCGGTTGCGCGAATCGGCGGCGCGCACCGCGATGGGCTCGGGCCGGCCGGGGAAGAGCATCACCGTGATGACCAGCCGCCCGTCCGTCTCCTGCGTGAGGGCGCGGATCATCCCCAGGAAGAAGGGCGAATCCTCGCCCAGGCGCATCGCGAGGACGCGGCCGATCGCCACGCCCTTGGAGGCGGTGGTGGGCCGCAGCAGGCGCCAGGCGCCCATCATCTCGTCCACCACGCCCCATTGCTCGAGCGAGAAGTTGTAGTCGGCGATGCGCAGCTGCTGCGTGCGCTCGGTCACCTTGCCGAAGACCGCGAGGTCGTCCTTCTCCTGGCGCGTGAGCTCGCGCGACTTGTCCGGCTGCTCGAAGGCCTTGCCGCCGGTGATGAAGTAGTGGATCTCGGGCAGGCCGAAGGCGAGGCCGGCGGTCTTCTCCTCGGGGATCTTGGCCGGCGGCCGCGGCGGCGCGCCCTCGCACCAGAGCTTGTGCAGGCGCTTCAGCTGGAACAGCGCGTCGATCGCGCTCGCCTCGGCCGGCAGGCCCAGGTGCACCGGCTCGTCGCCGGCCTGCAGCGCCTTGATGCGCTTCCTGATGCTCACCGAGAGCCCCTCGACGTCGAGCACGCGGTGGCTCGCCTGCCGGTCGTCCGCGTGCAGCGGGCGGGCGCCGATGGGCTTCACGAGGTCGACGGCGAGCGGGAAGGTGGTGCCCGTCTCCGCGTCGGCGGGCGGGTCGGCGAAGATGCGCACCTTGCGCGCCCACATGCGCAGCAGGGACTCGAGCAGGTCCATCTGCGGGGCGGTCATCTCCGACAGGTACGCCGCCTGGGTGAGCACGACCTGCACGTACGTCTCGTGCACGGAGGACACGCCGTCCTCGCTCTCCAGGCTGTCCTTCACGCGCTCGTCGGCCCGGCCCTCGCGCTCGGCGATGAGCAGCAGCTCGTGCAGCTTGAGCCAGAGCATCGGGTCGAAGCGCCGGTAGACCATGGCGTGGAAGAGCATCTGCGCGCCCAGGTAGCGGGCGATGCGCTGCATCATGAGCGAGGCGTGGCGCTGGAGCTCGTTCTGCTCCACCTCGGCCACCGTGAGGCACTGGCGGTAGCCGGCCTCCATCTCCTCGAGCAGCGCGCGGCCCGTGGACCAGGCGGCGTGGTCGTTGTGCGACAGCGGCAGGTTCTTGCCGAAATAGCGCGAGCGCTGCTCGCCCTGCAGGAAGGCGATCTTGTCGCGCATGAGCTCGATGCACTTCAGGCGCTCCAGCGGGTCGAACTCGCCGCGGTTGAGCACGCGCAGCGCCTCCAGCACGATCTGCTGGGCCTGCGGGATGTTGGTGAGCGGCAGGCCGTTCAGCCAGTCCTTGCAGGTCTTCGCGTCGGCGAAGGCCGGGCCGTTGCCGGGCCGGGTCGGGGGATTGGTGGCCATGGCCCTAGGCGAGCCCCTGCCGGCCCAGCGCCTCGGCGAGCGTGGCCGCCATGCGCCCGGCGGCGGCCTGCCGCTCCGGGGGAACGGGCGCCGAGTGCTTCGCGGGCGCCCACACGGGCCCCGGGAAGTGCCGGTCGTCCCGCCAGCGCGGGATCACGTGCCAGTGCAGGTGGGGGGTGAGGTTGCCGAGGCTCGCGAGGTTCATCTTGTCGGGTTGCAGGGATTGGCGGACGTGGGATTCGACGGCGAGGACCACCGCCAGGAACCGGTGCCTTTCACTGTCGGGAAGGTCCGTCATCTCCTTCTCGTGGCGGTTCAGCACCACCCGGAGGAAGCCCGGGAGGCCCGGCTCGTCGACGGCGACGACCCGGCAGAGCCCATTCTGCCAGAGCGGCGTCCCCCCTGCGCCATGACACAGGTCACAGTCGGCCATGGCTCAGAAGGCGAAGCGCACGATCGGGTTGGACCCGGCGACGCCGTCGATCACGTAGTTCATGGTGGCGCTGCGGCCGTCGGCGGCGAAGGCGAAGCTCATCGTGCCCACGGGCGTGGCCGCGAAGGCGGCCGGGTTGTAGGCCGCGCCCACCCAGGGCGAGCCGCTCGCCCGGTAGGCCGTGCCCGAGAACACGTTGGCGGCCGTCCAGCTGCCGGCGGGCATCACGTACCAGGTCACCTTCCCGGCGGCGTCGTAGGTGTACCAGACCGCGAAGAGCGAGCGGTACTGCTGGCTGATCGACACGCCCCAGCCGTTCTGCGCGTTGCCGCCCCACCAGATGTCGGCGAAGGTGCCCACGGGCGTGGCATCCGGCGCGCCGAAGGCGAAGCGCTGGATGTTCTTCACGCCCGAGACGCCGTTGATCGTGTAGGCGAGCGTGCCCGCGCCCGGGTTGCCGGCCACGAAGGTGAGCGAGGCGGTGCCCACGGGGGCGCCCGCATTGAAGCGCGAGGCGTCGTAGGCGCTGAAGGGCGAGCCCGTCGGGATGTAGAGCTGCCCGGTGTACACGAACTGGCCCGGGACGGAGAAGTTCACGCTCCACGAGCCGCCGGGCATCACCACCCACATCGGCTTGCCCTGGGCGTCGTACACGTACAGCGCGACGAACAGGCCCGAGGCGTGCTGCGTGATGCTCATGCCCCAGCCGTTCTCCTGCGGCCCGGCCCACCAGATGTCCTGGTAGTTCTCGAGCCCGTCGGCCGCCACCGCCGTCTTGAACATGCCGCGCCCGTAGGTCGCCGCGCCGAGGGTCGCGTCGTCCAGCCAGAAGAGCTCGCGCACGCGGATGTTGGCCGGGCCCTCGTTGGTGGTGGACCAGCTCGCGCCGCCGTCCTCGCTCGTGAAGACGCCCACCGAGGTGGCGGCGTAGAGCCAGGCGGCCTGCGTGGGGTGGCGCTTCACGTCGAACACCGGCGCCTGGGGCAGGTTGCCCGTGATCGAGCGCCAGCTCGCCCCGCCGTCGCGCGTCTCCCAGACGTTGTTCGCCGTGAACCCCGTGAAGGAGACGATCACCCGGTTCGCGTTGGCCTTGTCGATCGTGATGCGCTGCACGCGCCGCAGGGGGAGCACGCCCTGCCCCACCTGCGTCCAGGCCGGGGCGGCGGAGGCCGCGTCCGTGGAGCGGTACACGTCGCCGTTGTTGTGGCCCACCCAGGCGACGTTCGGGTTGCCCTCGGCCACCGCGATGGCGTTGATGAAGTTGTCCGTCGGGGGGGCCGGCGCCTTGATCGCGCGCCAGGCCGGCGCGGCCGCCTTGGCGTCGTCGGTCACCCAGAGCGAGTTCGCGCCCGCGAGCAGGCGGTTGGCGTTGTTCGGGTCGAGGATGAAGGGCGCGATGAAGTTCGCCTTCTTGGTGGCGTTCGCGCCGCAGAAGGTGCCGCCCTCGTTGGGGTACGCCTCCGTGATGCCGTTGCAGATGTACCCGGAGAGCACCCCGCCGTTCGAGGAGCGGTGGATCGCCAGGTAGACGTACTCGCCGTAGATCCAGTCGTCGGAGAAGGGGTCCACGGCCGAGAAGCCGCCGTCCCCGCCGCGGTAGGTGCGCCACTGGTTGCCCGAGAGCAGCAGCGAGCCGTTGTCCTGCGTGCCGCCCACCACGCGCCCGCCGGCCGCGGTGCGCCCCGCGCCGCTGTAGAACTGCGTCACGGCGAGGCCGTTGTTCATGTTCGTCCAGCCGCCGACGGTGGCCGACTGCGCGTTGAGCGCCGGCACCGAGGGCGCGCGGTAGATGCCGCCGTCGTTGCCGTTCCACAGCGCGGCGTTGCCCGGGCCGTAGTCGGGGGGCGAGGCGAGCGCGTGGTGGTCGGCGTGCGGGGAACCCGGCGCGAGGCGCCAGTCGCTCACGCGCTCGAAGGTGGCGCCGCCATCCACGGACTTGTAGAGGTCCAGGCCGCCCACGACGACGACGTTGGCATCGAGCGGGTCGGCCCAGATCGCGTTGTCGTAGTCGCCCTGGCCCGCCAGGTGCTCGGGCGTGGCGAGCTTCGCCCACGTCGCGCCCGCGTCGAGCGACTTCCACACCTCGCCCTTGGCGTTGTCCACCGAGGCGTAGACCAGGCCCGGCTGCGACCTCGCGAACGCGATCTCCGCGCGCGCGGTGTTCTGCCGGCCCGAGGGCGAGGCGACGAGCGGGGCCGAGCGCGTCCAGGTGAGGCCCGCGTCGCGCGAATAGGCGATCGTGCCGTCGTCCAGCCCCGCCACGGCATTGGCGGGCGTGTTCGGGTCGAAGGCGATGTCGAGCGCCTTCATCGTCGAGACGCGCGCCCACGTGGCCCCGCCGTCGGCGGTGCGGTAGATGCCGCCCACCGCGCTGTTCAGGTTCGACACGCCCGCGAGGAGCACCTGCGTCTGCGACGGGTGGATCGCCAGGCGGTTCACGAAGCGCCAGTCGGCGTTGGCGTCGGTGCTGGTCGACTCGAGGAAGCGCCAGGTGAGGCCGCCGTCCACGCTCTTGAACACGCCCACGCCCACCAGGCCCGCGCTCGCCTCGCCCGTGCCCAGGTACATCGTCGCCGGCGAGGCGGGGTCGACGACGATCGTCGTGACCGAGAGGTTGGGCAGGAAATCGAAGTTCGGGTGCCAGGTGGCCCCGGCATCCTCGGTGACCCACAGCCCTCCCGAGGCGGTGCCGGCGAACACGCGGCGGGTGTTGCGCGGGTCGAACGCGATGGCGCGCACGCGCCCGCCGATGTTGGACGGGCCGATCTCCACCCACTGCGAGGGCTGCAGGCCGGCCCGCTTGGCCCGCCCCGTGGCGAGGCCCTCGCGCACCAGGGCCTCGCGCTGGGCGTGGGCGCGGAAGATCTGCGCGGCGCGCGGCGGGCCCTGCTCGTCCGCCTCCATCTCCAGGTGGAACTGCGCGGAGATGCCCGCGCGCTCGCGCTTGCGGCCGTCCTTGGGCGCCTGCAGCTTGGCGGCGACGTCGAAGGGCGCGCCCGCCGCGGCCGGTGCCGGGGCGAGGGCCTGCGGCGGCACGCCCGCGCAACCGGCGAGCGTGGCGAGGGCGGCGAGAGCGAGGCTCAGCAGGCGCATGGGCGGTCCGGGGGGAGAGGGACTGAAGATTGTGGGGAAGGCCCGTCCCCGATGCAACCGGCGCCGCCGGCCGCGTTCAGAGGAGCACGCGCTCGATGCCGCCGCGGTTGGCCTTCTCGACGAACTCGGGCATCCAGCGCTCGCCCAGCAGGTGGCGCGCCATCTCGACCACGATGTAGTC
>JBGAOO010000432.1:0-2035 GCA_044221765.1 Usitatibacteraceae bacterium | reverse complement strand
TGGTTCAGCGCCAGCGAGATCTTGCCCTCCTTCTGCCGCGCGAAGAGCTTGTCCTGCATGATCCGTTCGGCGCGGAACTTGTCGCGCCGGTGCACGAGCGTCACGTGGCGCGCGATGTTCGCGAGGTAGAGCGCCTCCTCGACCGCGGTGTTGCCCCCGCCCACGACCACGACGTCCTGGTTCTTGTAGAAGAACCCGTCGCAGGTGGCGCAGCCGGAGACGCCCTTGCCCATGAACGCCTGCTCGGAAGGCAGGCCCAGGTACATGGCCGAGGCGCCCGTGGCGATGATGAGGGCGTCGCAGGTGTACGTGCCCGAGTCGCCCACCAGCGTGATGGGCCTCGCGCCCAGCTGGGCCGTGTGGATGTGGTCGAAGACCAGCTCGGTCTCGAAGCGCTCGGCGTGCTTCTGGAAGCGCTCCATGAGCTCCGGGCCCTGGACGCCGGCGGCATCGGCCGGCCAGTTGTCCACGTCGGTGGTGGTCATGAGCTGGCCGCCCTGCGCGAGCCCGGTGATGAGCACCGGCTTCAGGTTGGCGCGGGCGGCATAGACGGCGGCGGTATAGCCGGCCGGGCCGGAGCCGAGGATGAGCAGGCGGCTGTGGCGGGTGGTCATGGAATTTGGGGGCCGAACGGGCTGTTGGCAGCGGAGGGCGCCATTATCGCATCCCGGATCGGTCTGATATTAAACAATTGACAACTAAGGTCTTTTGGCTATATTTCAACCCCTATGACCACCCCGCCCCGCAAGCAGGCCGTCGGAGAACGCACGCAGGCCCTGAAGGCCGTGCCGTTCTTCACCCAGTTGAGCGACCACGAGCTGGACGTGATCCGCTCGCTCTCGGTGGAGAAGAACTACCCGAAGAGCGCCGTCGTGCTCACCGAGGGCGAGATCGGCGATTCGCTCTACATGATCGAATCGGGCCGCGTGAAGGTCGTCATCGGCGACGAGGACGGCCGCGAGATCATCCTGAAGCTCCTGGGCCCGGGGCACTTCTTCGGCGAGATGGCGATGATCGACCAGCAGCCGCGCTCGGCCTCGGTCACCACGCTCGAATCCTCCACGTTCCTCATCCTCTCGCACAGTTCCTTCGAGGCGTGCGTCGAGCGCGCCCCGCGCATCGCGAACGTCGTGCTGCGCGTGCTCGCGCAGCGCGTGCGCGAGGCCGACCGCAAGATCGGCACGCTCGCGCTCATGGACGTCTACGGGCGCGTGGCGAGCACGCTGCTCGAGCTGGCCGTGCCCACCAACGGCAAGCTCGTGGTGAGCGAGCGGCTCTCGCAGCAGGACATCGCCAACATGGTCGGCGCCTCGCGCGAGATGGTGAACCGCATCCTGAAGGACCTCTCCGACCGCGGCTTCATCGCGGTGGAGTCGAAGTCCATCACGATCATCAATCGCGAACTGCCGCCTTCGCTGTAGTTCGGGATGATCGTCCCGGTCCTGCCCCATCGAGACGGGGACCCCCGCATCAATCGCGAACTGCCGCCTTCGCTGTAGTCCGGGATGATCGTCCCGGTCCTGCCCCATCGAGACGGGGACCCCCGCATCAATCGCGAACGGCCGCCGTCCCCGCAGGCCGCCCCGGGGCGCTCGCCCTGCGCCTATAATCCGCCATCGCAAGATCCCCGCCGATGGCCGACACCCCGCACGCGCAACCCGCCGCCACCCCGAACCCGCGTCTCGCCCGCGTCCTGCGCGAGGCGGGCTGGATTCTCCTGCTGGCGGCCGGCCTCTACCTCGCGCTCGCGCTCAGCACCTACCACAAGGGCGATCCGGGTCCCAACTTCAGCGGCACCAGCGCGCCCGTGGTGAACCGCGGCGGCGTGGTCGGCGCGTGGCTCGCCGACGCGCTCCTCTACGTGTTCGGCCTGTCGGCCTGGTGGTGGGTGGGCCTCGCCGCCTGGGGCATCCTGCGCCTCTACCGGCGCGTGGAGACCTGGGAATTCCTCTGTAGGCGCTCGCTCGCGGTGTCCCTGGCCGGGTTCGCGTTCCTGCTCGCCGCCAGCTCCGCGCTCGAGGCGCTGCGGCTGCAC
>JBGAOO010000050.1:0-16964 GCA_044221765.1 Usitatibacteraceae bacterium | reverse complement strand
GCTGCGCGCGCGCCTGGCGCGCGAGGGCCTCGCCGCGCGCGTGGACGCGGTGGGCAACAGCTTCGCGGTGGCCGAGCTCGCGGGCCCGCAGGCCTCCGTCGTGCTCACCGGCTCGCACCTGGACAGCCAGCCCTCGGGCGGGCGCTACGACGGCGCGTACGGCGTGGTCGCCTCGCTCGAGGCCCTGCTCGCCGTGCGCCGGCGCGTGGCCTCGCACGGCCTCAAGCCGCGCCGCAACCTCGCCGTCGTCTCGTGGACGAACGAGGAGGGCGCGCGCTTCTCGCCCAGCACGCTCGGCAGCGCCGTCTTCGCCGGGCTCGCGACGCCGGAGTTCGCGCTCTCGCGCCAGGATGGCGAGGGCACGACGCTCGGGCAGGCGCTCGAGGCCATCGGCTACCGCGGCACCGACCCGGGCCCGCGCGAGGTGTCGGCCTACGTCGAGCTGCACATCGAGCAGGGGCCCGAGCTGGAGAAGCACGGCATGCGCATCGGCATCGTCGAGGGCAACTGGGGCACGGCCAAGTACGTGGCGGACATCCGCGGCCGCGCCGCGCACACCGGGCCCACGCCCATGGCCGAAAGGCGCGACGCCCTGCTGCCGGCCGCGCAGCTCGTGCTGCTGTGCCGGCAGCTCTCCGACGACACGAACGGCGCGCTGCTCTCCTCCGTCGGCCGTCTGGACGTCGTGCCCAACTCGACCAACGTGGTGCCCGGCCAGGTGCGGCTCTTCGCCGAGTTCCGGGCGGTGGATGCCGCGATGCTCGGCGAGGCCTGCGCGCGCTTCGAGGCGGCGGCGAAGGCGCTGTCCACGGCCGAGGTGCCCGTCGACCTCGTGCGCACGGTGGACCGGCCCGCGGGGCACTTCGACGAGGGCCTGCGCGACCTGCTCGAGGAAGTGGCGCGCGATTGCGGCTACCGGTCGATGCGCCTCGCCACGATCGCCGGCCACGACGCGATCCCGATGAAGGCCGTGTGCCCGAGCGCCATGCTCTTCGTGCCCTCGGCCGGGGGCGTGAGCCACCACGAGTCGGAATTCACCCAACCCGAGGACCTGGCGGCGGGCGCGCACGTGCTCGCCGAGGCGCTCGCGCGCCTGGTCTCGACGCTTTGAGGACGACGGCATGGAACTGAAGGACTACGCGCACCGGGACGCGCTCGAATTGGCGGCCCTCGTGCGCCGGGGCGAAGCCTCGCCGGTGGAGCTCGCGCGCTGCGCGCTCGCGGCGATCGAGGCGACGGAGCCGTCGATCAACGCCTGGAGCGAGGTGTTCGCCGACGCCGCGCTCGCGCAGGCCGCGATCCTCGAGGGCGAGGCGCGGCAGGGCCGGTTCCGCGGCCCGCTGCATGGGGTGCCGGTGGGCATCAAGGACCTGTTCCAGGTGAAGGGCACGGCCACGCGCCGCGGCTCGCGCCTGTATGCCGATTCGATCGCCACGGAGACGGGCCCGGCGGTCGAGCGCCTGCTCGCCGCCGGCGCCGTGATGGTCGGCAAGAACACCACGCCGGAGCTGGGGTGGAAGGCCTCCTCCGTCTCGCCGCTCACGGGCGTCACGCGCAACCCGTGGGACCCGGCGCGCACCGCCGGCGGGTCCAGCTCGGGGTCGGCCGCCGCGGTCGCCGCGGGCACGGTGCCGATGTCGCTCGGCTCCGACGGCGGCGGCTCGATGCGCGTGCCCGCCGCCTTCTGCGGCGTGTTCTCGCTCAAGGCGAGCCTGGGGCGCGTGCCGACCTGGCCGCTCAGCACCTCGGAGCAGCTCTCGCACGCGGGGCCGATCACGCGGTCGGTGGCGGACAGCGCGCTCTTCCTCGACGTGCTGCAGGGACCCGACCCGCGCGACCCGAACTCGCTGCCGCGCCACGAGGGCTCCTTCCTCGCCGCGCTCGGCCGGCCGCTGCCGGCGCTTCGCGTGGCGCTCGCGCCCACGCTCTTCGGCGTTCCCGTGCAGGCCGACATCGCGCGGTGCGTGGACGAGGCCTTCGCGCGCATCCGGCGCGAGCTGCCCGTGGAAGTGGTGGCGACGAGCCTCGACTGGCCGGACCCGATGTCGATCTTCGACCGCCTCTGGACCGCGCGCGGCGGGGCCTACCAGAAGCTCTCCGCCGCCGACCGGGCGCGGCTCGACCCGGGGTACGCGCGCCTCATCGGGCGCGCGGCCTCGATCACCGCCGGCGACCACCTCGCCGCGCTGCAGGATCGCGCGACGTTCAGCCGGCGCGTGGCGGAATCGTTCCGGGACTTCGACCTCGTGGTGACGCCGATGATGCCGATCGACCCGTTCGCGGCCGAGGCGGACGGACCGCCGGACATGGATCCGGACACTCCAGTGCCCTGGGCGCGGTGGACGCCATTCTCGGTGCCCTTCAACGTGACGGGCCAGCCGGCCGCCTCGGTGCCATGCGGCTGGTCGAAGGCGGGCCTGCCGGTGGGACTGCAGGTGATCGGCCCGCGCTTCGCCGACGAAACGGTGCTGCGCTTCTGCGCGGCGTGGGAGAAGGTCTTCGACCGGAGTGCGCGTCGGCCTGCGGTCTTCGCCCGATAGAAGGGCCGCCTGCGCGACCTTTCGCCAGTCTTTCAGGCTCCTTTCAGGGGCCTTTCAGCGGCACCGGAATTCCATGCGCTGCGTCAATCGCGGGCAGTCGTGCGCGCCTACTTTCTAGGCAACACACCCCCGGGAGGACGAACATGGCAGCGATTCTGGGCACGAACGCCGCAGGCCACGGCGACAAGCAGCAAGCAAAGGGCCACGCCGCACAGTGGTGGCGCTGGGCCATCCCCGTCGCGATCGGGCTGTTGCTGGCGGTGATCCCGCCGCCCACCGGCCTCGCGCAGAACGCCTGGCTGTTCTTCGCGCTCTTCACCGGCATCGTGGCGGCGCTGGTGCTCGAGCCCATCCCGCCGGCCGCCACGGGCGTGCTGGCGATCACGCTGGCCTCGCTCCTCGCGCCGTGGACCCTCTTCACGGCGCAGCAGATGGCCGACCCGAAGTTCAAGGCGGCCGGCGCGGCGGCGAAGTGGGCCTTCTCGGGCTTCGCGAGCAACACCGTGTGGCTCGTGGGCGGCGCCTTCATGTTCGCCCTCGCCTACGAGAAGACGGGCCTGGGCCGGCGCATCGCGCTCATGCTGGTGAAGCGCTTGGGCAAGAGCACGCTGCAGCTGGGCTACGCGGCGACGATCGCCGACACCATCCTCGCGCCCTTCACGCCGTCCAACACGGCGCGCAGCGCGGGGACGATGTTCCCGGTGTTCATCAACCTGCCGCCGATCTACAAGTCGCTGCCGAACGACCCGTCCTCGCGGCGCGTCGGCGCGTACCTGTTGTGGACGACCTTCGCGGCGAGCTGCATCACGAGCACGCTGTTCATGACCGGGTGCGCCCCGAACTTCCTCGCGATCGACTTCATCCGCAAGATCGCCCACGTCGAGATCACCTACCAGCAGTGGTTCTTCGCCGCGGCGCCCTTCGCCATCCCGCTGCTGATCGCCCTGCCGGTCATCGGCTACTTCCTCTATCCGCCCGAGCTCAAGAAGAGCCCGGAGATCCCGGCCTGGGCCGGCGAGCAGCTCAAGGAGATGGGCGCTTTCTCGCGCAACGAGATCATCCTGAGCGTGATGGTGCTCGTGGCGATCGTGCTGTGGGTGGCGGCGGGCGAGTACATCGAGGCGGCCATCGTGGCCTTCATGGTCATCTCGACGCTGCTGGTGCTGGGCGTGCTCAAGTGGGAGGACATGGCGCGCTACCACTCCGCCTGGACGACGATCGTGCTGCTGGCGACGCTGGTCGCCATGGCCGAGGGGCTGAGCAAGGTCGGGTTCATCAAGTGGTTCGCGGACTTCGTGGGCTCGCACATGGGCGGGATGCCGCCGGCGATGGTCCTGGTGGTCCTCATCACCGTCTACTTCTACTCGCACTACTTCTTCTCGAGCCTCACGGCGCACACCACCGCGATGATGCCGATCATGCTGGGCGTGGGCCTTTCCGTCCCCGGCCTCGAGCCGGCGAAGCTGGCGATGGCCCTCGCGCTCACCACCGGCCTCATGGGCGTGCTCACCCCGTACGCCACGGGCGCCGCGCTGCCGTACTACAACAGCGGCTACATCAAGTCCGCGGCATTCTGGCGCAACGGCACGATCTTCGGCGCGATCTTCCTCGCCGCGCTGCTGCTCATCGGCCTGCCGCTGCTTTGAGTGGCTGCCGCGCCGAACGCCGCCGCCGCCCGTCCCGGATCCGTCCGGGCCGCGGCGGCGGCCCTCCCGCCCCCGGCCATGATCCTCGGGACTCCGCCTCCGTCCGTCGACGCCCGCCCCGCGGTCGAGGAGCTCGACTGGGCCGTGGAGGACCTCGCGCAGGCGCCGGGCCTTCGCGCCGAGCTCACCCGGTTCCTGCAGGGCTGCGCGCTGGAACTGGACGCGGGCGTGGCGACGTTCGTCACCGTGCGCTCGCGAGGGCGCCTCGCCGCGTGCGCGGGCCTGGACGACCACATCGTGAAGTGCGTGGCCATCGAGCCCGGGCGGCGCGGGGGAGAACATCACCGCGCGGCTCGTCCTGGAGCTCACCCACCTCGCCGCCGGGCGCGGCAGGCACCATCTCTTCCTCTACACGAAGCCGGAGAACGCGCCGCTCTTCGAGCGCTGCGGCTTCTACCCGCTCGTGGAGATCCCCGGCAAGGTCGCGCTCCTGGAGAACACGCCCACCGGCCTCGCAAGCACCGAGGGCCCTGCGTCCCGGCGCGTGGCCGGCGCGCGCATCGGCGCCACCGTGATGAACGCGAACCCGTTCACCTACGGCCACGCAAGGCCTGCCCACGCGTGCGCGACTGGCCGCACGCAGTTCGTCGTGGGCGAGAACTCCTCGCTCGTCTCCTACGAGGACCGCTACGCCGCCGCGCGCAGGGCTGGCGGGCTGCGCACGACGCTGCACCGCCTGCCTCTACATGATCGAAGGCCACTTCCGGCTACTTCCTGAAGGACCGCGGCATCGTGGACGAGTGCCACACGGCCATCGACCTGCGCCTGTTCCGCGAGCACGTGGCGCCCGCGCTGGGCATCACGCACCGCTTCGTGGGCACCGAGCCCTTCTGCCCGGTGACGCGCAAGTACAACGCCGACATGAAGCACTGGCTGCAGGAGGCGCCCTCGGCCGCGCCGCCCGTGGCGGTCGTGGAGATGGAACGGGTGACGAAGGACGGGCGCCCGATCTCGGCCTCGGAGGTGCGCCGGCGCCTGCGCGGCGACGACTTCGAGGGGCTGGCCGAGCTGGCGCCGCCGGCCACCGTGGCCCTGCTGCGCGCCCGGTACGCGGGCGATGCCGCCCGGCAGGTGCGGGGAACGGGCTGAAGGCCCGGTCGAACGAGGAAACCATGAAGATCATCCGGGAAGCGGTGGCGGGCACGCTCGAGTCGAGCGACCTGCTGGTCAAGGTGTCGCCGGGCCAGCCCGGCCGGCTGGACATCCATGTCCGCAGCGAGGTGATGCGCCAGTTCGGCGCGCGCATCCGCGAGGTCGCCGAGCAGACGCTCGCGGCGCTGGAGGTCGACGCGGGCGACATCGCCATCGACGACAAGGGCGCGCTCGACTGCGCCGTGCGCGCGCGCCTCCAGGCCGCGGTGCTGCGCGGGGCGCAGGCGGCCTCGCCCGACTGGGAGGCCCTGGCATGAAGCTGCGCCGGAGCATGCTGTTCATGCCGGCGTCGAACGCCGCGATGCTGAGCACCGCGTTCGTCTTCCGGCCCGACTCGATCCTGTTCGACCTCGAGGACGCGGTGGCGCTTCGCGAGAAGGACGCGGCGCGCCTGCTCGTCTTCCACGCGCTGCGCCACCCCGCCTACCGGGCATCGAGACCGTCGTGCGCAACGGGCTCGACACGCCCGGCCGCGACGACCTGGAGGCCGCGCGGCGGCGCCGACATCGTCCGCCTGCCCAAGACCGACGCGCCGGCGACGTCGAGCGCCTCGAGGCCGAGGTCGAGCGCATCGAGCGCGCCTGCGGGCGGGCGGTGGGCTCCACGCGGCTCATGGCGGCCGTCGAGTCCGCCTCGGGGGTGGTGAACGCCGTCGCCATCGCCCGCGCCAGCCCGCGGATGATGGGCATCGCGCTGGCCGGCTTCGACTACGTGATGGACATGCAGACCGAGCGAGGCGACGGCACCGAGCTCTTCTACGCGCGCTGCGCCGTGCTGCACGCGGCGCGCGCGGCCGGGATCGACGCCTTCGACGTGGTCTTCGCGGACGTGAACGACGAGGCGGGCTTCCTGCGCGAGGTGGAGGTCATCCGCAGGCTCGGCTTCAACGGCAAGTCGCTCATCAACCCGCGGCAGATCGAGCTCCTGCACAACGCCTACGCGCCCACGCAGGAGGAGGTCGACCACGCGCGGCGCGTCATCGCGGCGGCGGACAAGGCCGAGCGCGAGGGGCTGGGCGTGATCTCGCTGGGCGGTCGGATGATCGACGCGCCGATCGTGAACCATGCCCGGCGGGTGGTCGGCAACGCCGAGGCCTCGGGAGTGCGGCAATGAACGCGATCGCGGGACTCGAGCCCTTCGCCGGCGTGGCGGCCCTCACGCCCTACCTGCGCGACCCGGTGCAGAAGCTGCGCCGCAAGATCCTCCCCACGCTCGAGGAGGCGGTGCGCCGCACCGGGCTTCGCGACGGCATGACCATCTCCTTCCACCACGGCTACCGCGAGGGCGACCGCACCATCAACTTCGTGGTGCAGGCGCTCGCGGACCTGGGCTTCAGGGGCCTCACGCTCGCCTCCTCCTCGCTCATGAGCTGCAACGCGCCGCTCATCGAGCACGTGCGCAGCGGGGTCATCCGCCGCATCTACACCTCGGGCATGCGCGGCAAGCTCGCGGACGCGATCTCCAACGGGCTCATGGAGGAGCCGATCCACGTGCACTCGCACGGCGGCCGCGTGCGGCTCATCCAGACGGGCGAGATCGCGATCGACGTCGCCTTCCTGGGCGTGTCGGCCTGCGACGAGTTCGGCAACGCGAACGGCGTCACGGGCCGCTCGCGCTGCGGGTCCCTGGGCTACGCGAAGGTCGACGCCCACTTCGCGCGCCAGGTGGTGATGCTCACCGAGGAGTTCGTGCCCTTCCCGAACCTGCCGGCGAGCATCCGGCAGGACCAGGTCGACTGGATCGTGCAGGTGCCGGAGGTCGGCGACCCGGCCAAGATCAGCACGGGCGCGGCGCGCGTGACCAACGACCCGCGCGAGCTGCTCATCGCGCGCCTGGCCGCGGACGTGATCGAGCACGGCGGCTACTTCGAGGACGGCTTCTCGCTCCAGACCGGCTCGGGCGCCTCCTCGACCGCGGCCACCCGCTTCCTGGAGCACCGCATGCGGCGCAAGGGCATCACCGCCTCGTTCGCCCTCGGGGGCGTCACCGGCGGCATCGTGGACCTGCACCGCAAGGGCCTCATCGCGAGGATCGTCGACACGCAGAGCTTCGACGCGGACGCCGCCGAATCGCTGCGCACCTCGCCCGGCCACTACGAGGTGTCCACGAACGAGTACGCGAACCCCGGCTCGAAGGGGACGTACTGCGACCGCATGGACGTGGTGATCCTCTCCGCGCTCGAGGTGGACGTCGGCTTCAACGTGAACGTGCTCACCGGCTCGGACGGCGTGATGCGCGGGGCCTCGGGCGGGCACTGCGACGTCGCCGCCGCGGCCAACCTGTCGGTGGTGGTCGCCCCGCTCATCCGCAGCCGCATCCCCACGGTGGTCGAGCGGGTGACCACCATCATCACGCCCGGCGAGACGGTGGGCGTGCTCGTGACCGACCACGGCATCGCGGTGAACCCGGCGCGGCCGGAGGTCGCCGCGCGCCTGCGCGCGGCGGGCCTGCCGGTCGTCGCGATCGGCGAGCTGCTCGCCCGCGCGCACGAGATCAGCGGGCGTCCCGCGCCCATCGAGTTCCTCGACCGCGTCGTGGGCGTGGTGCGCTACCGCGACGGCACGGTGCTCGACACCGTGCGCCAGGTCCAACCCCTGAACTGAACGAAGGAGACGTCGATGACCGAAGTGGCCGAACACCCCGTCGCGCTCGAGGAGATGCTCGAGCACCGCGAAGCGCGCGCGCGGGCGCGCGGGCGCCTGCTCGAGCGCTACCGCCAGCCCGTCGTGACCTTCACGCTCGTGACCCCCGGCCCCCTGAAGGACACGCCGGCCGCGCGCCTGGTCTACGAGGAAGGCCGCCGGGCGCTGTGCTTCCTCCTCGGGGGGCCGGATTGCGAGGTGCTCGCCACCGTCGATGAATACCGGCCGACGGGCCCCGAGGGCTTCCGCGTGGTGCGCGTCGACCCGCTGCGCCTGAAGCACCGGCTCGCGGCGCTGGAGGACACGCACGAGCTCGGGCGACTCTGGGACCTGGACGTGACCGACGCCGGGGGCCATCCCGTCTCCCGCGCGAGCGTGGGCATGCCCCCGCGCCGGTGCCTCGTGTGCGACGGACCCGCGCACGCCTGCGCGCGCTCGGCTCGGCACCCGCTCGAGGTGGTGCAGCGCGCCATCGGCGAGCGCATCGATGCCTACCGCCTGCGCCCGGAGCCCTGAGCGGGCCCCGGCGCCGTCCCCGGCGCGGGCCGTGGGGGCGCTCGCGCGCGAGGCGCTTCGCCGGGAACTGGACCTCACGCCCAAGCCCGGCCTGGTGGACCGGGCCCACCGCGGCGCGCACCGCGACATGGACCACGCCCTCATGAGCGCGAGCATCGAGGCGATCGCCCCGTGGTTCGCGCATTTCTTCGAGCTCGGCCGCGAGCTCGCGGCCGCCGGGCCGCGCCCGTTCCTCGCGCGCCTGCGGCAGGACGGCCGCGCCTGCGAGAGCGCGATGTTCGCGGCGACGCGCGGGGTCAACACGCACAAGGGCGGCATCTTCTCGCTGGGGCTGCTGTGCGCGGCGGCCGGCCGGCTGCAGGCCCGCGGCCGCGCGCTCGCGCCGGAGGCGGTCTGCGCCGAGGTGGCGCTCGTCGCCGACGGGCTCGTCGAGCGCGAGCTCGTGCCGGCCTCGTCGCCGGCGACGGCCGGCGCGCGCTCCTGGCGCGCCCACGGGCTGCCCGGTGCCCGCGGCGAGGCGCAGGGCGGCTTCCGCACGGCCCGCCGGCACGGCCTGCCCGCCTACCGGGCGGCGCTCGCGCGCGGCGCGGACGACGATCGGGCCCTCGCCGAGTCGCTCCTCGCCCTCATGGCCCACAACGGCGACACCAACCTCGTCGCCCGCGGCGGCCTCGGGGCGCTCGCCTTCGTGCAGGCGCGGGCGCAGGCGCTTCGCCTCGCGCCCTGGCCCGCGACGCCCGAGCGCTTCGCGCAGCTGCGGTGCCTCGACCGGGCGCTGGTCGCGCGCAACCTCAGCCCCGGAGGCAGCGCCGACCTGCTGGCGGTCACGTGGTTCCTCTCGCGCCTTGAGGCCCTCGCCGGCGCCGGCGCATGATGCGGACATGCCCTCCGATCGCGCCGACGGGATCCTGCGCCTGGCCGCCACGCGGTACGAGTTCGTGCTCGCGCCGGGGCGCTACAACAGCGGCCCCGAGCACTGGCAGTCGATCTGGGAGCGCGAGCTGCCGCTGTGGAAGCGCATCGAGCAGCGCGACTGGCACGACCCCGACATCCAGCGCTGGGTGGGTTCGCTCGGGCGGGTGCTCCAGCGCTCCACGCGACCGGCCCTGGTCGCCGGGCACAGCCTGGGCGCCCTCGCCGCCTGCCGCGCCTGCGTCGACCTGCCCGGGCGCATCGCCGGCCTGCTGATCGTCGCGCCGGCCGAGCCCTCGCTGTTCGAGGCGCAGGAGTCGGTGCCCGGGCACCGGCTGCCCGTCCCCTCGATCCTCGTCGCGAGCCGCAACGACCCGTTCATGTCCTTCGCGCGCGCGGAGCACTGGGCGGGCGCGTGGGGCAGCGAGCTGGTGGACCTGGGCGATGCCGGCCACGTCAACGCCGAGTCGGGATTCGGGCCCTGGCGCTTCGGGCGCGAGCTGATGGCGCGGCTGGCCGGGCAGGCCGACGCGCGGGCCGGGTAGGGCGGCCGGGGTTTCCCGATAAACTGCGGGGGTCGGCACTGGGGAGCGAAGGGATGCGGCTGTTGCTGGTGGAGGACGAGCATGCCCTCGGCACGTGGCTCGCGAAGGCCCTGGCGTTCTCCGGCTACGAGGTCGACTGGGTGGACGACGGCCTGGAGGCCGAGCGCGTCCTCGCCGAAGGCCGGCACGACATCGTGATCCTCGACCTGGGCCTGCCCGGCAAGGGCGGCCACGAGCTGCTCCAGGGGCTGCGCGCGCGAGACCGCAAGCTGCCCGTGCTCGTGCTCACCGCGCGCGACTCGCTCGGCGAGCGGGTGTCGACGCTCAAGGAAGGCGCGGACGATTTCCTGGCCAAGCCCTTCGCGCTCGTGGAGCTGGAGGCGCGGCTCTCCGCCCTCATCCGCCGCGCGATCGAGCCGGGCCATCCGCCGGTGTCCTTCGGCCCGCTGGACTACGCGCCGGAATCGCAGCAGTTCCGGCTGCACGGCCGGCCGCTTCGCCTCACGCCGCGCGAAGGCTCGCTGCTTCGCGCCCTGATGCTCCCGCCGGAAACGCCCGTCTCGCGCGCCCGGCTGCTCGAGCGCGTCTTCGAGGGCGGCGAGGACGTGCATCCCGAGGCCGTCGAGGTGCTGATCCACCGGCTGCGCAAGCGCCTGGAGGGCAGCGGCCTGCGCATCGCCACGCTGCGGGGGCTGGGCTATGCCCTGGAAAGGGATTAGGGGCCTGTCGCTGCGGCAGGGCACGCTGCTGCTGCTGGTGCCCGTGATGGTGGCCGTGTCGGCGATCGAGCTGCTCGAGACGCGCGCCTACTCGGCCGATGCCGTGAACGCGGCCTACGACCGCTCGCTGCTGGGCGCGATCAAGTCGATCGACGCCAACGTGTCCACCGCCTCGGGGGGCGTGTCCTTCGAGCTGCCCTACCGGGTGTTCGAGCTCTTCGAGCTCACCGCGAGCGGCAACGTCAACTTCCGCGTCGCGACGGCCGACGGCCTGGTGGAGATCGGCAGCCCCGACCTGCCCCTGCCGCCCCGGCCCCTGGAACCGGGGCAGCCGGTCTTCTACGACGCGGTCTACTTCGGCGAGTCGGTGCGCGTGGGGGCCTTCACGCGCGCGCTCGACCGGCCGCTCGCGCAGGGCACCAGCCCCTTCCTCACGATCCAGGTCGCCGAGAGCACGAAGTCGCGCGAGCAGTTCGCCGCGCACTTCCTGCGCAACGCGGCCGCGCGGGACGCGCTGTTCCTCGCCGTGATGATCCTCGCGGTGATCGTCACCGTGAGCCTCGCGCTGCGCCCGGTCTCGCGCCTCGCCCGGCAGGTGCGCGCGCGGGCGCCGGCGGACCTGTCGCCGATCTCGGTGGCCGACCTGCCCTCGGACCTTCGGCCGCTCGTGAACGCGGTGAACGGGCAGCTGGCGCGCACCGAGGCGGTCATCGCCGAGCGGCGGCGCTTCATCGACGACGCCTCGCACCAGCTGCGCACGCCGCTCACCACGCTGCGCACGCAGGTGGACCTGGCCGGGCGCCTGGACCGCCCGGACGAGCAGCGCGCGCTCATCGCCGAGATCTCCCGGCAGCTCGACTACGCCACCCGCGCGACGAACCAGCTGCTCGCGCTCGCCAAGAGCGACACGGCCGCGCTCGAGCCGGCGGGCTTCGACCTGGCCGAGCTCGCGCGCGAGGTCGCGCTCTCCCTGCTGCCGCGCGCGCGGGCCAAGGGGCAGGACCTGGGCGTCGACTGCGCGGACGCGATCGAGGCGGTGGGCGACCGCGGGCTGCTGCGCGAGGCCGTGCTCAACCTCGCGGACAACGCGATCCGCTATTCGCCCGCGGGGTCGGTGATCACGATCGCCGCGTCCGTGGACAGGGGGACGTTCCGGCTCGCCGTGGAGGATGACGGGCCGGGCGTGGGCGTCGACGAGCTCGCCGCGCTCGGCACGCGCTTCTCGCGCGGACGCGGGCGCGGCTCGGAGTCGGGATCGGGGCTGGGACTCGCGATCGCGCGCTCGATCGCGCAGAAGCACGGCGGGCACCTCGTCCTCGACTCGCCGGGCGAGGGTGGCGGCTTCCGCGCGGAACTGCAATGGCCGGGGGCCGCGTGAGGGCGGTGCCGCGCCGTCTGCTCGCGGCCGCCGCGTTCGCGCTGCTCGCACCGCCCGCGCCGGCCGGCCCGCCCGCCGATCCGCTGTGCATCGCGCCGGCGAAGGCGAACGGCGGCTTCGACCTCACGTGCCGCCTGGCGCAGAAGATGCTGGCAGGCCCGGGCGGGCTGGCGGCGCCGCTGCGGATCGCCTACCTGCCCGGCGGCATCGGCGCGGTGGCGTTCAACCAGATCGTGTACCGGCGCCCCGCGGAACCCGGGACCATCGTGGCCTTCTCGGGCGGCTCGCTGCTCAACCTGGCGATGGGCAAGTACGGGCAGCACACCCCGCGCGACGTGCGCTGGCTCGCCTCGATCGCGGCGGACCACGGGGTCGTCGTGGTGAACCGGGATTCCCCGATCCGCACGCTGCGCGACCTCGAGGCGATGCTCAAGCGCGACCCGTCGCGCGTCCGCTTCGGCGGCGGCGGGACGGTGGGCAGCCAGGACTGGCTGAAGGCCGCGATCCTCGCGCGCGCCATGGGCGTGGACTACAAGTCCCTGCGCTTCGTCTCCTTCGAGGGCGGCGGCGATGCCCTCGAAGCCCTGGGCGGCCAGCATCTCGAGGTGGTCTCCGGCGACGTGGCGGAAACGCAGGCGCGCATCGACGCGGGCAAGCCGCTGCGCATCGTGGCGGTGTATTCGCGCGAGCGCCTGCCCGGCCGGCTCCACGCGATTCCCACCGCCGTCGAGCAAGGCTACGACATGAACTGGCGGACCGTGCGCGGGTTCTACATGGGGCCGGGCGTGGACGAGGCGGATGTCCGGCGCTGGGCCGAGCTCCTGCGCAAGGCGGGGCAGGCGCCGGGCTATGCCGAGCTCCTGCAGGCGCAGGGTCTCCAGCCCTTCGTGCTCGTGGGCCCCGAGCTCGATGCCTACGTGATGCAGGCGAGCGCGGAAATGCGCCAGCTCGCGCGGCAGTTCGGCCTTCGCAAGAACGCCTCCGGCGACTGAGCCGCCGCGCGCGGCGCCGGCCCGGTGGTACGCTAGTGCGATGAACAAGCCCACCCTGATCTACTTCGACGCCCCCGTGAGCCGCGGGGAAGAGTGCCGCCTCGCCCTGCATCTT
The DNA here is from genome assembly GCA_044221765.1 of Usitatibacteraceae bacterium. Classification (GTDB taxonomy): domain Bacteria; phylum Pseudomonadota; class Gammaproteobacteria; order Burkholderiales; family Usitatibacteraceae; genus FEB-7. Next base: position 3,747 of record JBGAOO010000050.1, on the reverse strand, counting down.
GCGGGCATCGACTTCGAGGACCGGCGCATCAAGTCCGCCGACTGGCCCGCCCTGAAGGAGAGCATGCCCTACGGGGCCATGCCGGTGCTCGAGTGGCCGGGGCACGCGCCGCTCGCGCATTCGAACGCGATCCTCGCGCTCATCGGCCGCCTGCACGGCCTGCACCCGACCGAGCCCTTCGAGGCCGCGCGCCACGAGGGCATGATGCAGCACGTCGAGGACCTGCGCGGGGTCGTCGGGCCCACCATCCGCATGGCCGAGGCGGAGAAGAAGGCCGCCCGCGAGGCGCTCGTGGCGGGCTACCTGCCGGCCTGGGCGAAGGCGGCGGAGCGGAACATCGCCGGGCCTTTCTTCGCCGGGGGGAAGATCCACGTCGTGGACCTGAAGCTGCACATGGCCGTGCGCTGGCTCGCGAGCGGCAAGGTCGACTACATCCCCGCCACGATCTTCGCGGCCTTTCCCCGGCTCATCGGCGTGCACGACGCCGTGCGCGACCATCCGGCCGTGAAGGCCTGGTACGCGAAGGCCTGAGGGCTTCTCGGGCGCGGCGCCTCAGCGCCGCGGCGCGAGGTGGCCGCGGCGCAGGGCCGCGAAGGCGAGCCCCACCGGCAGCAGGGCGATGGCCGATGCCGTGAGCGTCCACGGGGTGCCGATGCGCTCGACGAGGAAGCCGGAGATCGCCACGCCCGCCGATTGCCCCAGGAAGAAGAGCGCGGCGAAGAGCGCCACGGCGGCGCCGCGCCGCTCGGGCGCCATCTGCGTCGCGTTGGTCTGCAGCGTGTTGTGCAGCATGTAGAAGCCCAGGCCCGTGGTGAAGCAGGCCACGGGCGCCAGGGCGAGCACCGGCACCCACGCGATCACCGCGATCGAGGCGCCGATGACGAGCGTGCCCAGGGCCGCGAGCCGGGTCTCGCCCAGGCGCCGCACCACCGGGCGCGCGAACGTGGCGAAGACGACGCCCCCCAGGCCGAACCCCATGAACATCGTGCCCGCCAGCGCGAGGCTCGCGCCGCGCTGCAGGTGCAGGTGCGTCGCCACGAACGCGAGCGCCCCGAAGAGCGTGACGCCTTCGAGGAAGACGGTGGCGACCACCACGCGGGCCCACGGCGCGCGCAGCACGTCGCGGATGTCGTCCACGAGGTGGCCGCTGCCCGCCTGCGCCCCCGAGGGCTGGCGACGGGCGGCGCGGCCGAGCAGGATGCCGGCCCCGGTGAACGACAGCGCCACGGCGATGAACGGCCATTGCCAGAAGGCGTGCTCCGCCGCGAAGCCGCCCGCGACGGCGCCCAGGGAGAGGCCGATGATCTGGCCGAGCAGGAAGCGCGCGAGCACCGGCTGGCGCGACTCGTAGGGCGTCACGTCGCCGATCCAGGCCATCGCGAGCGGGATCACGCAGGCGCAGCAGGCGCCGGCGGCGGCCCGGGCGACGAGCAGCGCCGCGTAGGAGGTCGTCGCCGCGCAGGCGAGGTTGGCGAGCGCCGAGGCGGCGCAGGCGAGCGAGATGACGCGCAGCTTCCCGTAGCGATCGCCCATCGGGCCGAAGACCAGCTGCAGCACGCCGTAGGCCACGGCGAAGACCGTGACGACGTTCGAGGCCGACGAGAGGCCGATGCCGAACTCGCCCGCGAGCCGCGGCAGCAGCGCGTCGGTCACCCGCATCGACGAGGCGCTCGCGAAGGCCGCGAGCGAGAGCAGCAGGATCGTGGGATTGCCGCTCATCCCTTCACGCACACGATCTGCCTGAGCGTGTGGACGATGTCCGCCAGGTCCGCCTGCTGCGCCATCACCGCGTCGATGTCCTTGTAGGCGCCGGGGATCTCGTCGATCACGCCCGCGTCCTTGCGGCACTCCACGCCGGCCGTCTGGCGCTCCAGGTCCCCGCGCGTGAAGCGCTTCTTCGCCTCGGTGCGGCTCATGCGCCGGCCCGCGCCGTGCGAGCACGAGCAGAAGGACCGCGCCTCGCCCTTGCCGCGCACGATGAACGAGCGCGCGCCCATGCTGCCGGGGATGATGCCCAGCTCGCCGCTGCCCGCGCGGATGGCGCCCTTCCTGGTGATGTAGAGGTCCTCGCCGAAGTGCCGCTCGCGGGCCACGTAGTTGTGGTGGCAGTTGATGGCCTCGTCCGCCAGCTCGAAGGCGGGCAGGTGCCGGCGCAGCGCCTGCACCACCAGGCGCATCATCTCGCGGCGGTTGGCGAGCGCGTAGTCCTGCGCCCAGCCCACGGCCTCGACGTAGTCGTCGAAGAGCGCCGTGCCCTCGTCGAGCCAGGCGAGGTCGCGGTCGGGCAGGCGCCGGTCCAGGCGCTCGGCCTCGCGGCGGGCGCGCTCGATGAAGTAGCGGCCCATCGCGTTGCCGATGCCGCGCGAGCCCGAGTGCAGCATCACCCACACGCGCTCCTGCTCGTCCAGGCAAAGCTCGATGAAATGGTTTCCCCCGCCGAGCGAGCCGAGCTGGCAGGCCCAGGTGCGATCGAATCGATTCTGCATCTTCGCGAGGCCCGGGTGCTTCGCGGCCACGGCCTGCAGCCGGCGCCCGAGCGTGCGCAGCTCGCGCGCATCGTGCAGCGGGCACTCGGCGTGCTGGTCGAAGCCCACGGGCACCGCCGCCTCGATGGCCGAGCGGATGCGCCCGAGGTTCCCGGGCAGGTCCCTCGCGGCGAGGCCCAGCCGCACGGCGTTCATGCCGCAGCCGATGTCCACGCCGACGGCGGCCGGGATGATGGCGCCCTTCGTCGGGATCACGCTGCCGACGGTCGCGCCGATGCCCACGTGCACGTCCGGCATGGCGGCCACGTGGCCGCGCACGAAGGGCAGGCTCGCCACGTTCTCGAGCTGGCGGCGGACCTCGGGATCGAGATCCGCGGTCCAGGCGAGGACGGGAACGGCGCCTTTCGTGAGGTGCGCGAGGATGGGCAAGTCAGGCGAGCTCGAGGGTGTACGCCTGGTCGCAGCGGCAGGTGGCGGGCTTGCCCGGGCGCGGCACGAAGCCGCTCGAGCGGTAGAGCGCGATCGCTTCCTTCAGCACCGAGGCCGTCTCCAGCTCGATGCGCGCGAAGCCCTGCGCGCGCGATCGCGCGATCGCCCGCTCGAGCAGGCGCCGGCCCACGCCCTGGCCGCGGCAGTCCGCGCGCAGGTACATCTTGCGCAGCTCCACCGCGCCGCCGCCCATCGGCTTGAGGCCGCAGCAGCCGGCGACGGAGCCGTCCGGGGCGATGGCCACGTCGAAGCTGCCGCCCGCGGCGAAGTAGGCGGCGTCCAGGTCGGCCAGGTCCGCGTCGGTGCCCTCGGGCTCCGGGCGCAGGCCGTACTCGCGCAGGATGGCGTGGACGAGGTCGCGGGCGGCGGCCGAGTCGGCGCCCGTGGCGCGGCGGATGGCGATGCCCTCGTAGCCGGCCTGCGCGCGGGCGGGGGCGTTCGCGCGCCCGCACAGCGACTCGACGAAGGCGCGCGCGGCCTCGGGCCGGCGTGCCTTCGCGCTCACCGCCGCCGTGTAGACCGTGGCGAGCTCGTGCTCCCTCGGCAGCGGCGCGACGAGCGCGACGGCCGGCGTCGCGACGATCTCCGTGGCCTGCGTGCAGCCGAGGGGATGCCCGGCCGACTCCCCCATCGCCTTCATCGCGGTCATGCCGTTCGGGTGCGGGCGCAGGCGCGAGGCGACCTGCGCCTCGATGCCCAGCGCCGCGATCACCTTGGCCACGTGGATGCCGGCCGTGGCCTTCTGCGGATCGGGGAAGTAGATCGCGTCGGC
>JBGAOO010000049.1:0-17703 GCA_044221765.1 Usitatibacteraceae bacterium | reverse complement strand
CCGGCCCACCCCGGCGCCCTGCCCGCCCGCGAGCCGCGCTACGCGGCCGAGGAGCTCTACGGCATCGTCCCGAAGGACCCGCGCCAGCCCTTCGACGTGCGCGAGATCATCGCGCGCCTCGTGGACGACTCGGAGTTCCACGAGTTCAAGGCGCTCTACGGCACCACGCTCGTCACCGGCTTCGCGCACCTGCACGGCGAGCCCGTGGCGATCCTCGCCAACAACGGCATCCTCTTCTCCGAGTCCGCGCTCAAGGGCGCGCACTTCATCGAGCTGGCGAGCCAGCGCGGCATCCCCCTCGTCTTCCTGCAGAACATCACGGGCTTCATGGTCGGCCGCAAGTACGAGGCCGGCGGCATCGCCAAGGACGGCGCGAAGATGGTGACGGCCGTCTCGTGCGCGAAGGTCCCCAAGTTCACCGTGATCGTCGGCGGCTCCTTCGGCGCCGGCAACTACGGCATGTGCGGCCGCGCCTTCGACCCGCGCTTCCTCTGGAGCTGGCCCAACGCGCGCATTTCCGTCATGGGCGGCGAGCAGGCGGCCTCCGTGCTCGCCACCGTGAAGCGCGACGCGACCGAGGCGAAGGGCGGGACCTGGTCGAAGGACGAGGAGGAGGCGTTCAAGGCGCCGATCCGCGAGCAGTACGAACGGCAGGGCCACCCCTACTACGCCACCGCCCGACTCTGGGACGACGGCGTGATCGACCCCCGGGACACCCGGCGCGTGCTCGCGCTCGCGATCGCCGCCTCCCGCAATTCGCCCAACGAGGAAACGCGCTTCGGCGTGTTCAGGATGTGATGACGCATATCGCGATGGAAAGGCAGGGCCCGGTCGGCATTCTCACCATGAACCGGCCGCAGAAGCACAACGCGTTCGACGACGCGCTGATCGCCGAGTTGACCGAAGCCCTGCGCACGCTCGAGGCGCAGGAAGAGGTGCGCGTCGTCGTGCTCTCGGCGGCGGGCCGGTCCTTCTCGGCCGGCGCGGACCTCAACTGGATGCGCCGCATGGCCGGCTATTCCATGGACGACAACCGGCGCGACGCGATGGCGCTCGCGGCCCTCATGCGCACGCTCAACCAGATGCGCAAGCCCACCGTGGCGCGCGTTCAGGGCCCGGCCTACGGCGGGGGCGTCGGGCTGGTGGCCTGCTGCGACGTGGCCGTCGCCACGCACGAGGCGAACTTCTCGCTGTCCGAGGCGAAGCTGGGGCTGGTGCCCGCGGTGATCTCGCCCTACGTCGTCGCCGCGATCGGCGAGCGCTCGGCGCGCCGCTACTTCCTCACGGGCGAGCGCTTCTCCGCCGCCGAGGCCTGGCGCCTGGGCCTGGTGCACGAGCTGGTGCAGGACGACGCGGAGCTCGACGAGAAGATCGGCGAGATCGTGGGGGCGCTCATCGCCTGCGGGCCCGTGGCGCAGCACGAGGCGAAGGACCTCATCCGCCTCGTGGCGAACCGCGTCGTGACCGGCGAGCTCATCCAGGACACGGCCGACCGCATCGCCCGCATCCGCTCCTCGCCCGAGGGCCGCGAGGGCGTGTCCTCCTTCCTCGAGAAGCGCAGGCCGGCCTGGTTCCCGCCCGAGCCCGAGCCCGAGGCGGCTCCCGAGGCCGAGGCGCCTCCGGAGATCTGAGGCCCGTGTTCGGCAAGATCCTCATCGCCAACCGCGGGGAAATCGCCTGCCGCGTGATCCGCACGTGCCGGCAGCTCGCGATCCGCACGGTCGCCGTGCATTCGGCGGTGGACGCGCACGCCCTGCACGTGGAGCTGGCCGACGAGGCCTGGTCCCTCGGCGGGCCGCGCCCGGCCGATTCCTACCTGCGCGGCGACCGGATCCTCGAGATCGCGAAGGCCTGCGGCGCCGAGGCGATCCATCCCGGCTACGGCTTCCTGTCGGAGAACGCGGCGTTCGCGCGCTCGGTGGAGGCCGCGGGGCTCGTCTTCATCGGCCCGACGCCCGAGGCCATCGAGAAGATGGGGCTCAAGGACCGCGCCAAGGCCATCCTCGAGAAGGCGGGCGTCCCCGTGGTGCCCGGCTACCACGGCGAGAACCAGGACGACGCCTTCCTTCGCGCGCAGGCCGACCGCCTGGGCTACCCGCTGCTCGTGAAGGCCGTGGCCGGCGGCGGCGGCAAGGGCATGCGCCTGGTGGCCGAGGCCGCGGGGTTCGAGGCCCAGCTCGCGGCGGCCCGGCGCGAGGCGAGGAATGCGTTCGGCGACGACCGGGTGCTGCTCGAGCGATTCGTGCAGGGGCCGCACCACATCGAGTTCCAGGTGTTCGGCGACACGCACGGCCACTTCGTGCACCTGTTCGAGCGCGAATGCTCCATCCAGCGCCGCCACCAGAAGGTGCTCGAGGAGACGCCCTCGCCCTTCCTCGACGACGACCTGCGCGGGCGCATGGGCAAGGCGGCGGTCGCCTGCGCGCGCGCGATCGGCTATCGCGGCGCCGGCACGGTGGAGTTCATCGTGGGCGCCGACCGCCAGTTCTACTTCATGGAGATGAACACCCGCCTGCAGGTGGAGCACCCCGTCACGGAGATGATCACCGGGGAGGACCTGGTCGAGTGGCAGCTGCGCGTGGCGGCCGGCGAACCCCTGCCCCTGCTGCAGGACGAGATCCTCACCGGCGGCCACGCGATCGAGGTGCGACTGTGCGCCGAGAACCCGGCGAACGGATTCCTGCCGGAGACCGGGCGCATCGCCGTGCTGCGCGTCCCGGAGGCCGCCCCCGACGTGCGCCTGGATACCGGCGTGCGCGAGGGCGACGAGGTGAGCGTCTTCTACGATTCGATGATCGGCAAGCTCATCGCCTGGGGGAGCGACCGCGCCGAGGCCGCGCGGCGCCTGCGCGAGGCGCTCTCGCGCACCGAGATCCTGGGCGTGCGCACCAACCTCGCCTTCCTCGAGAGGCTGGTGGCCCACCCGGCGTTCCTCGCCGGGCAGACCGACACGGCCTTCATCGAGGCGCACCGGGAGGGGCTGCTGCCCGCGCCGGGCGAGGCCCCGCTCGAGGCGCTCGTGGCCGCGGCTGCCCGGGTATACCAGGACGAGCGCGCGCGCTTTCCCGCCGAGACCGCCTGGGGCGAGGCGAGCGGCTGGCGCCTGAACCAGCCGGCGCTTCGCACGATGGAGTTCCGCGGCGAGGACGGCCGCGCCGTCGTGCTCCAGGCGCGCCTGGAGGGCCGCTCGGCCCTGGTGAGCGTGGGCGAGCGGACCCACCGCGTCACGCTCGGCCCCGGCGACGGCGAGCGCCTGCAGCTGGGCCTGGACGACGAGACCTACTTCGCTCGCGTGGTGCGCGACGGCGCTCGCCTGTCGGTCGCCACGCCCGCCGGGCGCCACGAGTTGCAGCTCGTCGATCCCTTCCATTACGAGCCGGCCGATGCCCTGCCCGATGCGCGCCTCACGGCCCTCATGCCCGGGCGCGTGGTGAAGGTGCTCGCCCGCGCGGGCGAGGCGGTCGCCAAGGGCCAGGCGCTGATGGTCCTGGAGGCGATGAAGATGGAGCACACGCTCGTGAGCCCGCGCGAGGGCGTCATCGAGCGCGTGGCCTTCGCCGAAGGCGAGCTGGTGCCGGCCGACGCGCTGCTCTTCGCCTTCCGCGAGTAGCCCCGCTCAGGCCGGCGGCGCCTGAACCCGCACGAGCGGCCTTCCCTCGAGCCAGGCCCCCAGGCACTCCACCACGCCCGTCGCGAACGTCCGGTAGACCGGCTCGGCCACGAAGCCGATGTGCGGCGTGAGCACGGCGTTCGGGCGCGAGGCGAGCGCGAAGCCGGGCGGCAGGGGTTCGTCGTCGAAGACGTCCAGGGCCGCCGTGCCCGGGCGCCCCGCCTCGAGCGCGGCCGGCAGGGCGGCCATGTCGATGAGCGTCGAGCGCGAGGTGTTCACGAGGATCGCGTCCGGACGCATGAGCGCGAGCCGCGCCGCGTCGAGCAGCTTGCGCGTGGCCTCCGAGGGCACCAGGTGCAGGCTCACGACCTTCGAGGTGGCGAGCAGTTCCTCCAGCGGGACCGACAGCGCCCCGCCCGCCTGGGCGCGCTCGGCCGTCATGTGCGGGCTCCAGGTGACGATCTCCATCCCGAAGGCGGCGCCGACGCGGGCCACGCGCTGGCCGATCTCCCCGAAGCCGACGAGGCCGAGCCGCTCCCCGCGCAGGATCGTCGACAGCGGCCCGCCGTCGCGCCAGCGCCCGGCGCGCACCAGGGCGAACTGGCTCTCCAGCCGCTTGGCCGCGGCGAGGATGAGCGCCCAGGCGTGCTCGGCGGTGTTGTCCTTCCCGGGGTCCTTCCCCGTGTTGCTCACGGGAATGGCGCGTGCCGCGAACGCGGCGGCGTCCATCTGCGTGTTGCGGCCTCCGGTGAACACGAAATAGCGCAGCTTCGGCAGCCGCGCCAGCAGGTCCGCCTTGAACGGGGTGCGGTCGCGCACGAGCGCGATGGCCTCGGCCTCGGCCAGGGCGGCCACCAGCGCCTCGCCGCGCAGCCTGTCGTGGTGCACCGTCACGTCGGCCAGGCGGTCGATGCCGCTCCAGTCCGCGCACCGGCGCATCGCCTGCTCGTAGTCGTCGAGGACGACGATCCGCCGCCGGCCGGTCACGGGCGCGCTCCCTTCGCGACGGCGGACACGTCCGGGGCCGCGCCCAGGCCGCGGCAGGCGGCGACCAGCTCGCCCGCGCGCGCCGCGCCCAGCACCGGCTCGGCGAGCGAGCGGAACTTCGCCTCGAGCTGCGCGTCGCTCATCGGGCGCTCCAGCGAGCCGATGGCATGCTCCACGAACACGTGCTCGCGCCGCCCGTCCCTGAGGACCGCCGTCACGTCGGCCGAGGCCTCGTCGATCGCATCGTCCACCGTGGCCACGACCTTGCGGCGCAGGGTCGCCACGTCCTCCCGCGTGACGATCGCATCCTCGTACTCGGGCTCGCCGGCCCGGCCGAAGGTGAGGCCCGCCGCGCACCCGTGGTAGACGCTGAACTTGCCCTCGAGCCCGTCCTTCGGCTCCTTCTTGCCGGTGAGCTCGAGCACCAGGGAGTGCACGCGCAGCTCGATCCGCTCCACGTCCCCGGGCCGCACGCCGCGCTCGCGCAGCTGCACGCAGGCATCGATCGAGGGGTGGATCACGATGCCGCAGGCGAAGGGCTTGTAGGTGTTGAAGGAGATCTCGAATCGGCTGCCGAGCCCGTCGGTGATCTCGCGCCAGTCGCACTTGGTCGAGACCACCTGCGCGTAGCCGCGCGGCGCCTCGATGGCGCGCGGGCTCGCCGTGAAGCCGTGCCTGGCGAGGAGCGCCGAAAGCAGGCCGGCCCTCGCCGCGCCGCCCGGGTGGAAGGGCTTGGTCATCGTGCCGAACTGCTCGCGCATGCCCACGGGCTGGGAGGCCGCGATGCCCAGCGCCATCGCCGTCTTCTGCTCGTCCAGGCCGAGCAGGCGCGCGCAGCCGGCGGCCGCGCCCAGCGTGCCGGTGGAGCCCGTGATGTGCCAGCCGCGGTCGTAGTGGTCGGGATACATCAGGTTGCCCAGGCGGCACGAGACGTCGATCCCGAGCACGAGCGCGTCGATCACCTGCCGGCCGGAGGCACCCGTGGTCTCGGCGAGCGCGAACACGGCCGAGGCGACGGGGCCGGCCGGATGGATGATCGTCTTGAGGTGCGTGTCGTCGAAGTCGAAGGTGTGCGAGGAGATGCCGTTCAGGAGCGCGGCGCTCGCCATGTCCAGCCGCTCCGCGCGGCCGAACACGGTGGCCTGCGGGGCCGGCTGCAGCATGGCGCTCGCCTCGAGCGCGGCCTGGACGGCCTCGTGGCGCGCGGCGCCGACCGCGCAGCCCGCCCAGTTGAGGAAGGTGCGGTGTGCCTCGCGCTCGACCTCCTCGCCCCAGCCGCGCGACGGGTGCGTCGCCACGAATCGGGCGAGGGTGCGGGTGACGGGAGGGGCATCGTGATCGGCGGCGACCTGCGTGTTGCGAGCCATGGGCGTTCAGTCCTCGAGTGAAATCTTGCGATCGCGCGCGAGCTGCGCCCAGCGGCCGATGTCGGCCTGGATGAAGCGGCCGAACTCCTCGGGCGTCATCGGCATGGGCTCGAGTGCCTCGCCGGCCAGGCGCTCGCGCAGCGCCGGCACCGCGAGGGCCTTGTTGATCTCCTCGTTCAGGCGCCTGGTGACGGCCTCGGGCATCTTCGCCGGCCCCACGATGCCGTACCACTGCACGCCGTCGAAGCCCGTGAAGCCCGACTCCTCGAACGTGGGGACCTCCGGCAGCAACGGGTGGCGCTTCAGGCCCGTCACGGCGACCGGCCGCATCTTGCCCGCGCGGATGTGCGGGATCGCCGCGGCGAGGCCGGGCATCATCATCTGGGTCTGGCCGCCGAGGATGTCGGTGATGGCCGGGCCGATGCCGCGATAGGCCGCGTGCGTCGCGTCGATGCCGGTGGCGGCCTTGAACTGCTCCATCGCCAGGTGCGTGAGCGAGCCCTGCCCGGACGAGCCGTAGCTCAGCTTGCCCGCGTTGGCCTTCGCGTAGGCGACCAGCTCCCGGATCGTCTTCGCCGGCACCGCGGGGTGCACCACCAGCACGTTGGGCGTTCCGCCCACCATGGCCACGGGGGTGAAGTCCTTCACGGCGTCGTAGGGCACCTTGCGCACGGCCGGGTTCGTCCCGTGGGTGGCGACGTAACCCACCATCAGCGTGTAGCCGTCCGGCACCGCGCGGGCCACCGCCTGCGAGGCGATCACGCCCCCGCCGCCGGAGACGTTCTCGACGATGAAGGACTGTCCCGTCGCCTTCGTGAGCTGCTCGGCGATGGTGCGGCCCACGAGGTCCACGCCCCCGCCGGGCTGCACGGGCGCCACGATCTTCACGGTCTTGTTCGGGTAGCCCTGCGCCAGGGCGGTCCCGGCGCCGAAGGCCAGGGCCGCGAGCGCGGGGAACGCGATCAGCAGGTGTCGCCGGTCCATCATGTCTTCTCCTCCTCCAGGTAGTGGTCCAGCCGCTGCCGCGCCGCGCTCACGTGCGCGGCCAGCAGGCGTTCGCTGCGCGGGCTGTCGCCCTCGCGCAGCGCCCTCGCGATGTCGTCGTGTTCGGCGATCGAGGCCGCCATGCCCACCGGCTGCGCCAGGTTGCGCAGCCGCCACAGGTGCAGCTGCCGCACGAGGCCGCGGTAGGCCTCGGTGAGCTTCTCGTTGCCCGCGGCCTGCACACGATGCTCCAGTGGAAGCGCAGGTTCTCGGTGTAGTAGCCGGACGTCGCCGCGCCGGGCCGCCTTGCGCATGGCGCCGGCCGCCGTCTCGAGGAGCCGGCAGAGCGAGCGCCGCGGCCCCTCGGCCGAGGCCGCGCGCCGGCCGGCGAATCCGTCCAGCACCCCGCGCAACTCGTACAGGTCCTTCACCTCGCGCGGCGCCAGTTCGCGCACGAAGACGCCGGCGTTCTTGCGCGCGACGACCAGCCCGGAACTCTCCAGCTCGCGCGCAGCGCCTCGCGCACCGGCACGCGCGAGACGCCCAGGCGTCCGGCCACGTCCGGCTCGTTGATCCGCTCGCCCGGCCGGAGCTCGCCGCGCAGGATGCGGCCGAGCAGGCAGGTCCTCTCGCACCACCTTGCCCAGGGAGACGGGGCCGTCGGGGGCGGGCGCATCGGAGGCGGCGTCGCTGAGCCAGGGCATGTGGGGCGGAGTATATCGTATACGATTGCCCCGGCGCGCACGCCCGAAATGACGCCCGGGCGACAGCCCCGGCGCGGCGAGGACTTATAATCGGGAAGAAAACAGGACCTTCGCCGCATCCCGCACCGTGCCGGCGGCGCGCCCCCCGAGGAGAATCCCATGGCTGCCCACCCCCAGGCCGTTGCCCAGCCCGCCCCCACCGTCAAGCTGCTGATCAACGGCCAGTTCGTCGACTCCAGGAGCGCCGAGTGGAAGGACGTGGTGAACCCGGCCACCCAGCAGGTGATCGCGCGCGTTCCCTTCGCCACGAAGGAGGAGATCGACGCGGCCGTCGCCGCGGCGGCCGAGGCCTACAAGACCTGGCGGCACACGGGCGTGGGCGCGCGCATGCGCGTCATGCTCAAGCTCCAGGAACTCATCCGGCGCGACATGAAGAAGCTCGCCGCCTGCCTCACGGCCGAGCAGGGCAAGACGCTGCCCGATGCCGAGGGCGATGTCTTCCGCGGCCTGGAGGTCGTGGAGCACGCCTGCTCCGTGGGCAGCCTGCAGATGGGCGAGCACCTCGAGCAGGTGGCCGGCGGCGTGGATGTCTACGCCATCCGCCAGCCCATCGGCGTGTGCGCGGGCATCACGCCCTTCAACTTCCCGGCGATGATCCCCCTGTGGATGTTCCCGATGGCGATCGTGTGCGGGAACACCTTCGTGCTCAAGCCCTCCGAGCAGGATCCGATGACGCCCATGCTGCTCGCCGAGCTCGCGATGGAAGCGGGCGTCCCCCCGGGCGTGCTGAACGTCGTGCACGGCGGCAAGCTCTCCGTGGACACGCTCTGCACGCACCCGGACGTGCGCGCGGTCTCCTTCGTGGGCTCCACCCACGTCGGCACCCACGTCTACAACCTCGCCTCCACGCACGGCAAACGGGCGCAATGCATGATGGGCGCGAAGAACCACGCGGTGGTCCTGCCGGACGCGAACAAGGACCAGTCGCTCAACGCGATCGCCGGCGCGGGCTTCGGCGCGGCCGGCCAGCGCTGCATGGCGATCAGCGTGGCGGTGCTCGTGGGCAAGGCCAACGAGTGGATCCCCGACCTGGTCGCCAAGGCGAGGACGCTCAAGGTGAGCGGCGGCACGGAGCCGGGCGCGGACCTGGGCCCGCTCATCTCCCGCGCCGCCCACGCGCGCGTGCGCTCGCTCATCGAGGCGGGCGTGAAGGAAGGCGCGAAGCTCGAGCTGGACGGCCGGGACATCCAGGTGCCGGGCTACCCGGACGGCAACTTCGTCGGCCCGACCGTCTTCTCCGGCGTGAAAACGTCGATGACCATCTACAAGGAGGAGATCTTCGGGCCGGTGCTGTGCCTGGTGTCCGTCGACACGCTCGACGAGGCGATCGCGTTCATCAACGCCAACCCCTTCGGCAACGGCACGGGGATCTTCACCCAGTCCGGCGCCGCGGCGCGCAAGTTCCAGTACGAGATCGACGTGGGCCAGGTCGGCATCAACGTCCCGATCCCCGTGCCCGTCCCCTACTTCAGCTTCACCGGCTCGCGCGGCTCGAAGCTCGGCGACCTGGGGCCCTACGGCAAGCAGGTGATGCAGTTCTACACGCAGGTGAAGACGGTGACCGCGCGCTGGTTCGACGACGCGGTGAGCGCCGGCGCCGTGAACACCACGATCAGCCTGAAGTAGGAGCGCGGCCATGAAGATCGGCTTCGTCGGGCTGGGCAACATGGGCAATCCCATGGTGCGAAACCTCCTCAAGCACGGGCACGCCGTGCAGGGCTACGACGTGGTGCCGGACCTGCTCGACAGGGCCGTCGCGCAGGGCGTGGCGCGCGCCACCTCGGTGGCCGCCTGCGTGGCGGGCGTGGACGTGGTGGTCACGATGCTGCCCTCCTCGCCCCACGTGCGCAGCGTCTACAGCGGCGAGAGCGGCGTCATCGCGAACGCCAAGGCCGGCACGCTGCTCATCGACAGCTCCACCATCGATCCGCTCACCTCGCGCGAGGTCGCCTTCGATGCCCTGGCGCGCGGCTTGCCGATGGTGGACGCGCCCGTCTCGGGCGGTACGGGCGGCGCCGAGGCCGGCACGCTCACGTTCATGGTGGGCGGCGAGAAGCGCGAATTCGACGCCGCCAGGCCGCTGCTCGAGTGCATGGGCAAGAACATCGTCCACTGCGGCGGCAGCGGCAACGGCCAGGTGGCCAAGATCTGCAACAACATGATGCTCGCCATCGAAATGATCGCCACGAGCGAGGGCATGACGCTCGCGGCGAAGCTCGGCATGGACCCGAAGGTGTTCGCCGGCATCGTGAACACCTCCAGCGGCCGCTGCTGGAGCTCGGACACGTACAACCCCTACCCGGGCGTGCTCGAGAACGCGCCGGCCTCCCGCGGCTACACCGGCGGCTTCGGGTCGGACCTGATGCTCAAGGACCTCCTCCAGTACCTCAAGGCCTGAGCGCGATGATCCGCCACCGCATCGAGGGCCACACGGCGGTCCTCACGATCGACAATCCCCCGGCCAACACCTGGACGCCCGAGAGCCTTCGCGCGCTGGAGAAGCTCGTGGGCGAGCTCTGCGCCGACCGCGGCATCTACGCGGCCGTGCTCACCGGCGCGGGCGGCAAGTTCTTCTCGGCCGGCGCGGACCTGAAGAGGTTCGCGAGCGACAAGGTCTACGCCCGCCACTTCATCGCCTGCTTCGGCTCCGCGTTCGAGGCGCTCATGAACGCGCGCTTCGTCACCATCGCGGCGATCAACGGCTACGCGATGGGCGGGGGCCTGGAGTGCTGCCTCGCCTGCGACATCCGCATCGCCGAGCGGCACGCGCAGCTCGCGTTGCCCGAGCCGGCCGTGGGCCTGCTGCCGGCCGGCTGCGGCACGCAGAACCTGCCCTGGCTCGTGGGCGAGGGCTGGGCCAAGCGCATGATCCTCACGAACGAGCGCGTCGATGCGGCCACCGCCGAGCGCATCGGCCTCGTGGAGCAGGTCGTCGACACCGGCGAGGGCCTCGCCACGGCGATGGCGATGGCCGAGCGCGTGGCCGGCCTCTCCCCGCTCGCCGTCGAGTACTGCAAGGGCCTCATCCACAACGCGCGCAACGGCATTCCGCGCCGGGCCGGCCTCGCGCTCGAGCGCGAGCGCTTCATGGACCTGTTCGACCACGCCGACCAGGCCGAGGGCGTGAGCGCCTTCCTCGAGAAGCGCAAGCCCGAATGGAAGAACGACTGAGCCCGGCGCCGGCACTGTCGGCGGCCGGTGGCGAGCTGCTCGCGCAGCTGTCGCAAGGCGTGGCCACGGTGACCCTCAACCGCCCGTCCGCCCTGAACGCGATCACGCTCGCGATGCTCGAGGGGCTCGACGCCTGGCTGACGGCCTGGGCGGACGACGCGTCCGTGCGCCTGGTCGTCCTGCGCGGCGCCGGCGAGAAGGCCTTCTGCGCCGGCGGCGACATCCGCGCCCTGCACGACAGCTTCAAGTCGGGCACGGACATGCACCGGCATTTCTTCGAGGTCGAGTACGCGCTCGACCACCGCATCCACCGCTATCCCAAGCCGATCGTGTCGGTCCTGGACGGGATCGTCATGGGCGGCGGCATGGGGATCTCGCAGGGCACCGCGCTGCGCCTCGCGGGGCCGCGCACGCGCCTGGCGATGCCCGAGACCACGATCGGGCTCTTCCCGGACGTGGGCGGTTCGTACTTCCTCTCGCGCGCGCCGGGGCACGTCGGCCTGTACCTGGGGCTGGTCGGTCCCACGCTGGGCGCCGCCGACAGCCTGTATGCGGGCCTGGCGGACGCCTACCTGCCTGCCGAAGCGCACGCCCTGCTCGCGGCCGAGCTCGCCCGTGCGGCGGCTGCGTCCGATGTCCGCGCGGCACTGGCCGGGGTCGTCGACCGGCTGGGGTGCGCGCCGCCGCCCGGCGAACTCGCGGGGCTGCGCCCGGCGATCGACCACCACTTCGCCGCGCCGAGCGTGGCCGGCATCCTCGACTCGCTGGCCGCCGAGTCGGACCCGGCCTTCGTCCCCTGGGCGCAGAAGACGCTCGCCCTGCTCGCCCGCCGCTCGCCCACGATGCTGCGCGTGACGTTCGAGCAGATCCGCCGTGGCGCGGGCCTCTCCCTCGCCGACTGCTTCCGGATGGAACTCAACCTCGTCCACGGCTGCTTCGCGCAGGGCGATTTCGTCGAGGGCATCCGTGCCTTGATCGTGGACAAGGACAACGCACCCCGATGGAATCCACCCTCCCTCGCGCAGGTCACGGACGGCTCCGTCGCGGCGTTCTTCGCGCCGCGCTGGGCCCCCGCGCAGCACCCGCTCGCCACACTTTAGCCAGCCCAGGAGAAGCGCCTTGAAACTCGTCACCTACTCTCCCGCCACCGGCGGACCCGCCCGCCCCGGCCTCGTCATCGAAGGCGGCCGCATCGTGGACATTCCCGCGCACGTGGCCGCCACGCCCGGCGTCGACTTCTCGTCGATGCTGGGCCTCATCCGCGGCGGCGCGGCGGCGCGAAAGGCGCTCGACGCGCTCGCGGCCAGGCCGCCCGCCGCGAGCCTCGCGATGACGGAAGTGAAGCTCCACGCGCCGATCCCCCGGCCGGCCAAGAACGTCTTCTGCGTGGGCTGGAACTACCTCGAGCATTTCGAGGAGGGCGCGAAGAAGCTGCAGGACAACCGCGAGCTGCCCCAGTGGCCCGTGTTCTTCAGCAAGGCGCCCACGGCCGTCACCGGGCCGTTCGACCCCGTGCCCTTCGACCCGGCGATCTCCACCTCGCTCGATTGGGAAGTGGAGCTTGGCGTGGTGCTCGGCGCGACGGGCAAGAACATCTCCGCCGAGGACGCGATGGACTACGTCTTCGGCTACACGGTGATCAACGACGTGTCCTGGCGCGACCTGCAGCGCCGCCACGGCGGGCAGTGGCACAAGGGCAAGAGCCTGGACGGCACCTGCCCCATGGGCCCGGTCCTGGTCACCGCCGACAGCCTGGACCACACGAACCTGCGCGTCACCTGCCGGGTGAACGGCGTGACCAAGCAGGATTCGAACACGAAGTTCCTGTACTTCAAGTTGCCGCGGCTCATCCGCGATCTCTCCATGGGCATGACGCTCGAGGCGGGCGACGTGATCTCCACCGGCACGCCGGAGGGCGTGGGCTTCGCGCGCACGCCGCCGGAATTCCTCAAGCCCGGCGACCTGCTCGAGACCGAGATCGAGGGCATCGGCGTGATGCGCAACGCCATCGGGGGTTGACCGCCGCACCCCGGGCGGGGTTTAGAATGGGCGTACACCCAGGAGCCCCGCCATGTTGAGCAAGGTCCCGCCCGGCGCCAGCGTGATCGGACGCATGGGCATCTACCGCCGGCTGGTCGCGGTCCCCGCCCTGCGCCAGAGCTACGCGCGCAAGTTCGCGGCCGCGGCCTTCGTCGGGACGCAGATCCCGCTGGTGGTGTTCATCCTCTACCTGCTCATCGCGAGGGCCGACTGGGCGGCGATGTACCCGCTCGTCGCCGCCCTGCTGCTCGCCTGCGTGACCGGTTTCATCGGCACGCTCTGGCTGCTGCGCGAGATCCTCGTGCCCATCGACCTCACGGCGGAGGCGCTGCGTGCCTTCCTCGAGAGCCGGCGCATGCCCGACCTGCCGCTCGACTTCCCGGACCAGGCCGGGCGCCTCATGGAGGGCACGCAATACACCCTCACGCAACTGAACGAGACGATCAACCGCCTGGAGCGCATCTCCGACTCGGACGAGCTGACCGGCCTCTACAACCGGCGCGCGGGCGAGAAGCGGCTGGTCGAGGAGATCGCCCGGGCCGAGCGGGACCTCGAGCCCTTCCACGTGGCCTTCTTCGACCTGAACGACTTCAAGGCGATCAACGACCGGCACGGACACAGCGCGGGCGATGCCTGCATTTCCCACGTCGCGGCGATGCTGCAGCTCAACACGCGCCGCGGCGACTGGGTCGCCCGCTGGGGCGGGGACGAGTTCGTCGTGGGGCTGCACCGCAACCGCTCGCTGAAGATGGTGATGGAGCGGATCGTGCGCTCGATCACGGGCACGCCCTGCGAGTTCGCCCCGGGACAGGACGTGACCATCACGGTGAGCGTCGGGGTGGCCGAGTACCGCTTCGGCTCGGGCAAGTCGGGCCTGCTGGCGGACACCGACCGGGCCATGCAGGCGGCGAAGGTCCAGGCCCGCGCCGCCGGCGGTTCCCGGATCTGCTACTTCCACGAGATCGGCGCGGCCATGCCGCAGCCGGAGACGGTGGCGGCCTGAGGCAGTGCGGCGAGGCTAGGACCGGAAGCCGAACTGCGCGAGCGCATCGCGCGCCATCGACTTCGCCTGGCTCACCATCTCCGCGTTGCCGGAGGCCGCCCCTTCGTGCGCGATGCCCGCGATGAAGCCGCCGATCACGATGAATGCGTCGTACATCTGCGTGCGTTGCGCGGCATCGAGGGCCTTGTGCGCCGGCAGATCGCCCAGCACGTCGTTGAACTGGCGCACGATCGCCTGGCTCTGCGCGTCGTCGAACTCCACGCCGTAGGTGACTTGCAGGCTCACGCCGAGCAGCACCGTCATCGCCGCGGCGAGGTTGTTCCGGCGAAAGCCCGGCGTCGCCTCGATCGCCTTGTGGATGCTGCGCCCGGCCTCGACGAGCTGCTGGCGGTCCTTCGGGTTGGCCGCTCCCGAGGCCAGCATCTCCGGCGCGTTGCGCGGGCCGGCGGGCCGGAAGTCCGTCGCCGTGATCGGGAACCGGTAGGCCGCGGCCGTGGCCTTCGGCGCCGCGGGCGCGGGCGCGGGGGCCGGGGCCGCCCCAGGCTGCCTCGCCTGTTGCTGGCGGATCTGCTGCTGCAAGGCGAGGTTCATGCTGTTCCACTGCCCCCGCTGGATCATCTGCGACAGCATGAAGTCCGCGTTGGCGGCGTACATGTTGTTGAACTGCCGGCCGTTCAGGATGTTGGTGTAAGGGGTCTGGGCCTGCGCGAGGCCGGTGGCGAGGGCCAGCGCGGCAAGGGCGGCGAGTCGGAAGTGGGCGAATGTCATGGGGTGCCTCGGCAGTGGTGGGCGGGAGCCTTCATCGGGAGAAACGCAGTCGGCCATCGGAACCGGCCGCATCGCTAGCCGAAGGCCAGGACGCCCACGCCCAGGATCGCGAACACGGCGGCCGCGACCAGGTGAACCGCCCGCACCGGCAGGCGCCGGGCGAGCGCCTCGCCGAAGAACGCGACCGGCGCGTTGGCGAGCAGCATGCCGAGCGTGGTGCCCAGCACCACCTGCGCGAGCGAATCGAATCGCGCGGCGAGCGCCACCGTCGCGATCTGCGTCTTGTCGCCCATCTCGGCCAGGAAGAAGAGCACCGTCGTCGTCACGAGCACGCCACCCACCTTGCGGCTCGCGGCCTCGGCCTCGTCGATCTTGTCCGGGATGAGCATCCACACGGCCATGGCGATGAACGACACGCCCAGGATCCAGCGCATCGCGTCCGGGCCGATCGTCCGGGTGAGCCAGGCTCCCAGGGCGCCGGCGAGGGCGTGGTTCACCAGCGTGGCGAGGAAGATGCCCGCGACGATGGGCCAGGGCCGGCGGTAGCGCGCCGCGAGGATGAGCGTGAGCAGCTGCGTCTTGTCGCCGATTTCCGCGAGGGCGACGATGCCGGTGGAGACGAGGAGGGCTTCCAAGCGATGCGCTTCCGGTGGACGACGAAAAGGGCCGGCCCGGCCGGGCCGGGCCGGTCAGCGGGAGGAATTCAGATCAGCGAGTCTTCCGCGGCCAGCACGCTGGCGGCGCCGTTCGTGACCACCTCGGCCAGCGAGTCGACCTGCGGCATGAGCTGGTCCGCGAAGAAGCGCGCGGTGAGGCGCTTGCCGCGCAGGAACTGCGGGTCGCCCTCCCCTGCCGCCGCCTGCCGCGCCGCCACGAGCGCCGACCGGGCCATCATCCAGCCGCCGATCGTGAAGCCGCTCAGCTTGAGGAAGGCGACCGAGCCGGCGGCGACCGCGCCGGGGTCGGCGGGATAGGTGAGGACGATCCACTCCATCGCGCGCTCGAACTCGCCGATCGCCTTCTCGAGCCGCTGGCCGATGGCCTTCAGGTCCGCCTCCGGCGAGCCGGCCAGGTCGGGCAGGATCCGGCGCATGTCGGCGGCCAGCAGGCGCGCGGTCGACCCGCCCTCGCGGCCCACCTTGCGGCCGACGAGGTCGTTCGCCTGGATGCCGGTCGTGCCCTCGTAGATCGTGGCGATGCGCGCATCGCGCAGGTGCTGCGCCGCGCCCGTCTCCTCGATGAAGCCCATGCCGCCGTGCACCTGCACGCCGAGCGAGGCCACCTCGATGCCCAGCTCCGTGGACCAGCCCTTCACCACCGGGATCAGCAGGTCGACGAGCGACTGGCAGCGGCGCCGCTCGGCCTCGTCCGGGTGGCGCCGCGCGCGGTCGAGCAGCGAGGACACAAGGTAGGCCAGCGCGCGCGTGGCTTCCGCGCTGGACTTCATCGTGAGCAGCATGCGCTTCACGTCGGGGTGCTGGATGATCGGCGCGGTGCGCGCCGCCCCCGCCACCCCGACGGGCCGGCCCTGCAGACGCTCGCGCGACCAGCCCAGCGCGCGCTGGAAGGCCCGCTCGCAGATCGAGACGCCCTCGAGGCCCACGCCCAGGCGCGCCGCGTTCATCATGACGAACATGTATTCCAGGCCGCGGTTGGCCTCGCCCACCAGGTGCCCGGTCGCGCCCTCGTAGACCATGACCGCCGTCGGGCTCGCGTGGATGCCCATCTTGTGCTCGATCGAGGCGCACTTCACCGCGTTGCGCTCGCCGAGCGAGCCGTCGGCGTTCACGTTCACCTTGGGCACGACGAAGAGCGAGATGCCCTTCACGCCCTCGGGGGCGCCCTCGATGCGCGCGAGCACCAGGTGCACGATGTTCTCCGTGTAGTCCTGGTCGCCGTAGGTGATGAAGATCTTCTCGCCTGTCAGGCGGAAGGTGCCGTCGGCCTGCGGCACGGCCTTCGTGCGCACGAGCGAGAGGTCGCTGCCCGCCTGCGGCTCGGTGAGGTTCATGGTGCCGGTCCACTCGCCGCTGATCATCTTCGGGATGAAGGTGGCCTGCTGCTCCGGCGTGCCGGCGGTGAGCAGCGCCTCGATGGCGCCGTCGGTGAGAAGCGGGCACAACGCGAAGCTGAGGTTGGCACTGTTGAGCATCTCGCCGCAAGCGGCCCCGATGGTCTTGGGCAGGCCCTGCCCACCGAAATCCGCCGGGTGCTGCAGGCCCTGCCAGCCACCCTCGGCGTACTCGCGGAAGGCTTCCTTGAAGCCCGGCGTCGTCGTTACCTTGCCGTCGTGCCACGACGAGGGGTACTTGTCGCCCTCCCAGTTCAGCGGCGCGATCACGCCCTCGTTCAGCTTCGCGCATTCCTCGAGCACGGCCTGCGCGGTGTCGAGTCCCGCATCCTCGAATCCCGGCATCCGGGCCACTTCCTCGAGGCCGGCGAGTTCCTTCATGCAGAACAGCATGTCCTTGATCGGCGCGACGTAGCTCACGGTGTCTTCCTCGGTGTGATTCAGGCAAGAAAAAGCCCGTCGGCCAGGTACGGCGGCGAACGGGCTCCGGGTCGGGGTCGGTCAGCCGGTCAGAGTGCGGCCACCAGTTCGGGCACGGCGGTGAACAGATCCGCCTCGAGGCCGTAGTCGGCGACGCTGAAGATCGGCGCCTCCGGGTCCTTGTTGATGGCCACGATGACCTTGCTGTCCTTCATGCCGGCCAGGTGCTGGATCGCGCCGCTGATGCCGCAGGCGATGTAGAGCTGCGGCGCGACGATCTTGCCGGTCTGCCCGACCTGCCAGTCGTTGGGTGCGTAGCCCGCATCCACCGCGGCGCGGCTGGCACCCAGCGCGGCGCCGAGCTTGTCGGCCAGCGGCGTGAGCACCTCGTTGAACTTGTCGCTGCTGCCCATCGCGCGGCCGCCGCTGACGATGATCTTCGCGGCGGTCAGCTCGGGCCGGTCGCTCTTGGCGAGTTCGCTGCCGATGTGGGTGCTCTTGCCGCTGTCGGCCACCGC
>JBGAOO010000048.1:0-17711 GCA_044221765.1 Usitatibacteraceae bacterium | reverse complement strand
GGCCAGCCGCTCGCCTTCGCGACGGCCGTGATCGGCGGCCTGTCCACGGGCGTGCCCGGCGCGGTGAAGGCGCTCGAGATGGCGCACCGCGAGAAGGGCAAGCTGCCCTGGGCCTCGCTCTTCGCGCCGGCGCTGCGCCTGGCGGACAACGGCTTCCAGATCTCCCCGCGCCTGTTCTCCGCGCTCGCCGGCGCCAACGCCGAGCTGCGCGGCCCGCGCGGGGCCGGCAGCTACTTCTACCAGGCCGACGGCACCCCCAAGCCGGTGGGCACGGTGCTCACGAACCCGGAGTACGCCGCGAGCCTGCGCGCCATCGCCGCAGGCGGTGCCGACGCGCTGCTCAAGGGCCCGATCGCCGCGGACATCATCGCGAAGATCAAGGGGCACCCGACGAACCCCGGCATCATGGAGCTCTCGGACTTCGCCGCCTACCAGGCGAAGAAGCGCGAGCCGGTGTGCGGCACCTACCGCGGCCGCTGGCGCATCTGCGGCATGAGCATGCCCTCCTCCGGCGCGGCCACCGTGCTCGCCACGCTCGGCATCCTGCAGAACTACGACCTGGCCGCGCTCAAGCCCAACACGGTCGAGTCGGTGCACCTCATCGCCGAGGCCTACCGCCTGGCCTACGCGGACCGCGCCGTCTACATGGGCGACCCGGACTTCGTCTGCGTGCCCACCGCGGGACTGGTGGATGCCAACTACCTCAAGTCGCGCGCGGCCGCGATCAGCCTCACGCGCAGCATGGGGGTGCCGCGCGCCGGCACGCCGCCCTCCTCCTGCACGACCACGCCGGCCGCCCCGCAGGAAGGCGACTTCGAGAACGGCACCTCGCACGTGTCGATCGTCGACATGGACGGCAACGCCTTCTCGATGACGACGACGGTGGAGAGCGGCTTCGGCAGCCACCAGTGGGTGCGCGGCTTCGTGCTGAACAACCAGCTCACCGACTTCAACTTCGCGCCGAACGACGCCGCGGGCGTGCCCACGGCCAACCGCGTGCAGCCCGGCAAGCGCCCGCGCAGCTCGATGGCGCCGGTGCTCGTGTTCGACAACGCGAACGGCGGGCGCCTGCACGCGGTGGTGGGCTCGCCCGGCGGCAGCAACATCATCCAGTACGTGGCCAAGACGCTCATCGGCATCCTCGACTGGAACCTGGACATCCAGGCCGCCATCAACCTCGGCAACTTCGGCGCGCAGACCTCCGCGACCACGAGCCTGGAGCGCGCCAGCTCGGTGAAGGACCTCGGCCCCGGCCTGCAGGCCCTGGGCCACACGGTGAGCGTGGGCGACATCAACTCGGGCATCCACGGCATCACGCGCCTGAACGCGAGGCCGGCCGGCACCGACGGGCTGGGCTCGATGTTCGGCCCGCTGCAGGGCTGGGCCGGCGGCGCCGACCCGCGCCGCGAAGGCACGGCGGCCGGACGCTGACATGCAACCCAAAGGAAACCCGACCATGAAGACACTCGCCCTCCTCGGCGCCGCGCTCGCGACGCTCGCGGCCACCCCGGCCCTCTCGCAGCAGTGGTACGGCGGCCTCTCCTACGGCAGCGTGCGCACCCAGGTGGATTCGGCGCGCATCAACGACGACCTCACCGGCAACCTCGGCTTCTTCACGGCCAGCACCTCGAGCGACACGCGCGACAGCGGCTATCGCGTGTTCCTCGGCCGCAACGTGCTGTCCTGGCTCGATGTCGAGGGCTACTACGCGGACCTGGGCGAGACTAGGTTCGACTCCACGGTGACGCCCACCGGCACCCTCTCGGTGAGCATCAAGGCGAAGGCCTACGGCGTGGCGGCCCTGGCGGGCCTCACGCCGCTGGATGGCCTGCGCCTGTACGGCAAGCTGGGCGTGGCGCGCGGCGAATCGAAGGCGAGCCCCTCCTCCACGGGCTTCGTCGACACGCTGGGCGGGGTGAACGTGAAGCACACCGGCGCCGTGTGGGGCCTGGGCGCGCAGTACGCGATCACGAAGCGGGTCTCGATCCGCGCCGAGTACGACGTGCACAAGGACCTGGGCGACAACCGCATGGGCGGCCGGTTCGACGCCGACACGGCGAGCCTCGGGCTGCTCCTGCGCTTCTAGCCCGGCCGCGCGCACCGCGGGGGGCCTCGTTCCCCGCGGAGCGCGATTGCCGCAGAATGCGGCGATGCGCCCCTTCCTCCTCGCCCTCGCGGCCTGCCTCGCCCTGGCCGCCGGCACCGCCGCCGCCGCGACCTTCCGCTGGTCCTCGCAGGGCGACTTCCTCACCGCCGACCCGCATGCCCAGAACGAGGGCATCAACAACAACATCAACTACATGGTCTTCGAGCGCCTCACGGCCCGGGACCGCAAGCTGGCGCTCGTGCCCTCCCTCGCCACGAGCTGGGAGCAGCTGAACCCCACCACCTGGCGCTTCCACCTGCGCAAGGGCGTGAAGTTCCACGACGGCACGCCCTTCACCGCCGACGACGTGGTGTTCTCGATCGAGCGGGCGCAGCTGCCCAGCTCCAACTTCAAGACCTTCGCGGGCGCCATCGGCAAGGCAAGGCGCGTGGACGACCACACGGTCGAGATCGTGACGCCCGGGCCCTCGCCGATCCTGCTCGAGCACGTGAACGCGATCATGATCGCGAGCCGCGCGTGGTGCCTGAAGAACGGCGCCGCGGTGCCGCAGGATTTCAAGCGGGCGGAGGAGACCTTCGCCTCGCGCAACGCGAACGGCACCGGCCCCTTCCGGCTGGTGTCGTGGGAGCCCGAGGTGAAGGTGGTGCTGCGCCGCAATCCGGACTGGTGGGGGATCGCGGCCGGGCGCTTCGAGGGCAACGTGGACGAGATGGTCTATCGCCCGATCAAGTCCGACGCCACCCGCATGGCCGCGCTCGTGTCGGGCGAGGTCGACTTCGTGCTCGACCCGCCGTTGCAGGACCTCGCGCGGCTCAAGTCCAATCCCCAGGTGCGGATCCTCGAGGGGCCGGAGAACCGGGTGATCTTCCTGGTGATGGACCAGGACAAGGCGTCGCTGCGCTACTCGGACGCGAAGGGGAAGAACCCGCTCAAGGACCTGCGCGTGCGCCAGGCGCTCTACCAGGCGATCGACATCGAGGCGATCCGGGCGCAGGTGATGCGCGGCTACTCCCGCCCCACGGCCTCCATGGTCTACGCCCCCGCGGTCTCGCCCGCCTCGCTCGAGCCCCGGCCCTACCCCTACGACCCGGCCCGCGCGAGGCAGCTGCTGGCGCAGGCCGGCTATCCCGAGGGCTTCGGCCTGCAGCTGCTGTGCCCCAACAACCGCTACGTGAACGACGAGCGCATCTGCACGGCGATCGCGTCCATGTGGGCGAAGGTCGGCGTGAAGGCCGCGCTCGTGCTCCAGCCGCGCGCCCAGTTCTTCCAGCGCGTGGACCAGCTCGACTTCAGCGTCCACCTGTACGGCTGGGGCGGCGCGCCCCTGGACCCGGGGCTCACCCTCACCGGCGTGCTCCACAGCTACGACGGGAAGGGCCGGGGAGACTTCAATTCCGGGCGCATCCACGACGCGGAACTCGACCGGATCATCGACGCGAGCGCGGTGGAGATGGACCCGGCCAGGCGCGCGGCCCTCGTCGAGCAGGCGATGCAGCGGGTGCGCACGAACCTCTACACCCTGCCCCTGCACCGGCAGATGATCCCCTGGGCGGCGCGAAAGGGCGTGACCGTCTTCCACCGGCCGGACAACTTCGTCGAGCTGGCCTGGGTGAAGGTCGACTGACCGGCCGCGTCGCGCCCAACCCCATCGGCCCGCGGTCCGCGCTCTAGAATAGGCCATGCGCAAGCACATCCTCCTCTACGGGCTCGTCGCCGGCGTGCTCATCGCGAGCCTGCGGTACATCGAGTACCGCTGGCTCGTCGTCGAGCACTCGGTCGAGATCTACGGCGCGCTGGTGGCCGCGGTGTTCGCGAGCCTGGGCATCTGGCTGGGCCTGCGGCTCACCCGCCGCGCGCCGGCGGTGGTGGTGCGCGAGGTGGTCGTCGCGCCCGCCGCCTTCGTGCGCGACGAGGCGAAGCGGGCCTCGCTCGGCATCACCCCGCGCGAGCTGGAGATCCTGGAGCACATCGCCGCCGGCCTGAGCAACAGGGAGATCGCCGCGCGCCTGTTCGTGAGCGAGAACACCGTGAAGACCCATTCGAGCCGGGTCTTCGACAAGCTGGGCGCCCGGCGGCGCACGCAGGCGGTGCAGCGGGGCCAGGAACTGCGGCTCATCCCGTAGCCGGCCGGGGGGTGGCGGGCCTTCGCGCCCTCCTCCGAACGGGTGATTTTGCGCAGAATGGGCTGAAATCACCCTTTCGGGTGACGCACGGCGCCGGGGCCGGCTGCTGGAATCGGCCTTCCTTCACCCACCGGGAGTAGCCATGCAAAGGATCGTGCTCACCTTCGGCCTCATCGCGGGCGCCCTGCTGTCGGCGATGATGCTGCTCACCCTGCCCTTCGCCGACGAGATCGGCTTCGACAAGGGCGAGGTCATCGGCTACACCACGATGGTGCTCGCCTTCCTCATGGTGTATTTCGGGGTCCGGTCCTACCGCGACAACGTGGCCGGCGGGCACATCGGCTTCGGCCGCGCCTTCGTCGTGGGGCTCGCGATCACGGCCGTGGCGAGCGCCTGCTACGTGGCCACCTGGCAGGTCGTCTACTACAGGCTCGCGCCGGATTTCGGCGCCAAGTACGCGGCGCATTCGATCGAGAAGGCGAGGAAGGCGGGCGCCACGGAAGAGAGGATCGCGGCGAAGAAGAAGGAGATCGCGGAGTTCATGGCGATGTACGAGAACCCGCTCGTGAACATCGCGATCACGTTCCTGGAGCCGCTGCCGGTGGGCCTGCTCTTCACGCTCGTCTCCGCGTGGGCGCTCAGCCGGAAGCGGCGCACGCCGGACGCGGCACCTGCCTAGGACCGGCGCGCGACATGGATCCCGAGCGACCGGGCGACACCTGGGAAAGCGGCCATCCCTACGAACGCTATGTCGGCCGGTGGAGCCGCCAGGTCGCGCCGCGGTTCCTGGACTGGCTGCAGGTGCCCGCCGGGCGCCGATGGCTGGACGTGGGGTGCGGCACGGGGGCCCTGTGCTCGGCGATCCTCGAGTCGGCCTCGCCGGCCTCGGTCGTCGGCGTGGAGCCCTCCGAGGGATTCCTCGAGACCGCGCGGGCCCATCTCGCCGATCGCGCCACGCTCCACCAGGGCGATGCGATGAAGCTTCCCCTGGGGGAGGCCTGCGTCGACGTGGCCGTCTCGGGCCTGGTGCTCAACTTCGTTCCCGATCCGCGCGCGGCGCTGGCCGAGATCTCGCGCGTGGCGGTGGGCGGGGCAACGGTCGGCGCCTATGTCTGGGACTACGCGGGCCGGATGGAGCTCATGCGGCATTTCTGGGATGCCGCGGCCGCGCTCGACCCGGCGGCGGCCGGCCTCGACGAGGGCGTGCGCTTCCCGCTGTGCCGGCCCGATCCCCTGCGCGCGCTCTTCGAGGCCGGCGGCTTCCGGGCGATCGAGTTGTCGCCCCTCGAGATCGCCACGCCTTTCGCGAGCTTCGACGATTACTGGGAGCCCTTCCTGGGCGGCCAGGGCCCGGCGCCCGCCTATGCCATGTCGCTCGACGAGCCGGCGCGGCAACGGCTTCGCGAACGCATCCGGGAGCGGCTCCCGGTGCAGGCCGATGGCACCATCGCCCTGCACGCGCGTGCCTGGGCCGTCCGCGCCACCCGCCCGGGCTAGCCGCCGCCGACGTTCGGGGCTATCTTGCGCAACGACGACAGGAGGACCCCGCCATGCAAGCCACCGAACGCCTCACCGAGGAGCAAGCCCTCGCCATCCTGCGCCGCATGCTGGCCAACGGGCCGCTCACCGCACCGCCGAAGACGCCGCGCGACCACGACCTGCTGCTGGCCCTGGCCGCGTCCACCTTCGAGCCGGGCCGGGCATTCACGGAGAAGCAGGTGAACCGGCACCTGGGCGAGTGGCTCGGCCGGTTCAGCTCGCCCTACGGCATCGACCACGTCACCGTCCGGCGCAGCCTGGTCGATGCGGCGCTGCTGGTGCGCGACAAGGCGGGCGCGAGCTACGAGGTGGCCCCCGCCCGGGTCGCGGCGAGTCTGGACGATGCCGCCGCGCGCCTGGATCCGGCCGCGATCATGGAAGCCGTGCGCGCCGAGCGCCAGGGCGCGCAAGCGCGCGCACGCGGGCTGAGTCGCCCTTTCGCGCCCCGGCCGGGCCTCAGCCCAGCCCGGCGCGCCTGAGCCTCGCGCGCAGCGAATCCACCTCCTCGAGCAGGTCCGCCACCAGCGCGGCCATCTCGGGCACGGCGTCGAAATCCTGCTCGATCCGGCGCATGCGCCGCGCGCGCAGCAGGCTCGCGCCGGAGAAGCGCCAGACGCCCTGGAGGCCGAACGCCTGCGGGAAGTAGCCTTCGGCGAGGTGGCGCTCGAGCCAGTCCGGCTCCACGGGGCAAGCCGCGGCCACTTGCTCCAGCGTGAGCCACGCCTCCTCGACGAGTTGCCCCTCGACGACCGGGAGATCTTCACGCATGGTCCGCTCCCGCCGGCTCGCGCGGGTCGAACCGGAACTCGCGCGCCATGGACTCGTAGAACTGCCGGGCCTTCGGCGTGTCCGCGGGCGGCAGGGCCACCTGCAGGTCGATCAGCGCATCGCCCGGCGGATCGCCCGGGATGCCCTTGCCTCGCAGGCGCAGCTTGCCGCCGCCGCGGGCGCCCTCGGGCACGCGCACGCGCACCTCCCCCGTGGGCAGGCGCACCGGCACCACCGCGCCGAGCGCCGCTTCCCAGGGCGCCACGGGCAACGTGAGGAGCAGGTCGCGACCCGCCACGCGGTAGCGGGGATGCGGATGGAAATGCACTTCGAGCAGCAGGTCGCCCGGCGGGGCGCCGCCCGGGCCGCGCCCACCCTGGCCGGCGAGCCGGATCACCTGCCCCTCGTGCACGCCGGCCGGGATCTTCACCGCGAGGCTGCGTTCCTCGAAGCCCAGGTGACCGCCGGCATCGAGGGTGGGCATGCGCAGCGCGATCTGCCGCGTGACGCCGCCGAAGGCATCCTCCACTTCCAGCAGCACCTTGGCGTGGTGGTCCTCGCCGCGGGCGCGCGAGCGGGCCCGCGCGCGGCCGGTGGCGCCGAAGCCGCCGTGGCCGAACATCTGCGAGAAGAACTCGGAGAAATCGGCGGCCTCGCCGGGGGCGAAGCCGCGGTCCGAGAATTCGAAGCCGGCGTCCCAGTCCGGGGGCGGGCGGAAATCCTGACCGGGCTGGTAGCCGCGGCCGAGCTGGTCGTAGGCGGCGCGCTTCTCGGGGTCGGAGAGGACCGCGTTGGCCTCGTTGACCTCCTTCATGCGCTGCTCCGCGTCCTTTTCCTTGGACACGTCCGGGTGGAACTTGCGCGCGAGCTTGCGGAAGGCCTTCTTGATGACCTCCGCGCTGGCGTCCCGGGGCACGCCCAGGATCTCGTAGTAGTCCTTGAATTGCATGGCCGATCGCAGTCCGCAAGGAGCGCGCCGCCGGGAGCGGCGGCTTCGGGCCCTCACCCGTACATGGAGGGCGTCCCCGCGCAAAACAAGGGGATTGAAAGCGCCGGGCGCGACCCTAGATTGGACTTCGCAACGCCCGACAAGGGCGCCCCACTTCAACCCCAGGAGGGAACCCTCATGTTCTATCGACCGCTCTTTGCCCGCGACGTGTTCGCGGAACTCGATCGCCTGCACCGGGACATGACCCAGGCCTTCGACATCTCGCCCAGCATCCGGGGCCTCGCCCGCGGCGGCTTCCCGGCCATCAACGTCGGCAGCACCCCGCGCTCGCTCGAGCTCTACGCCTTCGCGCCCGGCATCGACCCGGCCACGCTCGAGGTGCAGATCGAGAAGGGCGTGCTCACCATCGCCGGCGAGCGCAAGGCCGACGCCTCGCCCGAGAAGGCCACGCTGCACGTGGAGGAGCGCTTCGTCGGCAAGTTCCGCCGGGTCGTGACCCTGCCCGACGACATCGATCCCGAAGGCGTGGAGGCGAGCTACCGCGACGGCGTGCTGCGCATCAGCCTCGCCCGCAAGGAATCCGCCCAGCCCCGCCGCATCACCGTCCATTGAGGAGCACGCCATGACCTATGCCACCCCCCCCGCCCCCCGCAACGGCCAGCCGCCGGTCCCCGAGGCCGCGCTCACCCCGCCCGTGGACGTGATCGAGGACGCCACCGGCATCACGCTCTATGCAGACCTGCCCGGCGTCCCGAAGGACAAGCTCACCCTCCATGTCGAGGCGGGCACGCTCACCCTCGAGGGCGAGGTCTCGCTCTTCACGCCCGAGGGGCTCGAGCCCACGCACCAGGAGGTGAGCCTGCCCCGCTACCGCCGCGTCTTCACGCTCTCCAAGGAGCTCGACACCGCCCAGGTGAACGCGGAACTGAGCAACGGCGTGCTGAAGCTGCGCATCCCGCGCGCGCCGCACACGCAGCCCCCGGCGCATCGAGGTGCAGGTCGCCTGAGGCCGCCCGGCACCGGCCCGCTCGGCCGGGCCGGTGCCGGCGCCTTCGCCCCGGCGAAGGCGCCAGTTGTCGCAGATCAGGGCCGCCGAGGCTTCCCGTAGAATGATGGCGGTTCCATCGCCGTCATCGCCGCGCTCGCGGAAAGCCCCCGCCATGCCTCCTCCCGCCAGTCCCCCGCCCGCCCGCGGCGCCCCGGTCGTCACCTCGCTGCGCGTCGTTCCCGTCGCCGGCCACGACGGCATGCTGCTCAACCTGAGCGGCGCCCACGGGCCGTTCTTCACGCGCAACGTGGTCCTCGCCACCGACAGCGCCGGCCACGCCGGCGTGGGCGAGGTGCCCGGCGGCGAGAAGATCCGCCAGACGATCGAGGACGCCATCCCCCTCGTCGTGGGCCAGCCCATCAGCTCCTCCAACCTGGTGCTCGAGCGCATTCGCCGCCAGTTCGCCGACCGCGATGCCGGCGGCCGCGGGCTGCAGACCTTCGACCTGCGCACCACGATCCACGCCGTGACGGCCGTCGAATCGGCGCTGCTCGACCTGCTGGGCCAGTTCCTGGGCGTGCCCGTGGCCGACCTGCTGGGCGAAGGGCGGCAGCGCGACCAGGTGGAGGTGCTGGGCTACCTCTTCTACGTGGGCGACGCCTCGCGCACCGACCTGCCCTATCGCCGCGAGCCCGAGGCCCCCGATGACTGGTTCCGCCTGCGCCACGAGAAGGCGCTCGACACGAAGGCCATCGTGCGCCTGGCGGAGGCCACGCACGCGCTCTACGGCTTCAACGACTTCAAGCTGAAGGGCGGCGTGCTGCGCGGCGAGGAGGAGGTCGAGGCCATCCGCGCGATCCACGAGCGCTTCCCGAAGGCGCGCGTCACGCTGGACCCGAACGGCGCCTGGCCCTTGAAGGAAGCCATCGGCCTGTGCCGCGACCTGCAGGGCGTGATGGCCTACGCCGAGGACCCGTGCGGCGCCGAGGACGGCTTCTCCGGCCGCGAGGTGATGGCCGAGTTCCGCCGCGCCACCGGCCTGCCCACGGCGACGAACATGGTGGCCACGGACTGGCGCCAGCTCGTGCACGCGCTGCAGCTCCAGGCGGTCGACATCCCGCTGGCCGACCCGCACTTCTGGACGATGCGCGGCTCGGTGCGCGTGGCGCAGACCTGCCGGGACTGGGGCCTCACCTGGGGCTCGCACTCGAACAACCACTTCGACATCTCGCTCGCGATGTTCACGCACGTGGCCGCGGCCGCGCCCGGGCGCGTGACGGCCATCGACACCCACTGGATCTGGCAGGACGGCCAGCGCCTCACCAGGGCGCCCTTCCCGATCCGTGGCGGCCTGCTCACGGTGCCGGACAGGCCCGGGCTGGGCGTGGAGATCGACGAGGCGCGGCTGGAGGCGGCGCACGCGCTCTACAAGGCCCACGGTCTGGGCGCGCGCGACGACGCGCAGGCGATGCAGTACCTCATCCCCGGATGGAAGTTCGACAACAAGCGGCCGAGCCTCGTCCGCTGAACCGACAAGGAGCGAAGGACATGAGCAGGATCGGATTCATCGGGTTGGGCATCATGGGCGGGCCGATGGCGGGCCACCTGCAGGCCGGCGGCCACGAGCTGAGCGTGTTCACGATCGGGCCGGTGCCCGAGGCCCTCGCGGCCGGCGGCGCGACGATCTGCCCGAACGCGGCGGAGGTGGCGCGGCGCTCGGAGGTGATCGTCATCATGGTCCCCGACACGCCCGACGTGGAGAAGGTGCTCTTCGCCCCGGGCGGCGTCGCCGAGGGGCTCGCCGCGGGCAAGATCGTCGTGGACATGAGCTCGATCGCGCCCCTGGAGACGAAGGAGTTCGCCCGGCGCATCAACGCGCTCGGCTGCGAGTACCTCGACGCGCCGGTCTCCGGCGGCGAGGTGGGCGCCAAGGCCGCCACGCTCACCATCATGGTGGGGGGCACCGAGGCCGCGTTCGCCCGGGTGAAGCCCCTGTTCGAGCTGATGGGCAAGAACATCACGCTCGTGGGCGGCAACGGCGACGGCCAGACCTGCAAGGTGGCCAACCAGATCATCGTCGCCCTCACCATCGAGGCCGTGGGCGAGGCGCTGCTCTTCGCCTCCAAGGCGGGCGCGGACCCGGCGAAGGTGCGCCAGGCGCTCATGGGCGGCTTCGCCTCCTCGCGCATCCTCGAGGTGCACGGCGAGCGCATGGTGAAGCGCACGTTCGACCCGGGCTTTCGCATCGAGCTGCACCAGAAGGACCTGAACCTCGCGCTGGGCTCGGCGCGCAAGCTCGGCGTGAGCCTGCCCAACACCGCCACCTGCCAGGAGCTCTTCAACGCCTGCGCCGCCCACGGCGGCAAGGCGTGGGATCATTCCGCCATGGTGAAGGCGCTGGAGACCCTGGCCAACCACGAGATCGGGCAGAAGGCCTGATCGCCCCGGGCGCGGCGCGGCCCGACGAGAGGAGAGAGACGATGCGAGCGAACAGGATCCGCGAGGTCTGGCAGGCCGGCGGCGCGATGGTGAACGGGTGGCTCGCCATCCCCTCGGGCTTCTCGGCGGAGACGATGGCCCACCAGGGCTGGGATTCGCTCACCATCGACATGCAGCACGGGGTGATCGACTACCAGGCGGCCGTGGGGATGCTCACCGCCATCTCGACCACGGCCACGGTGCCCGTGGTGCGCATCCCGTGGCTCGACCCCGGCATCGCGATGAAGATGCTCGACGCGGGCGCCTACGGGATCATCTGCCCGATGGTGAACTCGGCCGAGGACTGCGAGAAGCTCGTGGCCGCCACGCACTATCCGCCGCGCGGCACGCGCAGCATGGGCCCCATCCGCGCCACGCTCTATGGCGGCGCCGACTACCAGAAGCAGGCGGACGGGACGATCGTGGTGTTCGCGATGATCGAGACGCGCCAGGCGCTGGACAACCTGGACGAGATCCTCTCGGTGAAGGGGCTGGACGCCGTGTACATCGGGCCGGCGGACCTCTCGCTCGCCCTGGGCTGCGCGCCCACCTTCGACGACGTCGACCGGCCGGTGGCCGAGGCCATCGACTTCATCCTCGCCAAGGCGAAGGAGCACGGCGTGGTGGCGGGCATCCACAACGGCACGCCCGAGGGCGCGCTCAAGCGGATCGCCAAGGGCTTCCAGTTCGTGACCATCGCCTCCGACGCGCGCCTCATGGCCGCCGGCGCGCAGCAGGTCGTGGCGAAGATGCGCCAGGGGCTGCCCAAGGCGCCCGAGAACGCCTCGACGTACTAGGAAGAGCCGCGGGGGCGGCGTTGCCCGCCTCCCCCGCCGGCACACGCTGCGGCTACCGGTCGCAGTTGAACGTCGTCACCACCGCCGGGCCGTAGCCGCCCTTCGGGTCCTGCGGCTTGTAGGAGACGGTCACCGACCGGGGCGAGAGCACGACCTCTTCCGAGGGCGTCGGCGCCCCCGAGGACGCCGCGAGGTCCAGGCTCTGCACGTTCACGTTGGTCATCGCGAGCGAGAAGTAGTCCTTCTGCCCCTCGCCGGCCTTGCGCGCGGTGAACGTGACCGCGCCGATCGAGGACTTCTTCGCCGCCGCCTCCGACAGGGCCGGCGAGGCCTTGTCGAGGAACTTCACGAACGAGAACTGGCAGTTCCTGCTGTCCAGCGAGTACGAGAAGCTCGTCACCTCGATCTCGTCCTTGTGCGAGGCATCGGTCGATTCCCCGGGCATGCCGGTGATCTTCAGGAAACTGTCGATCGCCGCCTGCGCCTGCGCCGCGCCCGCCGCGAGCGCCGCCGCGAGGGCCACGTGGACCGCCTTCTTCGCCCATGCCGCCTTTTCCGTCTTCATGTCTTCCCCCTGTCGAGTGTCCAGGCAAACGTTCCTGTACCTGTCTGAACGGCCTGTCGGGGCAATGTAGGCCACGCGGCGCGCGCCGGCTGCCGACTATTCCGGCTGGCGCCCGCCGGGGAAACGTGGCCGCCCGGGCGGGCGGAATCCGTTCCGGGCTAGGCGGCCCGCCCCGCCGGGCGCCCGCGGTGCAGCACCCGCTCGCCCGCCAGCACCGCGCCGGCCTCGAGGACGGGCTGCCCGGCGAGGAGCGCGTAGTACGGCGTGAAGTCCGGCGCCGTGGCCGCGAACAGCTCGCCGAAATCGCGGATGACGAAGTAGGTTTCCTGGAAGGTGTCGATCTTGTAGCGCGTGCGCATGATGCGCAGCAGGTCGAAGGCCACGCGGTTCGGCTGCGCGCTGTCCACGCTGTGGGGAAGCTCGCCGCCGGAGGAGAGGATGCCGGCGCCGTAGGCGCGAAGGCCCCCGGGGGTCTCGATGAGGCCGAATTCCACCGTGTACCAGTACAGGCGCGCGAGCATCTCGATCGAGCCGAGCGCGTCGGCCTTGAGCCCGCCCTGCCCGTAGGCCTGCAGGTAGTCGGCGAACACCGGGTCGAAGAGCAGCGGCACGTGCCCGAAGAAATCGTGGAAGAGGTCCGGCTCGACGATGTAGTCGAACTCGTCGGGCCGGCGCAGCCACACGGTGACCGGAAAGCGCCGGTTCGCCAGGTGCCCGAAGAACGCGCGGTCGGGCAGGAGGCCGGGCACCGCGACGATCCGCCAGTTCGTCGCGCGCGCGAGCCGCGCGTTCACGGCCGCGAAGCGCGGGATGGCCGCGGCGAAGTCCAGGGCCGCGACCGAGTCGATGAACTCGCGGCAGGCATACGCCGGCACCAGGGCGGCCTGCCTCGCGCACAGGCGCCGCCACAACTCGTGCTCGGCCGGCGTGTAGGCCGCCCAATCCTGCTCGACCGTGAAGTCGGCCCCCATGCGCGAATAGTCCCCGCGCAGGCCGTGGCCCGTCTGGCCCGTCAAGGCCGGTACTCCTCCACGCGCTGCTCGATCGCCCCGAAGATCGTGTCGCCTTGGGGATCGACCATGTCGATGCGCACCGTGTCGCCGAAGCGCAGGAAGGGGGATTTCGCCTCGCCCAGCTCCACCTGCTCGACCAGGCGCTTCTCCATGAGGCACGCGTAGCCCGTGGACCGGTCGTGGTTGGAGATGGTGCCCGTGCCCACGAGGGTGCCGGGGTGCAGCTCGCGCGTGCGGGCGGCGTGCGCGATGAGCTCGGGCAGCCCGAAGGTGGCGTCCACGCCCGCGTCCGGGTTGCCGAACCAGGCGCCGTTCACGTGGCAGAGCATGCGCAGGTGGACGCGGCCGCCGTCCCAGTGCGAGCCCAGCTCGTCGGGCGTGATCGCCACGGGCGAGAGCGCGTTGGCGCCCTTGCCGTTCACGAAGCCGAAGCCCTTGGCGAGCTCGGCGGGGATGAGCCGCCGGAAGGACACGTCGTTCACGAGCACGAGCAGGCGGATCGCGCCCGCGGCCTGCCCGGGGCTCGCGCCCATGGGCACCTCGCCGGTGATCGCGCCCACCTCGGCCTCCAGGTCGATGCCCCAGTCCTCGCTGATCGCGAGGATCGGGTCGCGCGGCCCCATCATCGCGCCGGCCCCGCCCTGGTACATGAGCGGGTCCCGGTGGTAGCTCTCGGGCACGGTGTCGCCGCGCGCGCGGCGCACGCGCTCCACGTGCGAGAGATAGGCCGAGCCGTCCAGCCATTCGTAGGCGCGCGGCAGGGGCGCCGCGACCTTTCCCGCCGCGAGCGCGGCCTGGAAATCGAACGCGTGGCGCTCGTTGCCGCACGCGAGGCTCTCGGCGGCATCGAGCAGCCGGCCGCGGACCTCGTCCCAGTGCTCGAGCGCGTGCTGCATCGTCGGCGCGATGCCCGCGGCCGGCACGGCGGCGGTGAGCGCCTGGTTCACGAGCACGAGCGTGCCGTCGCGGGTGGGGCCCTTCAGGCTCGCGAGCTTCATGTCGGCAGGACCGCCTTGGGAAAGCCGTTCCAGGCGGCGTCGTAGCCGCCGTCGAGCTCGGGGGCGGCGAGCGCGTGCGCCGTGGGCTCGAGCACGCAGCGCGACTCGAACATGAAGGCGAGCGTGCCCGCCAGGTAGGCCGGCTCGAGCTTCGCCCGGCTCGCGCCCTCGTGCGAGGCGCGGTCCGGGCCGTGCGCGCTCATCGCGTTGTGCAGGCTCGCCCCGCCCGGGACGAAGCCGCCCTTCTTCGCGTCGTACTCGCCGCACACCAGGCCCATGAACTCGCTCATGGCGTTGCGGTGGAAGTACGGCGGGCGGAAGGTGTTCTCCGCCACCGTCCAGCGCGGCGGGAAGATGACGAAGTCCGCGTTGGCCGTGCCCGGCGACTCCGAGGGCGAGGTGAGCACCGTGAAGATCGACGGGTCCGGGTGGTCGAAGCTCACCGTGTTCATCGTGTTGAAGCGCGCGAGGTCGTACTTGTACGGGAAGACGGTGCCGTGCCAGGCCACCACGTCCAGGGGCGAGTGGGTGAGGCGCGCGTGCCAGAGCTGCCCGCCGGACTTCACCACCACCTCGGTGGGCGTGTCGCCGTCCTCGTACGCCGCGACGGGCGCGAGGAAATCGCGCGCGCTCGCGAGGCCGTTGGCGCCGATCGGCCCGAGCTCGGGCAGGCGGAAGGCGGCGCCGTAGTTCTCGCACACGTAGCCGCGCGCCGGCCCCGCGAGCAGCTCGACGCGGAACTTCACGCCCCGGGGCACGACCGCGATCTCGCCGGGCGAGAGCTCGAGCCGGCCGAACTCGGTGGCGAGCAGCAGCGAGCCCTGTTGCGGGACGAGGAGCAGCTCGCCGTCGGAATCCTGGAAGACGCGACCGGCCATGGACCGGTTGGCGCAGTACCGGTGCACGCCGACGCCCTGCTGCAGGCGCGCGTCGCCGCCCGTGGCGATCGAGGCGAGGCCGTCCAGGAAATCGGTGGGCTCGGCGGGCATCGCCGCCGGCATCCAGCGCAGCCGGTTGGGGCCGCAGGAGGCCTCCAGGCACGGGGCCGTGCGCAGCAGGCCGGGCTCGATGCGCCGGAACGCGCCGTGCATCGCGGACGGGCGCAGCCGGTACTGCCAGGCGTGCAGGTTCTGCGCGCGCGGCACCGTGAACGCCGACACCGAGAACTGCTCCGCGTACAGCCCGAACGCCGGCTGCTGCGGCGAGTTGCGCCCGCGCGGCAGGGCGCCCGCCACCGCCTCGCTCTCGTGGTGCGCCCCGAGCCCCGTCATGTAGGCCAAGGAATCAATCATGGCGACACCGCCGGGACTCTCGACAAAAATCCGTGTTCATCCGTGTTCATCCGTGTCCGCCGCCTTTGGGTCGCGTCAATCTCTATCCGCGCCTCTGGGGTACCGTTTCCAACCGTGTCCGCCGCCTTGGGGTCGCATCACTCTCAGACCACACCTCTCGCGATCTGCTCCGCCTCGATCGACTCGAACAGCGCCTGGAAGTTGCCCTCCCCGAACCCCTGGTTCCCCTTGCGCTGGATGATCTCGAAGAAGATCGGCCCGATGACCGTCTCGGTGAAGATCTGCAGCAGCTTGTCCTCGTGCCGGTCCTTGTCCACGCCCTCGCCGTCGATGAGGATGCGGTTGGCGCGAAGCCGCGCGAGGTCCTCGCCGTGGTCCCTCACGCGCGCGTCCACGCGGTCGTAGTAGCTGTCCGGCGTGTCGAGGAAGCGCACGTCCCGCGCGCGCAGCGTCTCGACCGTGGCGAAGATGTCGGCCGTCGAGAGCGCGATGTGCTGGATGCCCTCGCCGTGGTAGGCGTCCAGGTATTCCTGGATCTGGCTCTTCGTGTCGCTGGGCTCGTTGATCGGGATGCGGATCTTCCCGCAGGGGCTGGTGAGCGCGCGCGAGGTGAGGCCGGTCTTCTTCCCCTTGATGTCGAAGTAGCGCGTCTCCCGGAAGCCGAACAGCTTCTCGTAGAACTGCGCCCACGTGTCCATGCGGCCGGGGTAGACGTTGTGCGTGAGGTGGTCCACCTCGAGAAGGCCCGCGCCCGGGGGCTGCTGCTCCACGCCCTTCTCCGGCACGAAGTCCACGTCGTAGATCGTGAGCTCGCCCCCGTTCCCGGGATAGCGGTCGATGAGGTAGATCAGGCTGTCGCCGATGCCCTTGATGGCCGGGATGTTGAGCTCCATCGGGCCCACCGGCCCGTGCCAGGGCTTGGCGCCCAGGGAAAGGGCGCGCTGGTAGGCCTTGGCCGCGTTCTTCACGCGGATCGCGAAGGCGCAGGCCGAGGGGCCGTGCACGCGCGCGAAGCTCTGCGCGAAGCTGTCGGGCTCCCGGTTCACGATGAAGTTGACGCGTCCCTGGCGGTAGAGCACCACGTCCTTGGACCGGTGGCGCGCCACGAGCGTGAAGCCGAGCTGCTCGAAGAGCGCGCCCAGCAGCGCCGGATTGGGCGCGGTGTACTCGATGAACTCGAAACCGTCGGTGCCCATGGGATTGTCGGGGGCGTCGCGCTCGCTCATGGCGGGTCTCCTTGGCGGTTCGGCGGATGGCGGATTCTACGCCGCCTCCGCCGCAATCGGATTGCAAATGCCCCGGTGTAACGCGATGATGACGCAACTAAATTGCGCGTTTCCAACGAATAGAGGCAGAAATGGCCAAGCCGACCCCCGCGCTCACCCGCACCGACCGCCGGCTCCTCGAGCTGCTGCAGGAGGACGGGCGCATGACCAACCTGCAGCTGGCCGAGAAGGTCGCGCTCTCGCCCAGCGCGTGCCTGCGCCGCGTGCGAGCCCTGGAGGAATCCGGCGTGATCCGCGGCTACGCCGCGCTGCTCGACCCGGCGCGCATCGGCCTGGGCCTGCTCGCCTTCGTCGCGGTGAAGCTCGAGAAGCGCGGGCGGATGCCCACGGACACCTTCGCGCGCGCCTGCCGCGACTGGCCCGAGGTCGCCGCCTGCCACGCCACCACCGGCGACATGGACTACCTGCTGCGCGTGCACGTGGAGGACCTCGCGCATTTCTCGCGCTTCGTGATGGACTCGCTGCTCAAGCACCCGGGCGTGATCGACATGAAGTCGAGCTTCGTGCTGGACGAGGTGAAGGAGACGACGGCGCTGCCGCTCGCGCACCTGGGCTGAGGCGCCGCCGGAGGTTGTGACGCACGTCACAATCGGTCACGGGCGGCCTTTCCCTGCCTATACTCCCGCGCTTCGACCCGACCGGAGCGTCCTCATGACTGACGACCGTGCCGGCGCCGCGGGCCCACGAGGCCTCGCCGCGCTGGCCCTGATGGTCCTGGCCGCCGCCTGCTCGAAATCCGAGCCCGCTGCGCAGGCATCGCGAACCGCACCCGCATCCGCGCCCGCCCCGGTGGCGGCCGCGCCGGCCG
>JBGAOO010000047.1:0-17308 GCA_044221765.1 Usitatibacteraceae bacterium | reverse complement strand
CTGGACGGGGCGGTCACCCTCGCCGGCCTGGTCCACTTCGACCGCCCGCTCGAGGCCAAGGCGGCGGGCGCCTGCACCGTCGACGTGGCCTGCTCGACGAACGATGCCGCGCTCGACGCGGCGATCGCCGAGCGCAAGAAGTCCATGGCGCGCCTGTCCTTCGTGGAGGACGGCGTCGCCTTCGTCTGCACCGGCACCCTGCTCAACACCGAGAAGTTCCCCTCGCCCTACTTCCTCACGGCGAACCACTGCATCGGCCGGGCCGACGTGGCCGCGAGCATCACGACGTTCTGGTTCTACGAGAACTCTGCCTGCGGCGTGACGGGCACCAACCCCGCCGCGCAGCAGGTCTCCGGCGGCATGGAGATCGTGTATTCGGACCCGAACACCGACCAGACGCTCCTGCTCATGAACGGCTCGCCGCCCTCGGGCGTCACCTACTCGGGCTGGGACGCGGCCAAGCTCGTGGACGGCCAGTCGGCCCTCAGCCTGTCCCACCCGGCCGGGGACGTGGCCAAGTGGGCGCAGGCGCGCCTCTCGGGCACCACCCGCTTCGCCGACTGGGAGCAGTCCGCCTGGCTCACCACGTTCACGCGCGGGATCATCCAGGGCGGCTCGAGCGGCTCGGGCCTGTTCACCACCGGCGCCGACGGCTCGCTTCAGCTTCGCTCGGTGCTCTCGGCCACGACGGTCGGGGCCAACGGCGGCCTCTCGTGCACGAACACGGGCGAGTACGGCGTGTACAACCGCTTCGACGTGTTCTACCCCGAGATCCGCCGCTACCTGCAGGCGAATCCCGCGCCCGTCGCGGACGACCATGGCAACCGGCCGCAGGAGGCGACGCTCTTCGCCGTGGGCGCGGCGGAGACCGCCGTGACCGGGCAGATCGACTACGCGGGCGACGTGGACGTGTTCCGCATCCCCGTCGCGGTCCAGGGCACGCTGGTCGTGCGCGCCGAGGGCGGCATGGACACCGTGGGCGTGCTGCTCGACTCGCGCGGCGTGCGCCTCGCCTCGAACGACGACGCCCAGACGAGCGCCAACGACTTCGGGCTCACCTGGCGCGTCTCGCCCGGCACCTACTACCTCGTCGTGTCCCGGTGGGAATCGGCGGGCACGGGTCCCTACGCGATCCGGGCCTCGATCGCGCCGGTGACGGACAACTGGACGGACCTGTGGTGGAACCCCGCCGAGTCGGGCTGGGGCATCAACGTGAACCACCAGGGGCAGGCGGTCTTCGCGACGCTCTACACCTTCGAGGCGGGCGGCACGCCGCTCTGGCTGGTGATGTCGAACGGCGTGCAGCAGGCCGACGGCAGCTACCTGGGCACGCTCTTCCGCGTGAGCGGCCCGCCCTTCAACACGGTGCCCTGGAGCGCCGTGACCGAGACGGCGGTGGGGACCCTGCGCCTCGCCTTCGCCTCGGCCAACGCGGCGACGCTCACCTACACCGTGAACGGCACCCCGGTCACGAAGGAGATCCAGCGCTATTCCTTCTCCACTTCCACCAGCTGCCGGTTCTCCGCGTTCGACCGCACCTACGCGCGCAACTACCAGGACCTCTGGTGGAACCCGGACGAGCCGGGCTGGGGCCTCAACCTCGCGCACCAGGGCGACAAGGTGTTCGGCACGCTCTTCACCTACGGCGCGGACCGGCGCGGCGCCTGGTACGTGATGTCCAACGGCACGCTGCAGGCGCCCACGGGCAACGCGGACACCTACACGGGCACGCTGTTCGTCGCCTCGGGGCCGGCGTTCAACGCGAGCCCCTGGACGGCCGCCACCGTCGCCTCCGTGGGCACCATGACCGTCTCCTTCTCCAGCGGCACCGCGGGGACCCTCAACTACTCGGTGAACGGCGTGTCCGTCACCAAGGCCATCCAGCGCTACGTGTTCGGCGCGCTGCGGCCGGAATGCGAAGCGGATGACTGAAGCGCCACGCAAGGCCTCGACGGGCGTCGCCACGATCGAGTCGATCGACCACGAGGGCATCGGCGTCGCCCACGTCGACGGGAAGGTCACCTTCATCGACGGCGGCATCACGGGCGAGAGCGTCGCCTTCGCCCGGCGGCGAAGCCGCGGCAACTTCGACCTGGCGAGCGTCACGCAGGTGCTGCGCGAGTCGAGCCAGCGCGTGCGCCCGCGCTGCGAGTACTACGGCGTGTGCGGCGGCTGCGCCATGCAGCACGTCGAGGCCCGGGCGCAGGTGGCCGCCAAGCAGCGCGTGCTCGAGGACAACCTGCGGCGCATCGGCAAGGTCGAGCCGGAGATGATGCTGCCGCCGGTGCAGGGGCCGAGCTGGGGCTACCGCAACCGCGCGCGCCTGTCGGTGCACTACGTCGCGAAGAAGGGCGGGGTGCTGGTCGGCTTCCACGAGCGGCGCTCGAGCTACGTCGCGGACGTGCGCTCGTGCGAGGTGCTGCCGCCCGCCGTCTCCGCGCTCATCGTGCCGCTGCGCGAGATGTTCACCGGCCTGCGGCTTCGCGAGCGCATGCCGCAGGTGGAACTCGCCGTGGGCGAGGCCGTCACGATCCTGGTGCTGCGCAACCTCGAGCCGGTCGGGGAGGAGGACCTCGCCGCGCTGCGCCGCTTCGCCGACCGCCACGGCATCCAGTGGTGGCTGCAACCCAAGGGGCCCGAGACCGCCTACCCGCTCTATCCGGAGGGCGCGCCGGCGCTCGAGTACCGGCTGCCCGAGTTCGGCCTGTCGATCGGCTTCCGGCCCACGGAGTTCACGCAGGTGAACGCGGCCGTGAACCGCGTCCTGGTGCGCCGCGCGGTGGACATGCTCGACCCCCGGCCGGGCGAGCGCGTGGGCGACCTCTTCTGCGGGCTGGGCAACTTCACCCTCGCCATCGCCGCGCGCGGCGCCCGGGCCGTGGGCATGGAAGGCTCGCCCTCGCTCGTGGCGCGCGGGGAGGAGAACGCCCGCGCCAACGGGCTCTCGTCCCTCGCGAGCTTCCTCGCCTACGACCTCTACGCGGACGCGCCCGGTGCCCTCGCGCGGCTGGGCCCGGTGGACAAGCTGCTCATCGATCCCCCGCGCGACGGCGCGATGGAGATCTGCAAGGCGCTGCCCGAGACAGGCGCGCCCTCGACCCTCGTCTACGTGTCGTGCAGCCCGTCGACGCTCGCGCGCGACTGCGGCGTGCTCGTGAACGTGAAGGGCTACCGGTTGCGCGCGGCGGGGGTGGTCAACATGTTCCCGCACACCGGCCACGTCGAGTCCATCGCCTACTTCACCCGCTAGCGCGCCCTTCATCGGTTGCCCGCGGCACGCGCGCTGGCGATAATCGATCCTCCACCCCTCGGAACACGGAGAAGCACATGAAACGCAGATTCCTCCTGGCCGCCGGCGCGGCCTGCCTGCTCGCGGCCGCCGGCACGTCCTGGGCGCAGAACTACCGGGCCGAATACCGCCTGTCCACCGTCCTGGGCACGGCCTTTCCCTGGGGCCAGGCGGGCGAGCGCTGGGCGGAACTGGTGAAGGAGAAGACCCAGGGCCGCATCGTGATCAAGCTCTACCCGGGCACCTCGCTCGTGGGCGGCGACCAGACGCGCGAGTTCACCGCCATCCGCCAGGGCACGATCGACCTGGCGATCGGCTCGACCATCAACTGGTCCCCGCAGGTGAAGGAGCTGAACCTCTTCGCGCTGCCCTTCCTCATGCCCGACTACAAGGCGATCGACGCGCTCACGCAGGGCGCGGTGGGCAAGGAGCTCTTCGCGATCCTCGAGAAGCGCGAAGTCGTGCCGCTCGCCTGGGGCGAGAACGGCTTCCGCGAGATGTCCAACTCCAAGAAGGCGATCGCCTCGCCCGCGGACATGAAGGGCCTGAAGTTCCGCCTCGTGGGCTCCCCGCTCTTCCTGGAGACCTTCACCGCGCTCGGCGCCAACCCCACGCAGATGAGCTGGGCCGACACGCAGGCCGCGCTCTCCTCGGGCGCCGTCGACGGGCAGGAGAACCCGCTGTCGGTGTTCGTGGCGGCGAAGCTGCCCACCATCGGCCAGAAGCACCTCACGCTCTGGCACTACGTCGCCGACCCGCTCATCTTCGTCGTGAACAGGGACGTGTGGGCGAGCTGGACGCCGGCCGACCGCGAGGCGGTGAGGCAGGCCGCGCTCCAGGCGGGCAAGGAGAACGTCGAGAAGGCGCGCAAGGGCATCGCCGGCACCGACAACGAGGTGCTCAAGCAGATCGAGGCCGCGGGCGTCACGGTGACGAGCCTCGCCCCCGCGCAGCGCGAGGCCTTCGTGAAGGCCACGCGGCCGGTGTACGAGAAGTGGACGAAGACCATCGGCGAGCCCCTGGTGAAGCAGGCCGAGGCGGCCATCGCGAAGCGCTAGCGGCTTGTTCCCCGGCGACGACGAGACACGCGGGGAGCGCGCGCTCTCCGCGCTCGAGCGGCTGCTCATGGCCGGCTCGATGGGGCTGCTGTGCCTCATCACGATGGCGAACGTCCTGGTGCGCTACTTCACGGACATCTCCTTCGCGTTCACGGAGGAGCTCTCCATCTTCCTCATGGTGGTGATGACGCTGGTGGGCGCCTCGCACGCCTTCGCCAAGGGCCACCACATCGCCATCACCTACTTCGTCGATCTCAAGCCCGGCCTGCGCCACGCCGGCCGGCGCCTCGCCACCGCCTGCTCGCTCGCGATGTTCGGCCTGCTCGCGGTGCTGGGCACGAAGATGGCCTGGGACGACTTCCGGTTCGAGGTCACCTCGCCCTCGCTGGGCGTTCCCCAGTGGTGGTACACCGCGTGGCTGCCGGCGGTCTCCGCGCTCATCGTCGTGCGCCTGCTCCTGCGGCTGCGGCAGGACCGCTGATGGACTGGATCCTCTTCGGCATCTTCGTCGTGCTCATGTTCACCGG
Organism: Usitatibacteraceae bacterium; assembly: GCA_044221765.1. Taxonomy (GTDB): domain Bacteria; phylum Pseudomonadota; class Gammaproteobacteria; order Burkholderiales; family Usitatibacteraceae; genus FEB-7. Next base: position 12,434 of record JBGAOO010000047.1, on the reverse strand, counting down.
CGTGCCGCTCGCCGTGGCGATGGGCCTCGCGGGCACGGCCGTGGTGGCGGCCTCCGGGCTGGGCATGCTCTCGCTGCCGACCAACGTCTACACCGGCATCGCGAAGTACCCGCTCATGGCGATCCCGGTCTTCGTGATCGCGGGACTCATCTTCGAGCGCGCCGGCGTGGCCGCGACGATCGTGCGCTTCGCCTCGGCCGTCGTCGGGCGGCGCCAGGGCGGCCTCGCCATGGTGGCGATCCTGGTCGCCATGATCCTGGGCGGCATCTCGGGCTCGGGGCCGGCCGATTCGGCCGCCGTGGGCGCGGTGATGCTGCCCTCGATGGTGAAGGCGGGCTACCCGAAGGAGTTCACCGCCGGCATGATCGCGGCGGCGGGCTCGACGGACATCCTCATCCCGCCCTCGATCGCCTTCGTGGTCTACAGCCTGCTCGTGCCGCAGGCGTCGGTGCCGGCGCTCTTCGCGGCGGGCATGATCCCCGGGATCCTCTCCGGCCTCACGCTGATGGCCGTGGCCTGGTGGCTGTCGAGGCGCCATGGCTTCGAGCAGGCGAACGACGAGCCGCGCCCGCCCTTCTGGCAGAGCCTGAAGGAGGCCGGCTGGGGCCTCGCCGCGCCCGTGATCATCCTGGGCGGCATGCGCAGCGGCTTCTTCACGCCGACCGAGGCCGCGGTGGTCGCCGTGTTCTACGGCTTCTTCGTCGGGATGGTGGTCTACCGCAGCCTCACCTGGCGCCAGGTCTACGACGTCCTCGTGGAGTCGGCGGAGATCGCCTCGGTGATCCTCACCGTGGTCGCGCTCGCGAGCGTGTTCGCCTGGGCGAGCAACACCCTGGGCACCTTCGACCGGCTGGCCCAGGCGATGCTGGGCGCGGGGCTGCCCGAGATCGCGATGCTCGTGAGCATCCAGCTGCTGCTGCTCATCGCCGGCATGTTCCTGGACGCCATCTCGATCTACTTCATCTTCCTGCCGCTGCTCGTGCCGATCGCGATCCACTTCCACTGGGACCTGGTCTGGTTCGGCGTGGTGATCACGATGAACATGGCCCTGGGCCAGTTCCACCCGCCACTCGGCGTGAACCTCATGGTGACCTGCCGGATGGCCGGGGTGTCGATGGAGTCGACGATCCCCTGGGTGCTCTGGTTCGTGGTGGCGATGGCCGGCACCATGTTCCTGGTGACCTTCGTGCCGGAGCTCGCGCTCTGGCTGCCGCGCCACCTCGGCTACCTGTAGGGCGGGCGAACGGACGAAAAAAGGGGCGGCCCGCGGGCCGCCCCTTCCCTTTGCCGCCGCGCGGCGCGTCAGTCGCGGTCGCCGCCGAAGATGCCGAGCAGGGCGAGCAGGTTCGCGAAGATGTTGTACACGTCCAGGTAGACCGCCAGCGTGGCCGTGATGTAGTTCGTCTCACCGCCGGTGATGATGCGGTTCAGGTCGTACATCAGGTAGGCCGAGAAGATGGCCACGGCGATGACCGAGATGGCGATGTAGAGCGCGGGCATCTGGAAGAAGATGTTCGCGAAGCTCGCCACCAGCAGCAGCACCACGCCGATGAAGAGGAACTTGCCCATGCCGGACAGGTCCCGCTTCGTGGTGGCCGCCACCGAGGCCATCACGGCGAAGATGGCCGCCGTGCCGCCGCCGGCCAGGGCGACGAGGTTCCAGCCGTTCTTCATGCCGAGCACCGTGCCGACCAGGCGCGCGAGCATGAGGCCCATGAAGAACGTGAAGCCGAGCAGCACGGCCACGCCCGCGGCGCTGTCCTTGGTCTTCTCGATCGCGTACATGAACCCGAAGGCGATCGCGAGGAAGGCGACGAAGCCGATCCACGGGCTGCCGGCGAAGAGGGAGAAATTGAACTGCACGCCCAGCCAGGCGCCAAAGATGGTGGGCACCAGCGAAAGGGCGAGCAGGGCGTAGGTGTTGCGCAGGACCCGGTTCTGCGCCAGCGCGGTCGTCTGCGAAGGCGAGGCGGGCGAGAGCAGCGGGGCTTCTTGCATGGTGTTGCTCCTGTGGGGTAGGCCGGTCACATCGACCGAGCGGTTAGAGTAGGGACGAACCGTCAGAGTTTCAAGACGGCCGCGATTGTGAGGCACAATGACATCTTCCCGGGCCGGAATGTCGTTTATTCCCAAAAGGCCAGTTGGTACAATGGGTTATTGTCGATTGGCGGCAGTTTCCCGCGGCCTTGGCCGCAAGCGACCCCTCGATTTCGTTCTACAGGAGGGTTGGCCGAGTGGTTTAAGGCACCGGTCTTGAAAACCGGCAACAAGGCAACTTGTTCGTGAGTTCGAATCTCACACCCTCCGCCAGCCGTATCCACGCTTCCCGCACCACGCCGTACCGACCTTCACTCAATCCGGACATCCAGGCCATGAAACGATTCTTCCGATCCCTGCAGAGCCTCCTCCTCGCGCTGGCAGCCCTCGCCCTCGCGCCGGGCGTGCACGCCGATTCCGTCCTGTCGGCACAGGCGCCCGTCCGCGCCGCGGGCAAGGCGCTCCACCTCGAGGCACTGCGCCTGGCGCCCGGCTCGGCGCCGGTGAGCGTGGTGCGCCTGGGCGAGGCTGACGCCGCGCAGATCGACGAGGTCCGCCGCGCCAACTCGGACCCGAAGAACAAGCGCCTGCAGATCGGCATCGGCCGGGACGTGCCCGCCGGCAGCGACGCCGGCAGCGACTCGCTCGCCTGGAAGGCCGTGCCCGGTGGCCAGGCGGCGCACTGGCAGGTCACCTCCCTCGGCGCCCACGCCCTTCGCGTCGGCCTCGAGGTGACGCGCCTCGCGCCCGGCACCGAGATCAGCTTCGCCGGCCAGGGCGGCTCCGGCACCATCTACGGGCCGTTCACCGCCGAGCAGGTCACCTTCGGCCGCAACCTGTGGTGGAGCCCGGTGCTCGAAGGTGACAGCGCGGTGGTGGAGGTGTTCGTGCCCGAGGGCGCCAAGCGCAGCGAGGCCCAGCTCGCGATCGCGAGCCTGTCGCACCTCTTCGCGAGCCCGTCCGACGCGCGCGCCGAGTCCCTCGCCAAGGATTCGCAGTTCTGCGAGGTCGACTTCATCTGCCGCGCGGCCAACGACAGCGCGCTTGCTCTGGTCGGCAAAGCGGTTGCGCGCATGACCTTCACGGACGGCGCCGGCAGCGGCACCTTCCTGTGCACGGGCACGCTGCTCAACACCACCTCGAGCAGCTTCATCCCCTACTTCTATTCCGCCAACCACTGCATCAGCACGCAGGCCGCGGCCTCCACGCTCACCACGCACTGGTTCTACGACCGCACGGGGTGCGGGTTCGGGGGCACCAGTTCCTCCTACGTCCAGTTGCCCGGCGGCGCCACGCTCCTCTACGCGGACACGGCGACGGACGTGCTCTTCCTGCAGCTCAACCAGAACCCGCCCAACGGCGCGATCTACGCCGGCTGGAACGCGAACGCGCTTTCCACGGGCACCTCGCTCACCGCGGTGCACCACCCGGCCGGCGACCTGAAGAAGGTGAGCCTCGCCACCCACGGCGGTTTCTCCGGCTACAACGCCGCCCCCGGCGACGGCTTCATCGTCTCGCTCTGGAATTCCACGTCGACCGGCGTGACCGAAGGCGGCAGCAGCGGCTCGGGCATCTTCTCGGCCGTCGGTTCCCCCGTCACGGACTACCAGCTGCGCGGCGGCCTGTACGGCGGGCCTTCCAGCTGCACCGCCACCGGCGTGGACCTGCGCGACTACTATTCGCGCTTCGACCGCGCCTATGCCACGCGCCTGTCGCAGTACCTCGCCGGGTCCACCCCGGCCACCGCCAACTACACCGCCACCTGGTGGGACCCGACGCAGAACGGCTGGGGCCTCAACGTGGCACACCAGGGCAGCACGATCTTCGCCACCCTCTACACCTACGCGGGCGACAACGCCGGCCTGTGGCTCGTGGGGGCGGCGCTGCGCCTGCAGGGCGACGGCAGCTACAGCGGCGCGCTCTACCAGGCCGTCGGCCCGCCGTACTACTCGCAACCCTGGGGCGCGGTCACGCTCACGCAGGTGGGCACGATGACGCTCCGCTTCTCGAGCACGAGCGCGGGAACGCTCACCTACACGGTGAACGGCGCGAGCGTCACGAAGTCGATCCAGCCCTACGTCTTCGTGGGCGGCTCCGTGCCCTCGTGCACCCCGGGCACGGGCTCGCGCGCGAGCCTCACCAACTACCAGGACATCTGGTGGAACGCCGCCGAGTCGGGCTGGGGCCTCGCCCTCGCGCACCAGGGCAACATCATCTTCGCCACGCTCTACAACTACGGCAATTCCGGCCGCGACGTCTGGCTGGTCGCCTCCGCGCTCAACCGGCAGTCCGACGGCTCCTTCACCGGCGACCTGCTGCTCACGAGCGGGCCGGTGTTCAACGCCTCGCCCTGGACGGGCATCTCGGCCACCTCGGTGGGGTCGATGACGCTGCGCTTCAACAACGGCGAGTCGGGCACGTTGTCCTACACGGTGCTGGGCACGAACGTGGTGAAGAGCATCACGCGCTACACCTTCGATTCGCCGGTGCCGTTCTGCCGGTAGTCCCTTCGCGGCGGGGCCCGCGTTGCCCGTTTCACGGGTAACGCGGGCCCCGGTCGCGGGCGGTCCGGGACCGGGCTAAAATGCGGCTCTGCCCGCTCGCCCGGATTCCCGCCCCGTCGCCATGGCCGCTCCCCTGAACCTCGAAGCCGAACGTCGCGCCTCCCTGGACGAGACGCTCCTGGACAAGCTGCGCAGCCCCGACGGCAAGCCCTACGGGCACATCGTCGAGCGCATCCGCCTGCTCTGGGGCACGCGCACGTGCGACGAGTACCTCAACTCCCTGCTGATCAATGACCGCGGCGCCCGGGCCGGCTTCGCGCCGGAGGTGTCGAAGGTCCTCATGAGCTTGCTGGTGGCCAACGAGACCTTCATGCGCCGCACCACGGGCATCCGGCAGGTCGACCAGGTGACGGGCCACGACTGGGCCAGCAAGACCGGCGGCTGGACCATCGTCAAGGCGCCCGACTCCAAGCGCAAGCCCGACCCGCAGGGCTAGCCGCGCGCCGGGCAGGGCGCGCCTCAGCCCACGCCCCTTTCCTTCAGGGCCACGGCGAGCGGCCGGTCCATGTACTCCACGTGGCGCAGGAGCCACTCCTGCAGGTAGCGCATGGTGAGCACCATGCTGCGCCCGTCGAGGTTGATCGACAGGCTTTGCACGTCGTCGAGCAGCCGCTGGTGCACTTGCCGGTGGCGGATGGCTTCCTCGTCCAGGCCCGCACGGTCCATGAGCGCCTCTTCCGTCGCGAAGTGCTGTCGCGTGCAGGCGACGAGCTCGCCCAGCGTCTGCGCGAGCCGGTCGACGCCGTGGCCGGCCTTCATGTCGTTTCCCAGCCGGTTCACGCGCTCGACGATGCCCTCGTGCTGCTCGTCGATGATCGGGATCCCGACCGCGAAGTGATCGCTCCACTCGACGAACCGGATGCCCTGCGAGGCGCCTGCCTCGCCGTCGGCGAAGGCGTAGCGGCTCTTGCCCTCGCGCTTGGCGGCGTACATCGCGGCGTCCGCGCGCGCGACGAGCGTGTCCATGTCGGCGCCGTCGCGCGGGTGCATCGCGATGCCCACGCTGATGCCCACGCGCCAGCTGGCCGCGCCGTTCTCGATGGGCGAGGCGAGCGACTGCACCAGGCGGCCGGCGACCAGCGCCGCGTCCTCGTTGCGGGCCACGCCCGGCAGCAGGAGCGCGAACTCGTCGCCCCCGAGGCGCGCCAGCGTGTCCGATCCGCGCAGCCCGCGCCGCAGGCGCTGCGCGACCGCCTGCAGCACCGCGTCGCCGGCCTCGTGCCCGCCGGCGTCGTTCACGCCCTTGAAACCGTCGAGGTCGCCCAGCAGCACGGCGAGGCCCCGGCCGCTCGCGCGGGCGTCGATGAGCCCCTGGCGCAGCCGGTCGAGGAAGCGGGCGCGGTTGGGCAACCCGGTGAGCGGATCGAGGAACGCGAGGTAAGTGAGCTGCGTCTCGGCGCGCAGCCGCTCGCTCTCGTCGGTCACGAGCATCACGACGGCACGGCCGTGGGGGCCGTCGAAGGCGGTGGCGAGCAACGCGGCCTCGAATTGCGAGCCTTCGGCGCGCAGCCCCCGGAACGAGGTCGGGCGCGCGGCCCCCTGTGCCGCGGCGAGAGCGTGACCGACCCGCTCGCGATCCTCCTCGACGACGCGCCCCTGCCAGGGACCCAGCGCCTCGCCCGGGCCGGCGAGGCCGAAGAGCGCGGCGAAGCCCGTGCTCGCGTGCGCGATCGCCTCTCCCTCGACGACGGCATAGGCGAGGTGACCGCCGGCATCCAGGGCGCGCAGCGCGGCGTGGGCGAGTGGCTCGTTCATCGTGCCCGACGATAGGCGCATGGGCCGGGCCCGGTTTGACGCGAGTCAACCGCGGTGGAATGATCCGCGGGAGGCCCGGTTCCCCGGGTAACGACCGACGAAGGATTCCCCATGCGCCGAATCATCCTGCTCGCGGCCCTGAGCGCCGCCGGCTGCGCGTTCGCCCAGGACGGCAAGTCCTTCCTCGAGGCCAACGGGCTCGAGGCCGCCGCCACCAAGACCTTCCAGGACGTCGAGGTCGTCGTGGCCCGCGTGAAGGGGGCGAAGGATGCCGCCACGGCCCAGGAGCGCGTGATCGTCTTCCGCGGCGGCAAGCCCGCCTGGCAATCGAACTCGAAGGAACTGGTGGAGCCCGCGGAGCGCTTCACGCTCCACTCGCTCGGTCGCGACCTCGACGGCGACGGCCAGGCCGAGCTGCATTTCTCCGCGTACTCCGGCGGCGCGCACTGCTGCACCACGCACTACGTCTACCGGCTCAAGCCGCAGGTGAAGCGGCACGCGGTCTACCAGGCGAAAAACGTGGGCGGCACCGACTTCATCGACATCCCCGGCCGCAAGGCGCCGGTGATGGTCTCGGCGGACGACACCTCGGCCTTCGTGTTCGCTCCCTACGCCAACTCGTACTTCCCCGTCGTGATCCTGGAGATCTCGCCCAAGGGGCGCTTCCAGTTCGTGCAGGAACTCATGCGGCCGCAGCTGCCCGGCCAGCCCCCGCCGGTGTGCGCGCAGCCGGCCGCGACGGCCAACCCCTGGCTCAAGGAGCGCTGCGGGGAGTTCGCGGGCGCCAAGCGCAAGTCGCGCACGCAGGAGATCCAGGCGAAGCTGCGCGAGATCAAGAGCGCGCGCTCGGCCGACAAGCTCAAGTGGGAGGACTACGTGGGCACCGGCGTGCTCGCGGCCGTGGCGGCGGAGATGAACCGCTACGCGTACACGGGCTTCGGCGCGGCCGGGCTCAACTGGCTGGAGACCGTGTGGCCGGGCAACGACGCGATCAAGGTCACTTTCCTCGAGAAGCTGCGCGAGACGCGCGTGAAGAGCGCCTTCGCCGAGGACCTGCGCCTGCTCTCCACCGACACGCGCTAGGGTTTCCCCGGTAGCCTCGGGGTGCCCCGGGCGGCCAGCCGGGGTAAAATGGCGGTCTTTGCCCGCAACCCCTAGAGCAGGTTTTCCCCGTGTCCCTCATCGTCCAGAAGTACGGCGGCACCTCCATGGGCAGCCCCGAGCGCATCCGCGAGGTCGCGCGCCGGGTCGAGCGCTTCGTGAAGGAAGGCCACCAGCTCGTCGTCGTGGTCTCGGCCATGTCCGGCGAGACCAACCGGCTCCTCGCCCTGGCGAAGGAGCTCAATCCCGACCCGGATCCGCGCGAGATCGACGTCATCGCCTCCACCGGCGAGCAGGTGTCGATCGGCCTGCTCGCCATCGCCCTGCACAAGCTGGGCCTGAAGGCGAAGAGCTACACCGGCTTCCAGGTGAAGATCCTCACCGACGAGGCCTACTCCAAGGCGCGCATCCTCTCGATCGACGAGACGAACATCCGCAAGGACCTCGACGAGGGCAACGTGGTCGTCGTCGCCGGCTTCCAGGGCATCGACGCGAAGGGCAACATCACCACGCTCGGCCGGGGCGGCTCGGACACCACGGGCGTCGCGATCGCCGCGGCGCTCACGGCCGACGAATGCCAGATCTACACCGATGTCGACGGCGTCTACACCACGGACCCGCGCGTCGTGCCCGACGCCCGGCGCCTGGACACCATCACCTTCGAGGAGATGCTCGAGCTCGCGAGCCTGGGCTCGAAGGTGCTGCAGATCCGCTCGGTGGAATTCGCCGGCAAGTACAAAGTGAAGCTGCGCGTGCTCTCGTCGTTCACGGACGTGAACTCGACGGACATGGGCACCCTCATCACCTTCGAGGAAGACCAAGCCATGGAACAGGCCATCATCTCCGGCATCGCCTTCAACCGCGACGAAGCCAAGATCACCGTGCTCGGCGTGCCCGACCGCCCCGGCATCGCCTACGGGATCCTGGGCCCGGTCGCCGACGCCAACATCGACGTCGACATGATCATCCAGAACGCCTCCACCGAGGGGCTCACGGACTTCTCCTTCACCGTGCAGCGCGGCGAGTTCAAGCGCGCGATGAAGGTGCTGGAGGAGCAGGTGAAGCCCGCCATCGGCGCGCGCGGCATCGTCGGCGACGAGCGCATCGCGAAGGTCTCGCTCGTGGGCATCGGCATGCGCACGCACGCGGGCATCGCCTCGCGCATGTTCCGCGCGCTCTCGCGCGAGAACGTGAACATCCAGATGATCTCCACCTCCGAGATCAAGACCTCCGTCGTCGTGGACGAGAAGTACATGGAGCTCGCCGTGCGCGTGCTGCACCGCGAGTTCGAGCTGGACAAGCCGCCCGTCGAAGAGCACATGAAGCCGTAGGCGCGCCACCCGCGCCGACCGGCGTCCCGCGAGGCCGGACACCCGCCGGCCCGCGCCATCCGTGACAGGAGCCCCGAGCCCATGAAGCGACTGCTGACCGCCCTTGCCATGACCCTCGCCACCCCCGCCCTCGCCCAGTCCGACGATCCGTTCCTCTGGCTGGAGGACGTGAACGGCGCCCAGGCGATGAAGTGGGTGGTCGAACAGAACCAGAAGAGCCGGCCCCTGATCGAGAAGGACTCGGGTTTCGCGCCGCTTCTCGCGCGCTTCACGGAGATCGCCAACTCGCGCGATCGCATCCCCGCGGTCGTGAAGCTGGGCAGCCACTTCTACAACTTCTGGCAGGACGCGGCCAACCCGCGCGGGCTCTGGCGGCGCACGACGCTCGCCGAGTATCGCAAGGCGCAGCCGGCGTGGGAGACGGTGCTCGACCTGGACGCGCTCTCGGCCGCGCAGGGCGAGCAATGGGCCTGGAAGGGCGCCAACTGCCTCTACCCGGCTTACGAGCGCTGCCTGCTCTCCCTTTCGCGCGGCGGCGGCGACGCCGTCGAGATCCGCGAGTTCGACCTCGTGAAGAAGGCCTTCGTCGAGGACGGCTTCCGGCTCGCCGAGTCCAAGGGCGGCGTCGCGTGGATCGACCGCGACACCATCTACGCCTCGCGCGACTTCGGCCCGGGCACGCTCACGCGCTCGGGCTACCCGCGCACGGTGAAGCGCCTGCAGCGCGGCCAGGCCGTCGCCGCGGCGCCGACGGTGTTCGAGGTCGGCGAGCAGGACGTGGGCGCCTGGCCGGCCGTCACGCACGAGAACGGCTACCGCCACGAGATCATGGCGCGCTCGATCGCCACGCGCCGCGCCGAGATCAGCGTGCTGCGCGAGGGCCGGTTCGTCCGCCTCGAGCTGCCCGACTCCGCCGAGGGGCAGGTCGCCGGCCGCACGCTCTTCGCGCGCCTGCGGGACGACTGGAAGCCGGCGGGCACGGCCTACGTGGCCGGCTCCCTGCTCGCGATCGACCTGGAGAAGTTCCTGGCGGGAGGCCGCGAGTTCGAGGTGCTCTTCACGCCCGGCCCGCGCGTGTCGCTCGCGTCCTTCACCACGATGAAGTCGATGGTGCTGCTCAACCTGCTCGACAACGTCTCGAGCCGCCTGGTCGAGGCGAAGCGCGCCGCCGACGGGCGCTGGGTGCAGCGCGAGGTCAACGCCCCGAAGCTCTCCACGATCGGCGTGGGCGCGCTGGAGCGGCGCGAGTCGGACGAGTACTTCCTGTCCGTCTCGGGCTTCACCACGCCCACCACCGTCTTCCTCGCGAGCGGCGGCACGGACGCGCGCGAGAAGCTCAAGCAGCTGCCGGACTTCTTCGACGCGAGCGCGCTGGCGGTGACGCAGCACGAGGCCGTGTCGAAGGACGGCACGAAGATCCCGTACTTCATGGTCGCCCGCAAGGACGTGAAGCTCGACGGCTCGAACCCGACCATCCTCTACGGCTACGGCGGCTTCGAGGTCTCGCAGGTGCCCTCGTACTCGGGCTTCGTGGGCAACGGCTGGCTCGCCAAGGGCGGGGTCTGGGTGCTTGCGAACCTGCGCGGCGGCGGCGAGTTCGGCCCGGCCTGGCACCAGGCCGCGCGGCGCGAGAAGCGCCAGGTGGTGTACGAGGATTTCGCCGGCGTCGCCGAGGACCTCATCCGGCGCGGAATCACCTCGCCCGCGAAGCTGGGCATCCTGGGCGGCAGCCAGGGCGGGCTGCTGGTGAGCGCGACGATGCTGCAGCGCCCGGAGCTCTTCGGCGCCGTGGTCGCCACCGTGCCGCTCATGGACATGAAGCGCTACCACAAGCTGCTCGCCGGCGCCTCGTGGATGGGCGAGTACGGCGACCCGGACAAGGCCGAGGACTGGGACTTCATCTCGAAGTACTCGCCCTACCAGAACGTCCTGCGCGGGCGCGTGTACCCGAAGATGCTCATCACGACCTCCACGCGCGACGACCGCGTGCATCCCGGCCACGCCCGCAAGATGGCCGCGCGCATGCAGCAGCTCGGCTACGGGACGACTTATTTCGAGTACACCGAGGGCGGGCACGGCTCGGGCACGACGCCCGCGCAGACCGCCTACACCTGGGCCTTCATCTACACCTTCCTCGCGAAGTCGTTGATGTAGCGCCGGGACCGCCCGAGAGGACCAGGCGATGCAGCGCACCATCTCGAAGCTCCTCGTGGCGGCGCTGCTGCTGCCCGCCACCGACGCGCTCGCCCAGGCGCCGGCGAAGTGGACGCCGACCAAGCCCATCCAGATCCTCGTGGGCTTCGCCCCGGGCGGCTCGGCGGACATGATCGCGCGCTTCATCGCCCAGGCGAGCGCCCCGATCATCCCGGTGCCCGTCGTGGTCGTGAACCGGCCGGGCGCCTCGGGAGCCATCGCCGCGCAGGCCACGGCCGACGCGCCGCCCGACGGCTACACGCTGTTCGTGGGCGGCGGCAGCGAGACCACGTCCGTGGGCAACCACCAGAAGATCCCGTACGACTCGCGCACCTCCTTCCGGCCCGTGATCAAGATCGCGCGCCTGCCGCTGATGGTCGCCGTGCGGGCCGATTCGAAATACCGCAGCTTCGCGGACCTGCTCGCGGCCGCGCGGGCGAAGGCGGGCGCGGTGAGCTACGGCTCGACGGGGGAGGGGAGCCTCGCCCATTCGACGATGATCGTGCTCGAGAAGAAGACGGGCACGCAGTTCCTGCACGTGCCCTACAAGGGCGCCGCGCAGTCGATGCTCGCCCTGGTCGCCGGCGAGGTGGACATGAGCATCGGCGCGCCCGAGGAGGTGAAGGGCCACGTGGACGGGGGCAAGCTGCGCATCATCGCCACGGCCTCGGGCTCGCGCGTGCCGGGGTTCGAGGCGGTGCCCACGCTCAAGGAACTGGGCCACGACCTCGTGCTCGACAACATGAAGGGCCTCATGGCGCCGGCGGGCCTGCCCGATCCCGTCTACGAGTACCTGCACGAGGCTTTCCGCCGCGCGCTCGAATCCGCCGCCTGGAAGGAGCAGTCGGGCCGCGCGGGCCTGCTCACCGACTACAAGGACGGCCCGGGGTTCCAGAAGGACATCGTGGACGGCTTCAACCTGATCGGCTCGGCCATCCGGAAGTAGCCCTCGCGGCCCGGTTGGGTGCCGGCCGGGGGACGGTGGTAGAATTCGCCTGCCCGGAGAGATGACCGAGTGGCCGAAGGTGGCGCCCTGCTAAGGCGTTATACGGGCTTAAACCTGTATCGAGGGTTCGAATCCCTCTCTCTCCGCCAATTTTTTCCTCAAATCGCCGAGACCGTTTTCAGCCCGGTGTGAAGGCGACTCGCCGATTGCGCTCCGTGGGCCCTTCCGGCGTCCACCCCAGGGACTTATAGCCCGAGGCGCTGCTTCGAGAAGGCGAGACCGCCTCCGGCGGCAATGATTTCGCGCATCAGGGGAGGCAGTGCCGGCAGGGCCAGGCAGCTTCCGCGCGTTTCGTTCATCACACTTCCCGACTCGAAATCGACGGCCAGCATGTCGCCGGTGGATGCAAATCCTGCAAGCCCCGACGCGGGCGCCAGAACGGGAACGCCCGCATTCACGCAGGCCCTGAGCGGCCCGCGCGACATGGTCTCCGCGAGCACGCCGACC
>JBGAOO010000431.1:0-2083 GCA_044221765.1 Usitatibacteraceae bacterium | reverse complement strand
ATCACGGCGCGGCAGCTGGTCTAGTCACCCCCTACCGGGGCGGCGGGCACCCGCCGCCCCGGTAGGGTGCCGGCAACCCCGGGCCGGCGCCCCTCGCGCCCCGCTGCCAGGAATCGCCCTCGAAGATCCTCCCCCGCATGATCCACCGCCTGCCCGCCGCGCTCGCGCTGGCGCTCGCCGCACTCGTCGCCATCGTCGCCTGGAGCTTCTCCGTCGGTCGCTTCCCCGTCGCCGCGGGCGACGTGCTCTCGGCGCGCTGGGCCGCGCTCACCGGCGGCGAGAGCGGCCTGGCGAAGAACGTGGAGGCGGTGATCCTGCAGGTGCGCGCCCCGCGCCTGCTCGCCGCGCTCGCCGTGGGCGCGGCGCTCGCCGGCTCCGGGGCGGCCTACCAGAACCTCTTCAAGAACCCGCTCGTCTCGCCCGACATCCTGGGCGTGTCGGCCGGCTGCGCGCTGGGCGCGGGCCTCGCCATCCTCTTCTCGCTGCCCATCCTCGCCATCCAGGGCTTCGCCTTCGCGGGGGGCCTCGCCGCCGTCGCGCTCGTGGTCGCCGTGGGCACGTGGGTGCGCGGCCGCGACCCGGTGCTCACGCTCATCCTCACGGGCGTGGTCGTGGGCTCGCTCTTCGGCGCGGGCATCGCGCTCGTGAAGTACGTGGCCGACCCCTACAACCAGCTGCCGGCCATCACCTTCTGGCTGCTGGGCAGCTTCTCGGGCGCGCTGCCCAAGGACCTGTGGGTGGGCCTGCCGCTCATCGCGCTGGGCCTCGCGCCCCTCGCGCTGCTGCGCTGGCGCATCGACCTGCTCGCGCTCTCCGAGGACGAGGCGCGCTCGCTCGGGATCGACGTCGCGAGGCTGCGCCTGGCCGTCATCGTCTGCGCGACGCTCGTGACCGCGAGCGCCGTGGCCCTGGCCGGCGTCATCGGCTGGGTGGGCCTGGTCATCCCGCACGCCGCGCGCCTGCTCGTGGGCGCGGGCTTCTCGCGCGTGCTGCCCCTGTCGCTCGTGCTGGGCGCGGCCTTCATGCTCGCGGTGGACACGCTCTGCCGCACCGCCACCGCGACGGAGATCCCGCCGGGCGTCGCCACGGCCTTCATCGGCACGCCCGTGTTCATCCTGTTGCTCGCCTCCGCCTTCCGCCGATGACCCTCGCCGCGCGCGCCCTCGACTTCGGCTTTCCCGGCCACACGGTCGGCCGGGGCCTCGCCTGCGAGTTGCGCGAGGGCGAGGTGACGAGCCTGCTCGGCCCCAACGGCAGCGGCAAGTCGACGCTGATGCGCACGCTGCTCGGGCTGCAGGCGCCGCTCGGGGGCGAGGTGCGCCTCGCGGACCGCGGCCTGCACGAGTGGAGCGCGCCCGAGCGGGCGCGGCGCCTCGCCTACGTGCCGCAGGCGGCCGACAGCTACTTCGACTTCACCCTGCGCGAGATGGTGGAGATGGGCCGCACCGCGCACCGCGGCGTGTTCGCGAGCCCGGGCCCGCGCGACCGCGAGATCGCCGCCGCGGCCCTCGCGCGCCTGGGCATCGCGCACCTGGCCGAGCGGCCCGTGCACGCGGTGAGCGGCGGCGAGCGCCAGCTCGCCCTCATCGCCCGCGCCCTCGCCACGGAGGCCGGGTTCTTCCTGATGGACGAGCCCACCGCCAACCTCGACTACGGCAACCAGTCGCGCGTGCTCGAGGAGATCGCCCGCCTGAAGGCCGGGGGCATCGGCGTGCTGATCTCCACGCACCACCCGGAGCACGCCTTCCGCCTGGCTGGCCGCGCCCTGCTGCTCTCCGGCGGCCGGCTGGTGGGCGACGGTCCCGTGGAGACGACGCTCACCTCCGCCTCGCTCAGCAGCCTCTACGGCCGCGCCATCGAGGTGGCCCTCGTCCGCCTGGCCGACGGCAGCGAGCGCCGCGTGTGCGTGCCCGCCCCCTCTTGAAGGGGACAGACACCTTCAATTCGGTGTGCGATTCCCGCAACACCCAGGAGTGTAAAATTCGCAAAACTTAATTTATGGTGTCTGTCCCCTTCGAAATTCGGTCCGCGGTCAGCGGCCCCCGGAGACGTCGACGAGCACCCCCGTGAGGTAGCTCGCCTC
>JBGAOO010000430.1:0-2094 GCA_044221765.1 Usitatibacteraceae bacterium | reverse complement strand
ACGGGAAGCGACCTGCCGCGATGCATCAGGACCCTGCCCGGGGACTGCCCTGCCCGCGCCACATTCCGCCGCGATCCTCGTGTCACCGTTCCCCGAGGAGTGTCCCGCCATGAAGTTCCCGTTGCTCCTGCGTGCCGTCGCCATCGGCGCGGTCGCCGTCGCCATCCTGTTCCCCCTCTCCCTCGTCACCGGCAAGGTCGCCGAGCGCCAGCACCGCGCGAACGAGGTGGAAAGCGCCTTCGCCCGCGAGACGAGCGGCCCGCAGACGGTGGTGGGCCCGCTGCTCGCCCTCGCCTGCGAGGAGACCGTGCTCGAGGAGCGCGTGGTGAAGCGCGGCGGCAAGGAAGAGACGATCACCGAGTCGAAGACGCGCGCGTGCCCCACCTTCTACGTGACCCCGCGCACCCTGGACATCGCCGGCCGCGTGCCGGTGGAAAGCCGCCACCGCGGCATCTACCCGATCCGCCTGTACCGCGCGTCGATGAACTTCGCGGGCGAATTCGACTGGCCGGGCCCGCCTTCGCAGGAGGACGCGCTCTCTCGCCGGTGGCGGCAGGCGTCGCTTGTAGTCGCCACGGGTGACACGCGCGGCATCAAGACCGTCTCCGCCCTGGCCTGGGGGCCGGGCACGCTCGAGTTCGCCGCCGGCCGCGGCAGCGCGCAGCCGCCTTTCTCGCTCGAGGCGTCCCTGGGCGAGTACGCCCCGCGACAGAACGCGGCGCCGATCGCCTTCCGCTTCTCGCTCGAGCTGATCGGCACGCGCAGCCTGCTCATCGCCCCGGTGGGCGACGCCACGAAGATCCGCCTGGGCTCGGACTGGCCGCATCCCTCCTTCGTGGGCGCCTTCTCGCCGGACGAGCGCACGGTGGGGCCGCAGGGCTTCGAGGCGACGTGGAAGACGACGCACTTCGCCACGGGCGGGCGGGCGGCGTGGCAGCCCCCGTCGGGCAAGGGCCGGGCCGCGCAGTGGGACAACACGACCGGCTTCTCGCTCGCGGACCCGGTGAACGTCTACAGCCTCTCCTATCGCGCCACCGAGTACGGCTTCCTGTTCGTGCTCTTCACCTTCGCCGGCCTCGCGCTCACGGAGATCCTTGCGGGCCTGAGGATCCACCCGGTGCAGTACGCGCTCGTGGGCAGCGCGCTCGCCGTGTTCTTCCTGCTGCTCATCGCGCTGGCCGAGCACCTGGCCTTCGCCCGCGCCTATGCGGCCTCGGCCACGGCCTGCGTGCTGCTGCTCACCTTCTACCTGCGCGTGCCACTGGGCACCCTGGGGCGGACGGGCGCGTTCCTGGGCCTGTTCGTCGCGCTGTATGGCGCGCTCTATGCGCTGCTTCGCAGCGAGGACCACGCGCTGCTCGCGGGGTCGGTGCTCGTGTTCGGCCTGCTGGCGGTGGGGATGATCGCGACGCGGCGGGTGGACTGGGGCGCGCTCGCGGCCCGGCTGGGCTCGGCGCCCGCCACGGCGCGAACCGCTTCATGAGATCGCGACCCCGCGATGAACGCGTACACCGGGGGGTGTACCATTCCTGTAACGCGGTGCGTGGCAGCATTCCGCGACCCCGGTCGCAGGCGGCCGGCATGCCCGCCGCCGCGAAGCCGGACGATTCCCATGAGCACTCCACAGCCCCCGCCGGACGAGGCCCTCGATTTCACGCACGAGGCCCACCCGCCCGTGCCGGCCCCGTCG
The DNA here is from genome assembly GCA_044221765.1 of Usitatibacteraceae bacterium. Lineage (GTDB taxonomy): Bacteria > Pseudomonadota > Gammaproteobacteria > Burkholderiales > Usitatibacteraceae > FEB-7. The sequence continues at coordinate 404 of JBGAOO010000430.1, read as the reverse complement.
AAGGAAAAGGTCGCCCAGGCGCGGGCCGAGGCGGCCAAGGGCACGCCGCAGCTGCAGCAGGCGGGTTTCTACGTGAGCATCGCCCGCCAGGCGAGCGTGCGCATCCCGCCGCGCAATGGCACCAAGTACGTGATCCTCGCCGTCGAGGACGACCCGGACCTGGGCCAGCTCCTCATCGACATCTTCATGCTCGCGGGGTTCGAGGTGCGCTGGGCATCCAACCGGGCGGAAATCAACGCGGAGATGCGGCGCGGGGCGGAGATCGACCTGATGCTGCTCGACATCGAGCTCCCGGACACCGACGGGCTCCAGGTGCTCGAGCGCCTGCGCACGCACCCGAGGTTCGGCAAGCTGCCCGTGATCATGATGACCGGGCGCGCCGGGGCCGACGATGTCCTCGCCGG
>JBGAOO010000429.1:0-2098 GCA_044221765.1 Usitatibacteraceae bacterium | reverse complement strand
GATCGAAGGGCAGGTAGTCGGGCATGGGGACTTTCAGCCGAGGACGGCGACGAAGGAGCACTCGACGAGCTTCTCGCCGTCGAGGTCGTGCTGGATGGCGTGGCGCGCGGGGCGCGAGTGCGGGTCCGGGAAGAGGCGCAGCCACTCGGCGTTGATCGGCGCGCGGTTGGCGCGGTCGCGCATCCACACCGTCACCTTGATCACGTCCTCGAGCGTGCCGCCGGCCGCCTCCACGATGCGCTTCATGTGCGCGAACATGAGCACCGACTGCTCCTCGAGCGTGGCGCCATACTTGCCCGTGGCCGGGTCCGTGCCCTGGATGCTGCCCGACTCGAGCAGGTTGCCGATGCGGCAGGCCGCCGGGATCGGGTTCTTGTGGCTGAACCCCTCGACGTAGATGCTCACGCGCCTCGCCATGACCGCTAGTCCGCCTTGATCTTCGCGTTGCGGATCACCGGCGCCCACAGGTCGTACTCCTTGCGCAGGTAGGCCTGGAATTCCTCGGGCGTGGTGCCGCGCGCCTCCGCGCCCATGCCCTCGAATTTCTCGATGGCACCCTTGTCCTTGAGCACCGCGACGATGGCGGCGGACAGGCGCGTGGTGATCTCCTTCGGCGTGCCGGCCGGCGCCAGCACGCCGGTGAACGTGGCCGCCTCCATCCCCTTCACGCCGGCCTCCTCGAACGTGGGCACCTCGGGCAGCGAGGGCACGCGCTTCGCGGTGGTGATGGCGAGGGCCCGCACGCGCCCCTGCCTGATGAAGGGCAGCGCGACCGAGACCTGGTCGAAGTTGAACTGCACCTGGCCGCCGAGCAGGTCGGTGGTGGCCGGCGCGTTGCCCTTGTAGTGGATCGTCGTCCACTTCGCGCCCGTCACCTGCTGCAGCAGCTCGCTCACCAGGTGGTTGGTGGTGCCCGCGCCGGGCGAGGCCATGGTGAGCTCGCCGGGCTTCGCCTTCGCCAGGTCGATCATCTCCTTCAGCGTCTTCGCCGGCACCGAGGGATGCACCTGCAGGATGAGCGGGGTGAAGGAGATCGAGCTCACCGGGGCGAAGTCCCTGTCCCACTGGTAGGGGGCGCGGCCGAAGATGAGCGGGCTGAAGAGGATCGGCCCGTTGGCGCCCACGAAGAACGTGTAGCCGTCGGGCGGGCTCTTCGCGACGGCCTCGCCCGCGATCATGCCGCCGGCGCCGGCCTTGTTCTCGACGATGAAGGGCTGGCCCAGGGCCTTCTGCAGGCCCTCGGCCACGATGCGCGCGGCCGTGTCCACGTTGCCGCCGGGCGGGTAGGGCACGACGAGCTTCACGGGCTTCTCGGGCCATTTCTGCGCTTGCGCGGGCAGGCCGGCCGCCAGGGCGAGGGCGGACGCGAGCGCGATCAGGATTCTCATGGGGTTCCTCCGGGGAAAGGGGCGCTGTTTGCCGCGCCCTGCGGCCCACTGTAGGAGCCCGCGGCGGCCGCGGCAATGGCGGCGTGGCGGTTTGTTCCACGATGTGGACAAGCCTGTCCACGAAACCTTGACCCGGGCGGCGCGCGGGCCGTAGCCTCGGTCGCTCGACCCCCGAAGGAGCCGCCCCGCCGGGCCCCATGGACATCGCCGCCGCCAGCCTCGACACCGAAGCCACCTACAAGCTCGTCACGGGCCTGGTGGTGCCGCGTCCCATCGCCTGGGTGAGCACGCGCTCGCCCGAGGGCGTCGTGAACCTCGCGCCCTTCAGCGCCTTCACCTTCGTCTCGAACCGCCCGCCCATGGTCGGCATCAACGTCGGGCGCAAGGCGGGCGCGGTGAAGGACACGGCCCGCAACATCCACGCCACGGGCGAGTTCGTGGTGAACATCGCCGACGACTCGATGATCGAGGCGGTGCACCTGAGCGCCGTCGAGCACGAGGCCCACGTGAGCGAGGTCGAGGAGCTCGGCCTCGAGACGGCCGCCTGCATCGACGTCTCGGTGCCGCGCCTGGCGGCCGTGCCCGCGAGCCTGGAGTGCCGCCTGCACCGCGCCATCGCCTTCGGCGAGGGCGGCTCGGAGTTCCTCGTGGGCGAGGTCCTGCGCTTCCACCTGCGCGAGGGGCTGCTCGAGGGCGGCAAGGTCGACACG
>JBGAOO010000046.1:0-18137 GCA_044221765.1 Usitatibacteraceae bacterium | reverse complement strand
GCATCCTGCGTCTTTACCGGCGCGTGGAGACCTGGGAGTTCCTCTGCAGGCGCTCGCTCGCGGTGTCCCTGGCCGGGTTCGCGTTCCTGCTCGCCGCCAGTTCGTCCCTCGAGGCGCTGCGGCTGCACTCGCTCCAGGCCGCCCTGCCGCTCGCGCCCGGCGGCGTGCTCGGCGAGGTGCTCGCCGGCCCGGCCGCCGCCGGCCTGGGCTTCACCGGCGCCACGCTCGTGCTGATCGCCGTGATCGCCGCGTCCTTCAGCGTCTTCTCGGGCCTGTCCTGGATCCGCTTCGCCGAGAAGGTGGGCGCCGGCACGGAATGGCTCCTGGGACTGGCGCGCGCGAAGCTCGAGGCGCGGCGCGACCGCGAGGCCGGCCAGGTGGCCGCCCAGGCGCGCGAGGAGAAGGTCGAGGAAGCCAAGAAGATCTTCGAGGAGCACGAGCCCATCCGGATCGAGCTGCCGGAAGTGTTCATCCCGAAGAGCGAGCGCGTGGCCAAGGAGAAGCAGGTGCCGCTCTTCGCCGAGTTGCCCGACTCGCCCCTGCCGCCCATCGCGCTGCTCGACGCCGCCGACAGCCACATCGAGCGCCCCACGCCCGAGACGCTCGAGTACACCTCGCGCCTCATCGAGCGCAAGCTCCTGGACTTCAACGTGCAGGTGAAGGTGGTCGCCGCCTATCCCGGCCCGGTCATCACGCGCTACGAGGTGGAGCCCGCCGTCGGCGTGAAGGGCGCGCAGGTGGTGGGCCTCGCCCGCGACCTGGCGCGCGCGCTGTCGGTGACCTCCATCCGCATCGTCGAGACGATCCCGGGCACCTCGTGCATGGGCCTGGAGATCCCGAACGCCAAGCGCGAGATCGTGCGCCTGTCCGAGATCATCGGCTCGCAGGCCTACGCGGACATGCACTCGCGCCTCACGATGGCGATGGGCAAGGACATCACCGGCAAGCCCGTCGTCGCGGACCTGGCGCGCATGCCGCACCTGCTGGTGGCCGGCACCACCGGCTCGGGCAAGTCGGTCGCCATCAACGCGATGATCCTCTCGCTCGTCTACAAGTCGTCCGCCGCCGACGTGCGCCTGATCATGGTGGACCCGAAGATGCTCGAGCTCTCCGTGTACGAGGGCATCCCGCACCTGCTCGCGCCGGTGGTCACGGACATGCGCCAGGCCGCCGCCGCGCTGCACTGGTGCGTGGTCGAGATGGACCGGCGCTACAAGCTCATGTCCACGGTCTCGGTGCGCAACCTCGCCGGCTACAACCACAAGATCCGCGAGGGGATCGAGAAGAAGCAGCCGCTCAAGCATCCCTTTCCGGTCCCACCCCAACAAGTTGGGGACCCCCGCACGCCCGACGATCCCGGGAACCTCGAGGAGCTGCCGCTCATCGTCGTGGTGATCGACGAGCTGGCCGACCTCATGATGGTCGCGGGCAAGAAGGTGGAGGAGCTCATCGCGCGCCTGGCGCAGAAGTCGCGCGCCTCGGGCATCCACCTGATCCTCGCCACGCAGCGCCCCTCGGTCGACGTGATCACGGGCCTCATCAAGGCCAACGTGCCCACGCGCGTGGCCTTCCAGGTCTCCTCCAAGGTCGACTCGCGCACGATCCTGGACCAGATGGGCGCCGAGAGCCTGCTCGGCCAGGGCGACATGCTCTACCTGCCGCCGGGCACGGGGCACCCGCAGCGCGTGCACGGCGCCTACGTCTCCGATGCCGAGGTGCAGCGGGTGGTCGCGCACCTGAAGAAGCAGGGCGAGGCGCAGTACATCGACGGCATCCTCGACGACCCGGAGGCGGCCGAGGCCGAGGCGGGCGGCGAGGGCGGTCCCGGGGGCGAGGCCGATCCCCTCTACGACCAGGCCGTGCAGATCGTCCTGCAGAACCGCAGGGCCTCGATCTCGCTCGTGCAGCGGCACCTGCGCATCGGGTACAACCGCGCCGCGCGCCTCATCGAGGACATGGAGCGCGCGGGCCTGGTCTCGCCCATGGCCACCAACGGCAACCGCGAGATCCTCGCGCCGAACCGGGCGGACAAGTGACCGGTCGCGCCCTGGTCTTCGTCGCCGCGCTCGCGGCCTGCGCCCCGGCCGCGGCCCTGGCCGGCGCCGTCGACGCCTTCCTCGCGTTCACCTCGGGCAACCGCACGGCCACCGCGCGCTTCGAGCAGCAGGTGCTCGACCGGACGGGCCGCACGGTCGAGCGCTCCACCGGCAGCTTCGCGTTCTCGCGCCCGGGCAAGTTCCGCTGGGCCTACGACAAGCCCCTGCGCAGCGTCATCGTCGCCGACGGCGCGAAGCTCTGGATCCACGACGAGGACCTGAACCAGGTCACCGTGAAGGCGATGGATCGCGCGCTCTCGGCCACGCCCGCGGCGCTGCTCGCGGGCAAGGACGACGTCACGGCGGTGTTCAGCCTGCGCGAGGCCGGCAGCGAGGGCGGCTTCGACTGGCTGGAGGCCGTGCCGAAGGACAAGGACACCGGCTTCGACCGCGTGCGCGTGGGCATGAAGGGCGGCGTGCCCGCGGCGATGGACCTGCACGACGCCCTGGGCGGGCGCACGCTGCTGCGCTTCCCGGAATTCCGCGCCAACGCGAAGGTCGATCCGGAGACCTTCCGCTTCGTCCCGCCCAAGGGCGCCGACGTGCTCGACGAGACGGCGGCGCGGCCGGCGGCTCAGGGCGCCGGCGCGAGCCCGAGGAAGCCGTAGGCCTCCGCGGGGTCCGCCGTCGTGCGCACGGCGAGGCCCCGGTTGGTCGCGGCATCCTCCAGCGTCTTGTGCACCATCTGCTCGGGGCTCACCAGCACGGCGACGCGCACGCCGGGCGGCAGGTTTTCCGCGAGGGTGCGGCCGATCTCGAAGCGCTCGGCGACGCTCACCGCGGGATCGAGCCCGCGCGCATCGACGAGCACGCGCGAGAGGCCGTGCGAGCGGCAGCCCGCCACGACCTCGCCGACCACCTTGCGCGCGAGGACGGTGTCGAGCGCCCCGCCCGCGCTCACCTGCAGGAGGCCTTCCCGGATGTCGATCTGGTAATGCATCGCGCCGCTCCCGTCGTGGGGATTAATATACAGGCCGGAGCGCGAGGCGGGCCCGGCGCGCACAGACCACCCCCATGACCGAATCTCGCGACCTCTTTACCGCCACCGGCGAGGTGACCGTGCCGCTGGCCGAGCGGCTGCGGCCCCGGCAGGTGGCCGATGTCGTCGGCCAGCGCCACCTGCTGGGCGAGGGCCGGCCCCTGGCGGTCGCGCTCGCCTCCGGCCGGCCGCATTCCATGATCCTCTGGGGGCCGCCGGGGGTGGGCAAGACGACGCTCGCGCGCCTGCTCGCCCAGGCCTTCGGGGCGCAGTTCATCGCCATCTCGGCGGTGCTCTCGGGCGTGAAGGAGATCCGCGAGGCCGTCGACCGCGCGCGCCTGGAGCGCGACGCGCACGGCCGCTCCACCATCCTCTTCGTCGACGAGGTGCACCGCTTCAACAAGTCGCAGCAGGACGCGTTCCTGCCGCACGTCGAGTCGGGCCTGTTCACCTTCATCGGCGCCACGACGGAGAACCCGTCCTTCGAGGTGAACGGCGCGCTCCTGTCGCGCGCGCAGGTGTACGTGCTCGAGAGCCTCGGGGCCGGGGACCTGGACACGCTCGTCTCGCGCGGCTTCGAGGCCGAGGCGATCGACGTGACGGCCGAGGCGCGCAAGCGGATCGCCGAGTGCGCGGACGGCGACGGGCGCCGCGCGCTCAACCTGGTCGAGCAGGTCGCGAGCGCGGCGCGGGCGGCGGCCCGGCGCGGCGCCGACGCCGAGTTCGTCGACGGCGTCGTCACGCGCTCGGGCAGGCGCTTCGACAAGGGCGGGGAGAATTTCTACGACCAGATCTCGGCGCTGCACAAGTCGGTCCGCGGCTCCGATCCCGACGCGGCGCTCTACTGGATGGCGCGCATGCTCGACGGCGGGGCCGACCCGCGCTACCTGTCGCGCCGCATGATCCGCATGGCCTCCGAGGACGTGGGCCTCGCGGACCCGCGCGCGCTCGAGATCGCCGTGCGCGCCGCGGAGATCTACGAGCGCCTGGGCACGCCCGAGGGCGAGCTCGCGCTGGCCGAGTGCGTCGTGTACCTCGCCGTGGCCGCGAAATCCAACGCGGTGTACAAGGCGTGGGGCGCGGCGCGCGCCTTCGTCTCCCAGGACCAGAGCCGGCCCGTGCCGCTGCACCTGCGCAACGCGCCCACGCGCCTCATGAAGGACCTGGGCTACGGCAAGGACTACCGCTACGCGCACGACGAGGAGGGTGGCTACGCGGCCGGCGAGAGCTACCTGCCCGAGGGCCTCGCCCCTCCCGGCTGGTACGAGCCGACCGATCGCGGGCTGGAGGCGAAGATCCGCGAGAAGCTCCAGCACCTGCGCGCGCTGGACGAGAAGCGGAGGTTGCCGCCAAAATGACGCCCATGCGCCTTCCGCCCGCCCGGCCTGCCCGCCGATCCCGCCGGGCCTAGGCCGCGCTCCGTCCGCCCTCGCGCGGCCCCTTTCAACGAATCACGGATCCCCGACTGCCCCGGGGGCGACGACCATGCTCGACATACAGCAGCTCCGCAAAGACCTTCCCGCCGTCATCGCCGGCCTCGCGCGCCGCGGCTACGCCTTCGACGAGGCCGCCTTCCGTGCGCTCGAGGACGAACGCAAGGGCCTGCAGACGCGCACCGAGGAGCTGCAGGGGAGGCGCAACAGCCTGTCCAAGCAGGTCGGCCTGCTCAAGGGCAAGGGCGAGGACGCCTCCGCCGTGCTCGCCGAGGTGGGCGGCATCGGCGAGGAACTCAAGGCCAACGAGACCGCGCTGGCCTCGGTCCAGGAGCGCCAGAACGCGTTCCTGCGCACCATCCCCAACATCCCGCGCGCCGAGGTGGCCGAGGGCCGCTCGAGCGACGACAACGTCGAGGTGCGCCGCTGGGGCGAGCCGCGCGCCTTCGACTTCCCGGTGAAGGACCACGTGGACGTGGGCGCCGCGCTCGGCCAGCTGGATTTCGACACGGCCGCCAAGCTCTCCGGGGCGCGCTTCTCGGTGCTCAAGGGCGCGCTCGCGCGCCTGCACCGCGCACTCGCGCAGTTCATGCTCGACACGCACACGCAGGAGCACGGCTACACGGAGGTCTACGTGCCCTACATGGTCACGGGCGAATGCGCCGACGGCGTCTCGAGCCTGGCGAAATTCAAGGACGACCTGTTCAAGCTCGAGGGGCGCGACCTCTACCTCATCCCGACGGCCGAGTACCCGGTCACCAACTTCGTGCGCGACACGATCCTCGAGGCGAAGGACCTGCCGCTGAAGTTCGTCTGCCACAGCCCGTGCTTCCGCTCGGAGGCGGGCAGCTACGGCAAGGACACGCGCGGCATGATCCGCCAGCACCAGTTCGACAAGGTGGAGATCCTGCAGGTGGTGCACCCGGAGCGGTCGGCGCAGGCGCACGAGGAGCTCACCGCCCACGCCGAGACGATCCTGAAGAAGCTCGAGCTGCCCTTCCGCACGATGATGCTGTGCACGGGCGACCTGGGCTTCTCGAGCGCGAAGACGTACGACCTGGAGGTGTGGCTGCCCGGGCAGAGCGCCTACCGCGAGATCTCCTCGTGCTCCAACTTCGAGGCCTTCCAGGCTCGGCGCATGCAGGCGCGCTTCAAGGGCGGCGACAAGGGCCGGACCGAGCCGGTGCACACGCTGAACGGCTCGGGCCTGGCCGTGGGGCGCACCCTGGTGGCGATCCTGGAGAACTACCAGCAGGCCGACGGCTCGGTGGGTGTTCCGGCGGTTCTGCGGCCCTACCTGGGCGGCCTCGAGCGGATCGCCCGCGCGTGAGCGCCCGGTTCGTCGTCGTCCGCCACGGCGAGACGCACTGGAACGTCGCCTCGCGCATCCAGGGGCACGCCGACAGCCCGCTCACCGCGCTGGGCGAGGCGCAGGCCGCCGCGATCGCCGGGCGGCTCGCTCAGGAACGCTTCGACGTGCTCTATTCGAGCGACCTGGGCCGCGCCCGGCAGACGGCGCAGTTCATCGCGGACAGCTCGGGTCTGCCGATCCGGACCGACGCGCGCCTTCGCGAGCGCAACTTCGGCGTGGGCGAGGGGCTCACCTACGGCGAGATCGACGTGCACTACCCGGACGTCTTCTCGCGCATCCGCGACACCGACCCGGACTACGTGATCCCCGGCGGCGAGAGCCGGCGCCAGTTCTATGACCGCGTGCGGGAGGCCTTCGATGGCCTCGCGCGCGAGAGCGAGGGGCGCCAGATCGCGGTGGTGTGCCACGGCGGCGTGCTCGCCAACCTGTACCGGCACGTGCACGGCATCCCGGTGACCGCCTCGCACCCCGTCCCCATCCCCAACGCCTCCTACAACGCGCTCCTCTGGGAGGCGGGCCGCTGGATCGAGGAGGCCTGGGGCGACACCGCTCACTTGCCCGGCGCGGTGGCGTTCGTCGAGCCCTGATCGGCGGGCGCCGGCCGCGGCGCGCAGGTCCTCGCCGCCCGCCATGCGCGTGAGGATGTCCTGGTAGTTGCGTACGTTGTCCACGAACTGCATGGCCTCGTGGCCGCGCGCGAAGCCGTGCTTCAGGTCGCGGTACACCGACGGGTCCGCGAGGCCGGGCAGGGCGAGCTTCACGTCCTGCCACTTGTCCGGCGACAGGCCCCGGCGCTGCGCGAGGATGCGCGCATCCTCCAGGTGGCCGATGCCCAGGTTGTAGGCCGCCAGCGCAGGCCGAGGCGGTCAGGCTCGCCCGATGCGCGCGCTGGCGATGTCGGCGATGAGCCCCAGGTAGCGGGCCCCGCCCAGGATGCTCTCGCGCGCGTCGAGTCGGTCCGCCACCTTCAGCCGGTCCGCGGTGTCCTCGGTGAGCATCATGAGGCCGCGCACGCCGGTGGGCGAGGTCGCGCGCGGGTCCCAGTGCGACTCCTGGTAGCCGATCGCGGCCGCAGGCGCCAGTCGAAGCCGGACACGCGCTCGGCCTCCTGGAAATGCGCGCGCAGCTTGGGCAGCACGGTGTTGATCCGCTCGAGCAGCGTGCCGGCGTCGATCGCGGAGATGCGCGCGGCGTGGGCGAAATGCCTGTCCAGGAGGCGCTTCATCGTCCCGTCCTTCTCGATGCGCGCGAAGAAGGACTTCATGCGGTCGAGGAGGAGCTTCTGGTCCGTCTCGCCCACGCGCCAGGCATGGAGCACGGGCTTGCCAAGGTCGAAGGCCACGTCGAGCTGCGGGAAGTACTTGCGCTCGACCGTGAAGCGGGAGGAATCGATGATCGCCGCGTCCAGCCGGCCGCTCGCGACGCGCTCGAGCAGGTCCGCCGGCGTGGTGTCCGGCTCCAGGCGCTCGACGGCGGCGGTGAGCTTGGGCGGCGAGGAGAGCACCTGGTCGGCATAGGTGTCCGCGATGACGCCGACGCGGCGCGTGGCGAGATCGGCGAGGTTGCGCGGGCGCGGCTCGCTCGCGCGCCACACCACCTGGTGCTGCGCGGCGTGGTACGACGGCCCCCACGCGAGGCCGCCGGGCAGGTCGAAATGGCGGGGCAGGAGCGCGGCGACGAGGTGCGCTCGCCGCTCGGCGAGCGCCTTCTCCGCTTCCTCCTCGCTGCGGGCCATCACCCATTCGACGCCGACGCCGCCCTCGCGCGCGAAGAGCTCGACGAGGTCGTACTCGAAGCCGCCCGGGTGGCCCTGCGAATCCTCGTAGTAGGTGGCGGGCCCGTTGATCGTGAGCACGACGAGCTTGCCGCCGTCGGCGAGCGAGGCGACGGGCTTGGGCGCCTTCTCGCATCCGAGCGCGAGGCAGGCCAGCAGCACCAGGAGGATCCGCGCCGTCATGGGGCGGAGTTTGGACCGCCCCGGCCGGCGAGACAACCCGGCGGCGGCGGGCGGAAATGGGCGATAATCCGGCCCACGATGCCGAAGATCTTCGCCCTGGTGCCCGCGGCCGGGCAGGGTACGCGCATGGGCGACTCGCTGCCCAAGCAGTACCTGCCGCTCGCCGGGCGCCCGATGATGTTCCATTGCCTCGAGACGCTCGCCTCGGTGGCCCGAATCGACCACGAGATCGCCATCCTCTCGCCGCTCGACCGGCACTGGGGCGCGCACGACTGGAGCGCCTTCCCCGACAAGATCGAGGCGATGTTCGCCGGCGGCGCCCTGCGCGGCGAGAGCGTGGCGAACGCGCTGGCGGTGCTCGCGGGCCGCGCCGCGGCCGACGACTGGATCCTCGTGCACGACGCCGCGCGCCCGTGCCTCGCGCGCGAGCTGGTCGAGCAGTTCCTGGACGAGATCGGCGACGACCCGGTGGGCGGCCTGCTCGCCATGCCGCTCGCCGACACGCTCAAGCGCGCGGAGGACGGCCTGCGCGTGGGCGCGACGATCCCGCGCGACGGGCTCTGGCGCGCGCAGACGCCGCAGATGTTCCGCTACGAGCTCCTGCGCAAGGGTCTCGCGAAGATGCCCGGCGCCACCGACGAGTCCCAGGCGGTCGAGTCCACGGGCCACATGCCGCGCCTGGTGCAGGGCGAGAACGCGAACCTGAAGGTCACCTTCGCCGAGGACCTGGCGATCGCCGAGATGATCCTCGCGCGCCACGGCGGGGTGCCGATGTGAGCGCGATGCGCATCGGCCAGGGCTTCGACGTGCACCAGCTCGTGGCCGGGCGGCGCCTCGTCGTCGGCGGCGTCGACATCCCGCACGACAAGGGGCTGCTGGGGCACAGCGACGCCGACGTGCTGCTGCACGCGGTCTGCGACGCGCTGCTCGGGGCCGCGGCGCTGGGCGACATCGGCCGCCACTTCCCCGACAGCGACCCGCGCTACAAGGGCATCGACAGCCGCGAGCTGCTGCGCCACGTGGCCGCGCTGCTTCGCGACAGGGGCTTCACCGCCTCGAACGTCGACGCGACGATCATCGCCGAGGCGCCGCGCATGGCGCCGCACGTGCCGGCGATGGTGGCGAACATCGCCGCCGACCTGGGCATCGCGCCGGCGCTCGTCAACGTGAAGGCGACGACGACGGAGAAGCTCGGCTTCACCGGGCGCGGCGAGGGCATCGCCGCGCAGGCCATCTGCCTTGCGCTCTAGCACGTCGTCGCTTCGGCGGACGCGGGGGAGGGGACAGACACCTTCGGGTGCCCTCGCGGACGGGCAACGGCCCTTCCCGGGGAGTGACCAGCCGCGAAACGACGGGAAGAAGGACTACCGCCGGAACTGCGCGAGCACCGAGGAGGTCCAGGTGAGCCGCTCGATGAGCGTCCTCAGGAACTCGCGGTTGAAGCGCAGCTGGCAGCCTTCGGAGAGCGATTCCAGGTGCGTGGCCTGGATCTTGAGCAGCTGCACCTCCGACACGGAGGTGATCGACGCCGAGCGCCGCGCCCGGTCGCCCGAGAGGTAGGCCATCTCGCCGAAGCAGTCGCCTTCCTTCAGGACGTTGAGCAGCTTGCCGTCCTTCACCACCTTCACCTGCCCCGAGACGATGATGAAGAAGGCGTGGCCGAGCTCGCCCTCGAGCAGCAGGTTCTCGTCCCTCGCGTGCACTTCCCAGATCGCCCCGCGCAGCACCTCCCACAGCTCGGCGTCGCGGAACTCGCGGAAGAAGGGCAGGGAGCGCAGCTTGTTGAACTTCTCGGTGGAGCTGATCTCGGTGGAGTAGCGCTCGAGCTGCGGGAAGGTGTCCGCCAGCTCGCTCGCCATCTCGAACCACGTCTGGTAGCGCTGGCGCGGGTCCTTCGCCATCGCCTTCTTCACGATGCCCACGAGCTTGGCGGGCAGGTCCGGGCGCAGCTGCTCGAGCGGCGCGGGGTCCTCGTTCAGGATCTTGTTGATCATCGCCACCGAGTTCTCGGCGCGGAAGGGGAGCTTGCCGGTGAGCAGCTCGTACATCACCACGCCCAGCGAGTAGATGTCCGTCTGGACGCTGGGCGACTCCTCGTTGATCTGCTCGGGCGACATGTACGCCGGCGAGCCCAGGAAGCCCTCGATCTGCGTGTGCGTGGCGTGGGAGATCTTGGCCGTGCCGAAGTCGCTGATCTTGATGTCGTCGCGGTCGGACAGCAGGATGTTGGCCGGCTTGATGTCGCGGTGGATCACGCCGTTCTGGAAGGCGTAGTCCAGCGCGCGGCACATCTTGAAGATGACGAGCACCGCCTGGCGCACGGGCAGCAGGTTGGTCTCGGTGCAGTACTTCTTGAGCGAGCCGCCCGGCACGTACTCCATCACGATGTAGCGCAGGTCGCCGTCGACGACCGCGTCGTACACGCACACGATGTTCGGGTGGTTCAGCTTGCCGGCGAGGGAGGCCTCGTTGAGGAAGAGCTTCTCGAAGCGGTTGGCTTCCTCCTCCGACATGTCCGCGTCGCTCTTGGCGACCTTGATGGCCACCTTGCGGTCGTTGAACGGGTCCTCGCCCACGAAGACGTTGGCCGAGGCCCCCTGGCCGATCTCCGAGAGGACGGTGTACTTGCCGATCTTGTGTGGGCGTTCGGACACGGGGGGCCAGCGCGTTCTTGTTTGGACGCCGAGTTTAACCGATTCGTGCCGCCGCCGCCTCGCCCGGGGCCTCGGCGAGGGCGCGGGCGAGGGCCTCGAAAGCGCCCCGCGAGGGATCGGTGATCGACACCGTCCGCGCCCGGGCCTGGCCGGCGTAGTTCCGGGTCGTGGAACGGCGGTAGGCCGGGTCGTAGTGGGAGGCGAGCAGGTCGGCAACGAGCTCTCGCCAGCGCCCGGCCGCCACGAAGGCCTTCCACCCGTCGATGCGCTCGCGGCCGTGCAGGGGGGCCAGGCACTCGAGCTTCGAGACGAGCAGCGCCGGCCGGGCCAGCAGGTGCGCATAGTCCTCGAGCAGCAACTCGATGCGGGCCGCCTCGCTCGCCTCCAGGCGCAGGCATTCGCCCTCGCGCATGCGCCCGAGCAGCGCCTCGGGCACGCGCAGCGCACCCACCTTGCGGCTCTCGGCCTCCACGAAGACAGGCCGGGCAGGGTCGAAGGCCGACAGCGCGGACCAGAGCGCGGTCTCGAAGGCCTTCTGCCCGGGCTGCGGCTCGTCGGGCAGGTCGCCCAGCACGGAGCCGCGGTGCGCCGCGAGCAGTTCCAGGTCCAGCACCTGCGCGCGGGTCGCGGCCAGCGCTTCCAGCAGGCGGCTCTTGCCGGAGCCGGTCGCGCCGCACAGCACGAGGAAGCGGTGCCCGAGCGGCAGCACCTCGAGGTCGGCGACGACCTGCTTGCGGAAGGCCTTGTAGCCCCCTTCCAGCTGCAGCGCGTCCCAGCCGACCTGGCGCAGCACATGCGTGAGCGAGCCCGAGCGCGTGCCCCCGCGCCAGCAGTACACGAGCGGGCGCCAGCCGCGCGGCCGGTCGGCGAACTGCCCGGCGATGATCCGCGCGATGTTCTTCGCCACCAGGGGCGCGCCGAGGCGCTTCGCCTCGAACGACGACTGCTGCTTGTAGGTGGTGCCGACCAGGATGCGCTCGGCGTCGTCGAGCACGGGCGTGTTGATCGCGCCGGGCAGGTGGTCCTCGGCGAATTCCGAGGGGCTGCGCGCGTCGAGGATCGCGTCCCAGCCGGCCAGCTGCGCCGCGCTGAGCGGCAGCGAGACGAGCGGGGCGGGGCGGGCGCGAGGGGCGGCGGGCGAGGTCATGGCGAGGCGGGCGGGCGGCGAAGCAGCGGCTCCACCGAGGGCCAGACGTTGTCGAGGATGCGCGCCTGCGCCTTCGCGCCCGGGTGGAGCTGGTCCGCCTGGAAGAGCTCGGGCCGGTCGGCGATGCCCTCGAGCAGGAAGGGCACGAGCGGCACCTTCCGTGCCTTGGCGATGCGCGGGAACTGCTCCCGGAACTCGCGGGCATATTCGATGCCATAATTCGGCGGCAGTTGCAGGCCGGCGAGCACGGGCTCGGCACGGGCCTCGCGCGAGAGGCGGATCATGGCCTCGAGGTTCGCGCCGGTCGCGGCCACCGGCAGGCCGCGCAGGCCGTCGTTGGCGCCCAGGGCGATCACCACGAGCGAAGGGCGGTGCCGCTTGATCTCCTCGGGAAGTCGGCGCAGGCCGCCCGCGGTGGTCTCCCCGGAGACGCTCGCGTTCACCACGCGCCAGGGCAGGCGGCGCTCGGCGATGCGTCCGCCGAGCAGGGCCACCCAGCCCTCGGCGGTGGACAGGCCGTAGGCGGCCGAGAGGCTGTCGCCGAAGACGAGCACGGTCCGCTCGGCCGCGCCGGCCGGGACGGGGAGGACGCAGAGCAGGAACGCGAGGGCGGAAGCCGCGCGGCGCAGGAAGCCAGGAGTGGACATCAAGTCGGAAGAGTCGTCGAAGCCGGCGCCGGACGGAGCACCATGAACGCCATCAGCGAAGAAGAACACCGCCGGGCCCTCGCCGCGACGAGCCCGCCGGTCGCCATTGTGAAGGCCGAGGGCCTCACCAAACAAGTCTCCACGCCCGACCACGTCCTCACCATCCTGAAGGGGGTGAACCTGGAGGTGGCCGCCGGCGAGGCCGTGGCCATCGTCGGGGCCTCGGGTTCGGGCAAGTCCACGCTGCTCGGACTGCTCGCGGGCCTGGACGTTCCCACGGCCGGCCGCGTGCACATCGCCGGCGAGGACCTCTTCGCCCTGGACGAGGACGGGCGCGCGCGCCTTCGCGGGCGCATGGTCGGCTTCGTGTTCCAGTCGTTCCAGCTCCTGCCGGCGCTCACCGCGCTCGAGAACGTGATGCTGCCGCTCGAGCTGGCCGGTGTCGGCGAGGCACGCGGGAAGGCCGAGGCGGTGCTCGCGCGCGTGGGCCTCGCCGAGCGCCTGGGCCACTATCCGCGCCAGCTCTCCGGCGGCGAGCAGCAGCGCGTGGCGGTGGCACGTGCCTTCGCGACGCACCCGCGCCTGCTCTTCGCCGACGAGCCGACGGGCAACCTCGATTCGGCCACCGGCGCGCAGGTGATCGACCTGCTCTTCCGCATGAACGCGGAGAACGGCACCACGCTCGTGCTGGTGACGCACGACCGGGAACTCGCCGCGCGCTGCGGCCGGTGCATCACGATCGTCGCGGGCGAGATCGCGCCCGGATGAGCCGCTTCGCGCTCGCGATGCGCATGCTCCGGCGCAACGCCCGCGCCGGCGAGTCGCGCGTGCTCGTGGCCGCGCTCTTCGTCGCCGTGGCGAGCGTCACCACCGTCGGCTTCTTCGCCGACCGCGTGCAGGGCGCCCTCGACCGGCAGGCGAACGAGCTGCTCGGCGGCGACCTCGTCGTGATCTCCGACCATGCGCTGCCTCCCGCCTTCGAGGCGCAGGCCCGCCAGGAGGGCCTCGCGCTCGCGCAGACGCGCACGTTCCCCAGCATGGTGTCCGGGCCCTCGGGCGCGAACCTCGCCGAGATCAAGGCGGCGAGCAGCGACTTCCCGCTGCGCGGGCGCGTGCGCATCGCCTCCGCGCCGGCCGCGGCCGAGCGCGAGGTCGAGGGCTCGCCCGCGCCGGGCACGGTGTGGGTGGGCATGCCCCTGGTGTCGCGCGTGGGCGCGGCCGCCGGCGAGACCCTGCGCGTGGGCAACGCGACGCTGAAGGTCGCGGCGGTCATCGTGCGCGAGCCCGACAGCGTGCTCGACTACTTCGGCATCGCCCCGCGCGTGCTCATGAACCTGGCCGACCTCGAGGCCACGGGCCTGGTGCAGGTGGGCAGCCGCATCACCTACCGCCTGATGGTCGCGGGGGAGGGCGAGGCGCTCGCGCGCTTCGACGCGGCGATGCGCCCGCGCCTCGCGAGAGGCGAGCGCATGGAGACCGTGCGCGATGCGCGCAGCGAGGTGCGCGTGTCCCTCGAGCGCGCGCAGCGCTTCCTGGGTCTCGCCTCCCTCCTGTCCGTGATCCTCGCCTCCGTCGCGGTCGCGCTGGCGGCGCGGCGTTTCTCGCAGCGCCAGACCGACGGCGCGGCGATGATGCGCTGCGTGGGCGCCTCCCAGGCGGACATCTTCGCGATCCACGCGTGGCAGCTGCTTCTTCTCGCCGCGGCGGGCTGCGCGGCGGGCATCGCCGCCGGCTTCGCGGCCCAGGCCGTGCTCGCGCACTGGCTCACCGGCTTCTTCAGCGTCGTGCTCCCGCCGCCGGGCTGGGTGCCGGCCGCGCAGGGCGGGGTGATCGGCCTCACGCTCGTGCTCGGCTTCACGCTGCCGCCGCTCCTGCGCCTGCGCAACGTGCCCACCCTGCGCGTGCTGCGCAACGACATCGCCGTGGCCGAGCCCTCGAGCCTCGCGGCCTACGCGCTCGGCCTCGCCTCGCTCGCCTCGCTCATCCTCTGGCGGGCCGGGGACGCGAAGCTCGCCGCCTATGCGCTGGCGGGGTTCGCGGGCGCGCTCGGCGTGGCGGCGGTCGCCGGCTACGCGCTCATCCTGGCGGTGTCGCGCCTGCGCGCCAACGCCGCCGGCCCCTGGCGCTACGGCCTGGCCAACCTGCGCCGGCGCACGGGCGCGAGCCTGGTGCAGATCATCGCGCTGGGCCTGGGGCTCATGGCGATGCTGCTGCTCACGGTGGTCCGCACGGACCTCATCGCGAAATGGCAGGCCTCGATGCCGGCGGATGCGCCCAACCGCTTCGCGATCAACATCCAGTCCGACCAGCTGCCCGGCGTGAAGGCGTACTTCGCCGACCTGCGCCTCGCCACGCCGGACCTGTACCCGATGATCCGCGCGCGCCTGGTGGCGATCGGCGATCGCGCCGTCTCGGCCGCGGACTTCAAGGACGAGCGCGCCCGGCGCCTGGTGGACCGCGAGTTCAACCTCTCCTACGCCCGCGACCTGCGGCCGGACAACCGCATCGTCTCGGGGAAGTGGTGGGCGGGCGCCTCGCCCGAGCCGCAGTTCTCCGTGGAGGAAGGCATCGCGAAGACGCTCTCGATCCGCGTGGGCGACGTGCTCGCCTGGGACCTCGCCGGCACCCGCGTCCAGGCGAAGGTGACGAGCCTGCGCAAGGTGGACTGGGACAGCTTCAAGGCCAACTTCTTCGTGATCGCGAGCCCGGGCGTGCTCGAGCCCTTCCCCGCGAGCTGGATCACGAGCTTCCACCTGCCCGCCGGCCGCGAGGAGGTCGTCACGCGCCTGGCGGACCGCTACCCCAACGTGAGCGTGATCGACCTCTCGGCGATCATGGGGCAGGTGAAGCGCATCTCCGACCAGGTCTCGCGCGCGGTCGAGTTCGTGTTCCTCTTCGCCATCGCCGCCGGCCTGGTGGTGCTCTTCGCCGCGATCACCTCCACGCAGGACGAGCGCGTGTTCGAGGGCGCGGTGATGCGCACGCTCGGGGCGAGCCGGCGCCAGCTCGTGCTCACGCAATTGGCGGAGTTCCTCGCCATCGGGCTGCTCGCGGGCGCGGTCGCCGCGGGCGGCGCCGTCGCGCTCGCCTACGTGCTGGCCGACAAGGTGCTGGGCGTGCCCTACGCGTTCGACTGGCTCGTGCCCGTGGCGGGGCTGGCCGCGGGGGGCCTGGGCGTGGCGATCGCCGGGCTGCTGGGCACGCGGCGGGCGGTCGACTCGCCCCCGCTCGATGCCATCCGCGCGGTGACCTAGCGCGGTGCCTGTCTCGCGCGGGATCCGGTCCCCCTACCTCCTGCTCACGCTCACCTCGTTCTTCTGGTCGCTCAACTGGGTGGTCGGCAAGTCGATGGTGGGCACCGTCTCCCCGCTGCTGCTCACCTTCTGCCGCTGGATCGTCGCGGTGGCGGTGATGATGCCCTTCGCCTACCCGCTCATCCGTGCGCACTGGCCGCTCATCCGCCGGGAATGGAAGACGATCGCGTGGCTGGGCTTCTGGGGCACGGGCCTGCACAACGCCTTCGCCTACGTCGGCGTGCAGTACACCACGGCCACCAACGGCGTGATCCTGAACAGCGCCATCCCCGTGCTCATCGTCCTCATGGGCTGGGCGGTCTACCGCGACACGATCCAGCGCCTGCAGGCGCTGGGCGTGGCGATCTCGCTGCTCGGGGTGCTCGCGATCCTCACGCGCGGCGACCTGTCCGTCCTGGCCGACCTGAGGCTCAACAAGGGCGATCTCATCGTGCTCGCCGGCATGGTCTTCTGGGCCGCCTACACGATCTTCCTGCGCATGAAGCCCCGGGAGCTGCCCGGCCTCGCGCTGCTCGCCTGCTGCGGCTGCGTGGGCGTCACGCTGCTCGCGCCCCTGGCCGCCTTCGAGGTCCTCTTCCTGGGCGGCGGGGCGAGCCTCACGCCCGGCGCGATCGGCGCGATGCTCTACGTCGGCATCTTCCCGTCGTTCATCGGCTACGTGTTCTGGAACCGCGCGGTGGCGGAGGTGGGCTCCAACGTGGCCGGCATCTTCGTGCACCTGATGCCGGTCTTCGGCAGCGTGCTCGCGTGGTTCTTCCTCGGCGAGCGCATCCAGGCGTTCCACCTCGCGGGCATCGCGCTCATCCTCGCGGGCATCTGGCTGACGGCGCGGCGGCGCTGACCCCGCCTTCCGGGCTCGCGCCCGCCCGGCGGGACTACGGGCCCGCGGGCGGCTCGAAGTCGATGCCCACGCCCGCCCACTGCGCCCGCTCGGCCTCGAGGGCGATCGCGACCAGCGTGTTCCTCGCGAGCCACTCGCCGTCGACCTCCAGCCGCCAGTCCCGGCCCCTGCGCGAGAGCTTCATGCGCGGCAGGGGCAGCGTGCGCCGGCTGCGGTAGAGGATGACGGCGATGCGCAGGCAAAGGGCGAGGGTGGCGAGGGCCGCGTCGTCCGCGAAGGCGTCCTTCATCTTCGACAGCCGCCCGCGCTGCGCGAGCACGAGGTTGGAGAGCCAGCCCTGCTCCTGGCGGGAGAAGCCCGGCATGTCGGCGTTGGCGAGGATGTAGGCCGAGTGCTTGTGGTAGGCGCCCTGCGCGATCGTGATGCCGATCTCGTGCAGGCGCGCGGCCCAGTCGAGGAAGCGCTCGTCGTCCTGCGCCTTCTCGTCGCGGCCGGGCTCGAGCTGGCGCAGGAGCATCCGCGCGAGCTCGCCCACGCGCCGGGACTGCACCGGGTCGGTGTGGTAGCGCTTGGCGAACTGGTCCACCGTCACCTCGCGGATGTCGCGGTGGTGCACGCGCCCGAGCAGGTCCCAGAGCACGCCCTGGCGCAGCGCGCCCTCGGCGATGGTCATGCGCTTCAGGGAGAGCTCGGTGAAGACGGCGGACATGATGGCGAGGCCGCCCACGAACACCGGCACGCGGTCCTCGCGAAGGCCCGGCAGCGCGAGCTTCCTCAGCTCGCCCGCGTCGAGCACCCGCTCGCGCAGCCAGGCGAGCCCCTCGTCGGTGATGCCGCTGTCGGCCCGCCCGGCGGCGACCATCGCCTCCGAGAGCGAGCGCGCGGTGCCGGAGGAGCCCACGGCCTCCTTCCAGCCGGTCTTCTCGAAGCGCGCGACGATGGTCTGCACCTGCTCGCGTGCGGCGAGCTCGGCGGCCTTGAGCGACTTCTTGTCGATCCGGCCGTCGGGGAAGAAGCGCCTGGTGTAGCTCACGCAGCCCATGTACAGGCTCTCCATCACCTTGGGCTTCAACTTCACGCCGATGATGAATTCCGTCGAGCCGCCGCCCACGTCCACGACCAGGCGATTGCGGTCGGTCTGCGGCAGCGAGTGCACCACGCCCGAGTAGATGAGGCGGGCCTCCTCGCGGCCGGAGATGATCTCGATCGGGAAGCCCAGGGCGCGCTCGGCCTCGTCCAGGAACTCGGCCGAGTTCTTGGCCACGCGCAGCGCGTTCGTGCCCACGATGCGCACGGACTCGCGCGGCAGGCCGGCCAGGCGCTCGGCGAAGCGCCTGAGGGTCGCGATGGCCCGGTCCTGCGTGAGGCCGTCCAGGCGGCGGTCCTCGCCCAGCCCGGCGCCCAGGCGCACGGTCTCCTTGATCGAATCGAGGGGATAGATCTGGTCGCCGTCGACGCGGCCGATGGCCAGGTGGAAGCTGTTCGAGCCGAGATCGACCGCGGCGAGGGTGGTATATTCCATGGTGCGCTTCCGCGCGGCGCCTCTCGCGGAACAGGTGCGCGGAAGTATGGCACATCGCCGCCGCCCCTTCCGTCACGAAACGGTCATCGGACGCCCCCACCATCGTGGCCCACAAGTCGAAATCCGAGCCCGGCCGGGCCATGCCCCTATCCCCCGAGCATTTCCTGAACCGCGA
>JBGAOO010000428.1:0-2133 GCA_044221765.1 Usitatibacteraceae bacterium | reverse complement strand
GCCTCGCCCGCGGGGGCGCACGCCGAGTGGGCGCCGCAGCGCGCGGTGAGGATCGTCGTGCCCTTCGCGCCGGGCGGGCAGCCGGACGTGGTGGCGCGCGCGCTGTCCGAGCCGCTCTCGAAGGCGCTGGGCCAGCCCGTGGTGATCGAGAACCGCCCCGGCGCCGGCGGCAACCTCGCGGCCGAGCTCGTGGCGAAGAGCGCGCCCGACGGCCACACGCTGCTCATCGGCACCAACGGCCCGCTCGCGGTGAGCCCGGCCCTCGCGGGCAACCTGCCCTACGACGTCGCGCGCGACTTCGCCTTCGTCACGCTCGTGGGCACCGCGCCCAGCCTCATCGCCGTGCATCCTTCGCTGGGCGCCGCGACGCTCGCCGAGGCGGTCGCCATCGCGCGGGCAAGGCCGGGCAATCTCAACTTCGCCTCCGTCGGCAAGGGCAGCATCTCGCAGCTGTCGATGGAGCAGTTCAACGCGGCCGCCGGGCTGTCGATGGTGCACGTGCCGTACAACGGCGGCGCGCCGGCCGTGGCCGCGCTGCTCGCCGGCGACGTGCAGTTCCTCTCGCTCAATCCCACCGCGCTCATCCCGCACGTGCAATCCGGCCGCCTGCGCGCGCTCGCGCAGACGGGCGCCAGGCGCTCGCCGCTCATCCCCGACGTGCCCACGGTGGCCGAATCCGGCTACCCCGGGTTCGAGGCGCCGGTGTGGATGGCGATCGTGGCGCCGGCGAGGACGCCGCCGGAAGCGTTGAGGCGCCTGCACGAGGAACTCGCGCGCATCATCCGCGCGCCCGGCCTCAAGGCCTCGCTCTGGGACCGGCAGTGGATCGACCCGGTGGGCTCCACGCCCGCGCAGGCGGCGACCGTCGTGCGCCTGGAGACGGAAAGGTGGGCGCGCGTCGGGCGCGCGCTGGGGCTCGTGCTCGAGTGAGCGCCCCGCCGCCGGCCTTCGCGCGGCAGCGCTCGCCCACGGCGGGCTAGAGCGGCAGGATGCGCGAGGGGTCCGGCCTCGCGGCGAAGGCGAGGAAATCGTCCCCGAGTTGCCGGCTCTGCGCGATGGCCTTGCGCCAGAACGCGAGCCGGCCGTCGTAGTCGAGCTCGAAGCGCTTGAAGTCGCCGCGGTCGGGCAGCCTGCCGTGCGGCAGCGAGGCGAGGTACTCGCGGCTGGGCGAGACGAGCACCACGTTGTCGAGCCAGGCCCCGCGCGCGCGCCGCCACGGCAGCGCCTTGTCGAGCCAGCCGGGCACGATGCGGTCGGTGAAGTGCGGGTAGAGCACGAGATCCTCGCTGCGCGAGTACGGCAGGTGCAGGTGGTAGTCGATCAGGCCGCCGTCCCAGTAGATGCCCGACGGGGCGCGGGGGATGTCGGGCACGCCCTCGATCACCATCGGGATCGCGGCGGAGGCGACCAGGGCCTCGCGCAGGTTGTCGCGGTCGAGCGCGACGGCGTGCGTGTGGAACGCATCGAAGCGGATGGGAGCCGCGCCCGTGGCCGGCAGGAGGCCCCCGGCCACGCCCGACTCGTCGAGGAACGGCGGCCGGCCGCGCGCGTCGTGGAAGAGCGTGCGCTCCAGGAAATGGCTCAGGTGGCGGCGCCCCGCGAGGTTCGCGAGGGCCGCGGCCCCGAATCCCACCATGCGCCGCATGCCGGCGTCGCGCTGGAGCAGCCCGCGCCCGCGCACGGCGAGGATGTGCAGGCGGTAGTCGCGGTTCTCGAGGATGTCCCGGTCGTGCCCGTCGAAGAGCGCGTGCAGCATCTCGCGCACCTTGCGCGTGATGAGCGCCGCGCCCGGCCGCGGCGGGTAGCGCTGCTGCGTGTAGAGGCGCGCCAGTTCCGCCAGGCCCGCGGCCGGATCCGCGCGGCACACGCTCGCGAAGCGCCAGGCGCCGATGGAGGCGCCCACGAGATGGCGCACGCGCGGAGCGGCGGGCAGCCATTCGCCGAAGATCGCGGTGTCCAGGCCATGCAGGCCGAGCGCCTTCGGGCCGCCCGCGGCGCCCGGCACGACGGCGATGTCGGCCGCGCGCAGCCCGTGCTCGCGCAGGCGCGCCAGCGCGCGGGGACCGGCGCGCACGACGATCGAGCTAGGGGAGGTCACCAGGCACGAGGGAATGGACGGCGGCGGCGTGCAGC
>JBGAOO010000427.1:0-2147 GCA_044221765.1 Usitatibacteraceae bacterium | reverse complement strand
GCCCTCGTACGCCAGGCCGAAGTGGCCGACGTTCTCGGGGCTGTAGACCGCCTGGCGAAGCGAACGCAGCATCACCGTCTGCAGCAGCCCGGCGAAGGGCTTGCCCTTGATGCGCGACAGGAGCGCCGCGTAGTCCTTGGCGAGCGGTTCGTCCCCCCCGCCCAGCGAGAGGCCGAAATCCTTGAGCATCGCGCGCAGGGCCTCGAGCTTCTCGGGCGTGGGCCCCTCGTGGATGCGGTAGAGCGTGGGCTGCTGGTTCTGCTGCAGGAAGTCGGAGGCGCACACGTTGGCCGCCAGCATGCATTCCTCGATGAGCTTGTGCGCGTCGTTGCGCTCCACGCGCACGATGCGCTCGATCTTGCCGTGCTCGTCGAAGATCATCTGGGTCTCGACGGACTCGAAGTCGATCGCGCCGCGCTTGGCGCGCGCGGAGAGCAGCGCCTTGTACACCTCGTAGAGCGTCTCCAGCCCCGGCACGAGGTCGGCGGCCACCGGCGGATCGGCCTCGCGCCCCTCGAGCACCGCGGCCACGCGGGTGTACGTGAGCCGCGCATGGGAGTGGATCACCCCGGGGTAGAACGCGTAGGTGCGCACCACGCCGCCCACCGTCACCTCCATCTCGCAGACCATCACCAGGCGGTCGACCTCGGGCTTGAGCGAGCACAGCTCGTTCGACAGGCCCTCGGGCAGCATGGGGATCACGCGGCGCGGGAAGTAGACCGAGTTGCCGCGCTCGCGCGATTCGCGGTCGAGCGCGTCGCCCGGGCGCACGTAGTGACTCACGTCGGCGATCGCCACCCACAGGCGCCAGCCCTTGCCCTTGGCGAGCGGCTGCCCGCACACGGCGTCGTCGAAGTCCTTGGCGGTCTCCCCGTCGATCGTGACGAAGGGCAGCGCGCGCAGGTCCTTGCGGCCCTTCAGGTCCTTCGCGAGGACCTTGCTGCCGTACTTCTGCGCCAACTGCTCGGCCTCGCGCGAGAACTCGTGCGGCAGGTCGTGCTTGCGCAGGGCGATCTCGATCTCCATGCCCGGGTCGGCGTAGTTGCCCAGGATCTCGGTCACGCGCGCGATGGGCTCGGCGTTGGGCGTGGGCTGCCCGATGATCTCGGCCACGACGACCTGGCCGTGCCTCGCGCCCTTGAGCCCGTCGGGGGGCACGAGGAAATCCTGCGCGAGGCGCCGGTCCTCGGCCACGACGAAGGCGACGCCCTTCTCGACGAAGAGCCGCCCGACCACCTTCTGGTTGGCGCGCTCCAGGACCTCGACGATGGAGCCCTCGCGCCGGCCGCGGCGGTCGAGCCCGGAAACGCGCGCGAGCACGATGTCCCCGTGCAGCGCCTTGTGCATCTGCTTGGGGCCGAGGAAGAGGTCGTCCGACCCGTCCTCGGGCTTGAGGAAGCCGAAGCCGTCCGGGTGTCCCATGACGCGGCCCTTCACCAGGCCGGCCTTGTCGGCGACGAGGATCGCGCCGCGGCGGTTCCTCATCACCTGGCCCTCGCGCTCCATGGCCGCGATGCGCCGGCCGAAGGGCTCGCGCTCGTGGGATTCGATGGCGAGCAGGGTCGCGATGCGCTCTTCCTCGAGCGGCACGCCCTCGCGCTCGAGCACCTCGAGGATCATCTCGCGGCTCGGGAGCGGGTGCTCGTACTTGGCGGCTTCACGGTCCCGGTGCGGGTCCGCCTGCCTTAGGTTCTTGGTTTTGCTGGACAAAAAAGGGTCATCCTTCTAAAATGACGGGCTTGCTGGCTGTTTCAGGTTGCTTGCCGGCGGGCCCGGATGGCGGAATTGGTAGACGCACCAGTTTCAGGTACTGGCGGGTAAAACCGTGGAGGTTCGAGTCCTCTTCCGGGCACCAAGATTATTGACGAAATGCCGGCGCGAGCCGGCTTTTTCGTTTCCGGGCGGCGCTCAGGCAAAAGGATGCTGCAGGACGATCGTCTCGTCCCGGTCCGGGCCGGTCGAGATGATCACG
Source organism: Usitatibacteraceae bacterium (assembly GCA_044221765.1). Classification (GTDB taxonomy): domain Bacteria; phylum Pseudomonadota; class Gammaproteobacteria; order Burkholderiales; family Usitatibacteraceae; genus FEB-7. The sequence continues at coordinate 175 of JBGAOO010000427.1, read as the reverse complement.
ACCGGGGCGCCCACGACGCTCTCGAGGCGCTTGAGGAAGCCGCGGGCGTTCGCCGGGAGCTGGTCGAAGGATTTCACGCCGTACGTGCTCTCCTTCCAGCCGGGGTGGTCCTCGTACACCGGCTCGCAGATGGCGAGCGCTTCGGCGCCCACCGGCAGGATGTCCCGCACCTCCC
>JBGAOO010000426.1:0-2162 GCA_044221765.1 Usitatibacteraceae bacterium | reverse complement strand
TCGAGGATGGCCACGCGCTCGAGCCCGTGCGCGGCGAGCGCGTGCGCGGCGCCCACGGCGACGGTGTTGAAGATGCAAAAGCCCATGGCCCGGTCGGGCGTCGCGTGGTGGCCGGGCGGGCGCACCGCGCAGAAGGCCCGCGCGGGCCCCTCGCCCAGGGCGAGGTCCGTGGCCCGCACCACGGCGCCCGCCGCGCGCAGCGAGGCCGGCAGGGAATCCCGGTTCATCGCGGTATCCGGGTCCAGGTACGCATAGTCGCTCTCGGGTGCGCTCGACGCCACGCGGTCGATGTGCACGTCGTGGTGCACGCGAGAGAGCTGCTCCTCGGTGGCCCGGGGCGCCTCGACCTCGGTGAGGTGGCCGGCGAAGCCGGAGACGTCGAGGGCATCGAGCACGGCGGCGAGGCGTGCCGGCGACTCGGGGTGGTGCGAGCCCATCTCGTGCAGGGCGCAATCGCGGTGGGTGAGGAGGGCGACGGACATGCGGGAATCTTCCGGAAACGGTGACGCGCTTCATAGCGGGGGACGCCGCGCGCCCACTATACAATGCTATCTTGCATCCGCGGCCCGGGCCGCCCCGAGCCCCACCGGAACGCCACCCACCCGACCATGGCCACGCTGATCGACGCCCGAACGCGCCTCAACCCGAATCCCGTCGAGGAGGTCATCGCACGCGCCGGCGGGGTGATCCTGGGCAAGGAGCGCCAGATCCGCCTCGCGATGGCCTGCATCCTCGCGCGCGGGCACCTGCTCATCGAGGACGTGCCCGGCGTGGGCAAGACCACCCTGTCCTACACCCTCGCGCGCCTGCTGGGCCTGGACTACCAGCGCATCCAGTTCACCTCGGACCTCCTGCCCGCCGACGTGATCGGCGTCTCGATCTTCGACCGCGAGAGCTCGAGCTTCCGCTTCCACCCCGGCCCGATCTTCGCGCAGATCATCCTCGCCGACGAGATCAACCGCGCGAGCCCCAAGGCGCAAAGCGCGCTGCTCGAGGCGATGGAGGAACACCAGGTCACCGCCGAGGGCGAGACGCGGCCGCTGCCCGAGCCCTTCTTCGTGATCGCCACGCAGAACCCGCTGCACCAGGTGGGCACCTTCCCGCTGCCCGAGTCGCAGCTCGACCGCTTCCTCATGCGCCTGCAGCTGGGCTACCCGGACGCCAAGGCCGAGCGCGAGCTGCTGCGCGGCGAGGAACGGCGCGAGATCATCCGGCACCTCGAGCCGGCCATGAGCGCGGCGCAGCTGCTGGAGCTGCAGAAGGCCGTGCCCGCGATGCCCGTCTCCGACGCCCTCCTCGACTACGTGCAGGCGCTCGTCGCGCACACCCGCCATTCGCCCCGGTACGCGCAGGGCCTTTCGCCTCGCGCGGGCCTCGCCGTGCTGCGCGCGGCGCAGGCCTGGGCGATGATGCTCGGGCGACGGCAGGTGCTGCCCGAGGACGTCCAGGCGGTGCTCGCCCCGGTCGTTGGCCATCGCCTGCACGGGGCCGGCGAATCCCAGAAGGGCGGCTTCGACGCCGCGAGCGACCTGCTCTCCAGCGTCGCGATTCCCTGACGGGACCCTCCCGGCGATGCTCGGGAACCTGCGCCAGTCCGTCGCCGACTGGATCTTCCGTGCCCGATCCCCCGAGGCGCCGCCGGTCACGCTCGTCCAGCGCCGGATCTTCATCCTTCCCTCCCGCCAGGGCTATTTCTTCGCGGGCACGCTGCTCGTCCTGCTGCTCGCCTCGATCCAGTACGCGCTCTCGCTCGGCTACCTGCTCACCTTCCTGCTCGCGGCCATGGGCTCGGTGGCCATGCTGCACACCTGGCGCAACCTCGCGCACCTGAAGCTGCGTCCCGGGCGCTGCGAGCCGGTGTTCGCCGGGGACACCGCGCATTTCGGCGTCCTCGTCGATTCGCCCGTGCGCGCGCGCTACGCGCTCGCGATCCGCCGCCGCGACGACGAGCCGGTGTTCGTCGACGCGCCGCCGGGCGAGGCGGCCACCGTCGCGCTGGCCGTGCCCGCCTTGCGCCGCGGCCGCCTGCGCTGCGGCCGGCTGGAGATCTTCACGCGCTATCCGCTCGGCCTCTTCCACGCGTGGTCCTACTTCGATTTCGGCCTGTCGCTGCTCGTCTACCCGCGCCCCGACGCCACCGCGGGCGCGCCGCCGCAGCATTC
>JBGAOO010000045.1:0-18775 GCA_044221765.1 Usitatibacteraceae bacterium | reverse complement strand
GACGGCGCTGGAAGCGCAATGCGCGAGCCTCGCCGGCGCCGACCTGCTCCAGGGCTTCTACCTGGACGGGCCGGGGCGCGCGAGCCGCGTGCCTTCGGCACCGCCACGGCCGCGCGAGCCCGCGCACCAGCGCGCCCTCGCCCACCGACTCGACGGCATCGACATCGCGTCCATGATCGGGTCGCCCCTCGCGCGCCTGTTCGCGGCGGGCCGGTCGATGTCGTTCGCCGCCTGAGGCCCGCGCCTCGGGCGCGTCACGAGCGCGTGACGAGGGCGACGCCCACGCAGGTGACCGCGACGCCCGCGGCCGTGAGCGGGGAAGGCACGACGCCGAACAGCGCGGCCTCGAGCGCCACCGCCACCACCGGGGTGAGGTAGAGCAGGCTGGTCACGCGCGTGGCGTGGCCGCGGCGCATGAGCACGTGCAGCGCGCTCACCGCGAGGATCGAGGCGAAGATCACCAGGAAGGCGATGCAGAGCACGAGCGTCCACGACCAGGCGAACCGGAAATCCTCCACGCCCCACGCGAGCGGCGCGACCACGGCGAGCGTCGCGGCGAACTGGATGAGCGCGGCCGAGCGCAGGTCGGCGCGCGGGCTGAAGGCCCGCTGGTAGAGCGTGCCGGCCGTGACCCCGGCGAGCGCGATGGCGACGGCGGCGAGGCTCGCCCCGGTGATCGCGCGCACGTCGATCTTGTGCCAGACCACGAGCGCCACGCCCGCCAGCCCGACCGCCACGCCCAGCCACTGGCGCGGCCGCAGGCGCTCGCCCAGCAGGCGCGAGGAGACGAGCGCGGTCGCGAGCGGCTGCGTGCCCAGCAGGAGCGCGGCCACGCCCGCGGACATGCCCAGGTACTGCGCGTAGTGGCTGCCGCCCAGGTTCACCGCGTGCATGAGCAGGCCGGCCACGACGAGGTGGCCCCACTGCGCCGCGCCCGAGGGCCAGGGCGGGCGCATCCAGGCCACCAGCGGCACGAGGATGGCGAGGCCCAGGGTGAAGCGCAGCGCGAGGAACGTGAAGGGCGCGGCGTGCTGCAGCCCCGCCTTGGTGGCGAGGAAGCCCGAGCCCCACACGAGCACGAAGTACCAGGCGAGGAACGGCTCGAAGGCCGGGTGCGAGGCGAGCCCTTCGCGCGGCTCCTGCGGCCCCGGGCCCACGCCCGCCCTAGTAGCGCGCGCTGCCCGGCGTGCGCGGGAACGGGATCACGTCGCGCACGTTGGCAAGGCCCGTCACGTAGGCGACGGTGCGCTCGAAGCCCAGGCCGAAGCCCGCGTGCGGCACCGTGCCGTAGCGGCGCAGGTCGCGGTACCAGCCGTAGGCGGCCGGGTCCAGGCCGGTGGCGGCCAGGCGGCTGTCGAGCACCTCGAGCCGCTCCTCGCGCTGCGACCCGCCAACAATCTCGCCGATGCCCGGAGCCAGCACGTCCATCGCCGCCACCGTGCGCCCGTCCTCGTTCAGGCGCATGTAGAACGCCTTGATCTCCTTCGGGTAGTTCATGAGGATCACGGGCTTGCCCACGTGCTTCTCGGCCAGGTAGCGCTCGTGCTCGCTCTGCAGGTCCATGCCCCACTTCACCGGGAACTCGAACTTGTGCCTCGAGCCCTCGAGCACCTTGATCGCCTCGGTGTAGTCCATGCGCTCGAACTGCGCGCCCACCATCGCCTCGAGCTTGGCGATCACGCCCTTCTCGATGCGCTCCTCGAAGAAGGCCATGTCGTCGGCGCGCTCCTCGAGCACCGCCTTGAAGATGTGCTTGAGCAGGCCCTCGGCGAGGTCGGCGTCGTCGGAGAGGTCGGCGAAGGCGATCTCCGGCTCGATCATCCAGAATTCCGCCAGGTGCCGGCTGGTGTTGGAGTTCTCGGCGCGGAAGGTGGGGCCGAAGGTGTAGACCTTCGACAGGGCCATGCAGTAGGACTCGACGTTGAGCTGCCCCGAGACGGTGAGGTAGGCCTCCTTGCCGAAGAAGTCCTTCGCGAAGTCCACCTTGCCCGCCGCATCGCGCGGCAGGTTGGCCAGGTCGAGCGTCGAGACGCGGAAGAGCTCGCCCGCGCCCTCGGCATCGCTCGCCGTGATGATCGGCGTGTTGACCCAGAGGAAGCCGCGCTCGTGGAAGAAGCGGTGGATCGCCATCGCGAGCGTGTGGCGCACGCGCGAGCAGGCCCCGATCACGTTGGTGCGCGGGCGCAGGTGCGCGACCTCGCGCAGGAACTCCATCGAGTGCGGCTTGGGCTGGATGGGGTAGGTGTCGGGATCGTCGACCTTGCCCACGACGCGGATCTCGAGCGCCTGCATCTCGAAGGGCTGGCCCTTCGCGGGCGAGGGCACGATCGTGCCCACCGCCTCGACCGCGCAGCCGGCGGTGAGGTGCGCCACCTCGGACTGGTAGTTGGCGAGGGTCGCCGGAGCCACCACCTGCACGGGATGGAAGCACGAGCCGTCGGAGACGTGGACGAAGGACAGGCCGGCCTTCGAGTCGCGGCGCGTGCGCACCCAGCCGCGCAGGGTGACGGGGCGGTCCGCGGGGGCGCGGCCGTCGAGGATGGACTTGCAGGTGTGGACGTTCATGGGGGATGCTGGCGATTCCGGTGAGAGATACCGCGATTCTAGAGGAACCCGTGAAAACCGCCCTGACCGCCCTGCTCGCCGTCGCCTCCTTCGGCGCGGCCGCGCTCTACCCGGTCGAGATCGCCGCGGAGATGAACGGCCTGGACGTGGGCGTGAGCGCCTCGGGCGGCGTGCCCCTGGTGATCACCTTCACCAGCCGCGAGAAGGACGACCTCACGTGCAAGGCCGCGATCGACTCGGGCCTCGACACGCCCCAGGAGCGCACCGTGACGGTGAGGGCGGGCCGCTCGGCCACCGCCAGCTTCACGCCCAAGGCGCCCAACCGCGTGCGCGTGAAGGTCGCCTGCCGGCCGAGGTAGCGGCCGCCTCAGTCCTTCGCGGCGGACCCGGGCAGGGCTGCCGACAGCACGTGCTCGCCGCGCTCGAAGATGAGCTGCGCGCGCCCGACGAGCAGGCCGTCCACCGCGCCGATCAGCTCCGGGTCCTTGTTCGCGTAGGGCAGGCGGTGCAGCAGGTAGCGCATCGCGTTCAGGCGCGCGCGCTTCTTGCAGTCGCTCTTGATCACGATCCAGGGCGAGTCGGTGGTGTCGGTGTGGAAGAACATCGCCTCCTTCGCGCGCGTGTAGTCGTCCCACTTGTCCAGGGAGGCCTTGTCGATCGGCGAGAGCTTCCACTGCTTGAGCGGGTGGACCTCGCGCTCCCGACGCCGGCGCTGCTCGGCGCCGGCTCACGGAGAACCAGAACTTGAACACGTGGATGCCCTGGCGCACGAGCATGCGCCTCGCTCGGCGCCTGGCGCGCTCCCTGGTACTCCGCGTCCCGGTGCAAGCCATGACGCGCTCCACGCCCGCGCGGTTGTACCAGGACCGGTCGAAGAGCGTGATCTCGCCCGCGGTGGGCAGGTGCTCCACGTAGCGCTGGAAGTACCACTGCCCGCGCTCCTCGGCGGTGGGCTTCTCGAGCGCCACCACGCGCGCCGCGCGGGTTCAGGTGCTCCATGAAGCGCTTGATCGTGCCGGCCTTGCCCGCCGCGTCGCGCCCCTCGAAGAGCACGATCACGCGCTGGCCGGTCTCGGCGCGAGCCTGGCAAGGCAGCTCGACCTGCAAGCCGAGCACTTCTGCCGCTCGTAGCTCTTGCGAGAGCAGGTTCTTGTACGGGTACCCGCCTTCCTGCCAGCGGTCGGCGAGCTCGCGGTCGGCCTGCCGGCGCGCGAGCTTGTCCAGTCCCTGCTGCTGCTCGAGCGCCGAGCGCAGGATGCGCACCGCGTCGGCGGCGCCGGTCCCCCTCGAGGATGTCGCGGATCGCGCCGGCCTTCACCTCGTCCGGCGGCCGCGCCGCCTGCTCGACGGCGTACTCGCCGATCGCCCGCGCCTCGAGCACGGGCGCGGTGTCGCCGCTCGCCGCGCGGCGGTGCCCCGCGGAGCGCCCGCCGGCGCCGGCACTCTTCGCCGCGGCCTTGCCGCGCCGGGCTGACCCTAGCGCGGGCTTGCGCAGGCGGGCGCGAGCTTTGCGCGGGTCTTGGCCCGGGAGATCACGGGATCGGAGGCGGCCATGGCGGTACTCGTCGTCGGCGGGGAAGGATGGCCCAGCTATAGCACGGGGCCCGCCGGCGCCGGCTGATCCGCGTCAAGCGCCGCCGACGTCCGTCAGGAGGCCGGCGCGGGCGACTCCTGGATCGCTTCCACCGGCACCGGGCCGCGGCCCGACCAGCGGTCGAGCGCGAGGTAGATCACCGGCGTGATGTAGAGCGTGATGGCCTGGGACAGCAGCAGCCCGCCGACCACCGCGAGGCCCAGCGGCTGGCGCAGTTCCGCGCCCGCGCCCAGGCCGAGCGCGAGGGGCACCGCGCCCATGAGCGCGGCCGAGGTCGTCATCATGATCGGCCGGAAGCGCAGCACGCAGGCCTCGTGGATCGCCTGCGCGGGCGTGAGGCCCCGCGCGCGCTGCGCATCGAGCGCGAAGTCGATCATCATGATCGCGTTCTTCTTCACGATGCCGATCAGCATGAGGATGCCGATCACCGCGATGATCGACAGGTCCATGCCGAAGAGCCAGAGCGTGAGCAGCGCGCCCATCGCGGCCGAGGGCAGGCCCGCCAGGATCGTGATCGGGTGGATGTAGCTCTCGTAGAGCACGCCCAGCAGCACGTAGATCACCAGCAGCGCGCCGATGATGAGCCACACCTGGCTCGACTGCGAGGCCTGGAAGGCGGCGGCATCGCCCCCCCAGCCGGTGAGGATGGACGAGGGCAGGCTCGACTGCGCCTTGAAGCGCTCGAGCTTCTTCGAGGCCTCGCCCAGCGAGGCGCCCGGGGCGAGGTTGAACGAGATGGTGATCGCCTGCAGCTGGCCCTGGTGGTTGATGGAGACCGGCCCCACCTTGCGCTCGACCGAGGCGATGGAGCTGAGCGGCACGAGGGCGCCGCCCTTGGCGCGCAGGTAGATCTTGCCGAAGGCGCTCTCGTCGCGCCGGTCCGGGTCGCCCGCCTGCAGGATCACCTGGTAGGAATCCACCGCCGTGTAGACCGTGGAGACCTGCCGCTCGCCGAAGGCCGAGTAGAGCGCGGTGCGGATGTCCTGGATCTGCACGCCCAGCGCGTTCGCCTTGTCGCGGTCGATCGTGAGCTGCGCCTGCAGGCCGCGCAGCTGCGAGTCGCTCGTCACGTCGCGGTAGAGCGGGTCGGCGCGCATGAGCGCCATGATGCGGCCGGCGCCTTCCTGGAGCCCGCGGTCGTCCACGCTCTTCAGCACGAACTGGTAGCGCGCCTTGCTCACCCGCCCGCCCAGGCGCAGGTTCTGGATCGGATTGAAGTAGACGGCCACGCCGGGAATCTTGCGCACCTCGCGCCGCAGGCCCTCGAGCACCTTGTCCATCGGCGCGCGCGTGCCCAGCGGCTTCAGGTTGATGAAGAGCCGGCCCTGGTTCGAGTCCGAGGCGTTCACGATCACCGTGTCCACCGCCTCGTGCTCGCCGATGGTCTTGCCCACCCGCTGCAGCAGGTCGGCCATCGCCGGGAAGGAGATGTCCTCGACCGCCTCGGCGGTGACCGAGATCTGGCCCAGGTCCTCCGTCGGGAAGAAGCCCTTGGGCATGGTGATGAAGAGCGCGATCGTGGCCACCAGCGTGCCCAGCGCCACCAGCAGCACGCCCAGGCGGTGCTCGAGGCACCAGTCCAGCGTGCGCGCGTAGAACGCGAGGGTCGCCCGGAAGAGCCGCTCGAACCAGGCCGTCCAGCGAAGCGACGGGTCGTCCTCGGCCGAGCGGTGCAGGAAGCGCGCCCCGAGCATCGGGATGAGCGTGAGCGAGACCCCCGCCGAGACCAGGATCGCGAGCGAGACCACCACCGCGAACTCGTGGAAGAGCCCGCCGATCACCCCCGGCATGAAGAAGATGGGGATGAAGACGGCCACGAGCGAGACCGAGATCGACAGGATGGTGAAGCCCATCTCCTTCGAGCCCCGGAGCGCCGCCCGCATCGGCTCCTCGCCGTTCTCCACGTGGCGCATCACGTTCTCGAGCATCACGATCGCGTCGTCCACGACCAGGCCCACGGCGAGGGTGATGCCCAGGAGCGAGACGTTGTCGAGCGTGTAGCCCAGCGCCTTCATGAGCGCGATGGTGCCCATGAGGGAGATGGGCAGCGAGAGCGCCGGGATGATCGTGGCGGCCGGGTGGCGCAGGAAGAGGAAGATCACGAGCACCACGAGCGTCACCGTGATGGCGAGCGTCACCTTGACGTCGTGGATCGATTCCCGGATGGAGAGCGAGCGGTCGTTGCGGATCGAGAGCTTCACCGAGCCGGGCATCTGGTCCACGAGCGCGGGGATGGACGCCTTGATGGCGTCGACCGTCGCGACGGTGTTGGCGTCGGGCTGGCGCTGGATGGACAGGGTGATCGCGCGCTCGCCGTTGGCCCAGCTCGCGGTCTTCACCGACTCGACGCTGTCCTCGACGTCCGCCACGTCCTCCAGCCGCACCGCCTGCCCGCCCGGGAGCGTGGCGACGATGATGCGCTGGAATTCCGCCGCCTTCGTCATCTGCCGGTTGGCCTGGATGGTGAGCGACTGGCGCGGGCCCTCGAGCGTGCCCACGGGCGTGTTCGCGTTGGCCGCGCGCAGCGCCGCGGCGATGTCGTCGAGCGTGAGCCCGCGCGTGGCGAGCGCGTCGGGCCGGGCGCGCACGCGGATGGCGAAGCGCTTCTGGCCGTTGATGTTCACCTGCGCGATGCCCGGCAGCGTGGAGAGCGTGGGCGAGATGAGGTTCTCGGCGAAGCTGTTGAGCTCCGACAGGGGCATCGAGGGCGAGGTGAGCGTGACGAAGATCACGGGCGCGTCGGCCGGGTTCACCTTGCGGTAGGACGGCGGCGTGTTCATCTCGATGGGCAGGTTGCGCTGGGCGCGGAAGAGCGCGGCCTGCACGTCGACCGCCGCCTTGTCGATGTCGCGCTCCTGGTCGAACTCGAGCGTGACCTGCGTGTTGCCCAGGGTCGAGGAGGAGGTGATCACGTTCACGCCGGAGATCGTCGCGAACTGCTTCTCGAGCGGGGTGGCGACGGCGGTGGCCATGTTCTCCGGGCTCGCCCCGGGCAGCACCGCCGTCACCTGGATGGTGGGCGTGTCGAACTGCGGCAGCGCCGCGATCGGGATGTCCTTGTAGGCGATGAGGCCGGCCACCACGGCCGAGGCCGACAGCAGCACCGTCATCACGGGACGGCGGATGAAGAGCTCGGAGAAGTTCACGAGGCCGCCTTCGCCTTCCTGCCGGCGCCGGCCCCCGCCCCGGGCTTCGCCTCGTCCTCGCCCTGCGCGGCCTTGGGCACGGCGGGAGCCTTGCCCTCGCCCACGGCCACGAGCGTGCCCGGCCGCAGGTTCTGCGCGCCCTCGACCACGACCTTCGCGCCGGGCTCCACGCCCGAGACGACCGCGATCCCCGCGTCGAGGTAGGGCACCGTGACCACGCGCGAGGCGACCTTCCCGTCCTCGCCCACCACGTACACGAAGCGGCTGTCCGGCCCGGTCTGCACGGCCTGCACCGGCACGACGGAGGCCTGCGCGAGGGTGCGCGGGGCGAGCGTCACGTTGACGAACATGCCCGGCCAGAGCTTGCTCGCGGCGTTGGCGAACTCGGCCTTCACGCGCAGCGTGCCCGTGGCGGTGTCGACGGCGTTGTCGAGGAAGTTCACGCGGCCCGTGAGGCGCTGGCGCCCCTCGTCGAACTGCACGTCGGCGGTGACGGCGCCGGCGGCCACGGCCTGCTGCAGGCCCGCGAGCTCCTTCTCCGGCAGCGTGAACGACACCTGGATGGGGTCGATCTGGGTGACGGTGAGCAGGACCGTGCCGTTGGGCTGCACCACGCTGCCGGGGCGCACGCCGATGGCGCCCGTTCGCCCGGCGAAGCTCGCGCGGATCTGCGTGAAGGCCACCGCCACGCGCGCGGCCTCGAGCGCGGCGGTGTCGACCGCGAGCTGGCCCTCGAGCGTCGCCACCTGGTTCTCCGCGGTGTCGAGCGCGGCCTGCGCGATGAACTTCTGCTGGAAGAGCTGGCGCTGGCGCTCGAGGGTGCGCCGGCCGTTCTCCAGGTCGGCCCTGTCCTTCTGCACCTGCGCCTCGGCCTTGCGCAGGTTCGCCTCCTCGGTGCGCGAGTCGAGCGAGACCAGCAGGTCGCCCTTCCCCACGAACTGCCCTTCGCGGATGTGCACTTCCTTCACGGTGCTCGTCACCTGCGCGCGCAGGTCCACGGTCTGGATCGCGACGACGGTCCCGTTGGCGCGGATCCTCACGGGCACGTCGCGCCTTTCCACGGTGGCGACGGTGACGGGCACCGCGCCCGCGCCCTTGGCGGCGGCCGGCGCGGGCCGGGACTGGGCGGCGTACCACCAGCCTCCGCCCGCGCCCGCGAGGACGAGGACCATGGCGGCGACGATCAGGCGGCGGTTGCCCGGGCGGGCGGCATTCGGGGCGGAATCCATGCGGCGATGATAGCGCGTCGCTGCCCGCATCGCGGTCCGGCGGTCCGTCTGGCGGAACGCCGGCCGGGCGCTACTTGCCCGCGCCGATCGAGAAGCCCACGCCGTAGTAGGTGTCGAGGTGGTTGTAGTCGACCAGGCTCTCGGCATAGCCGCGGAAGTACTGCACGTGCGCGCGCAGGCTGTCGAAGCACCAGCGCGAGATCGATTCGCGGCACAGCGGCAGCGAGTAGTCGACCTGGATCGAGCCGCGGTTGTCCTCGCCGCCGCGCAGCGAGTGCTTGCCGGTGAGCACGAGCACCCCGCCGCGCGGGAACTGGTGGGACACCTGCAGGTCGGCGCGGCCGGCGTAGTTCTGGATGCCCGGGTTGTCGTCGAGGCCGCCTTCCTTGAACCGGGTCCAGCCGCGCAGCGTGACGAGCGTGTTGTCCCGCTCCGCGCGCACGAACGCGATCAGGCGGTTCCAGCTGCGCGACTCCCCGCCGCCGCGCCCGTTGGACTGGTGGTTGAGGGAGAGGCCCACGTGGCCGACGCGCCAGCCGGCGACCGACCACGCGGGCGGCTCGTAGGTGTAGAGCAGCTCGGGCTCGTAGTTCGACTCCCGGAACGGGCGCGAGCCGTCCGCGTTCCACATCTGCCAGTGCGACACCTGCGTGTAGGCGAGCCACAGGTCGTGGGCGCCGGTGTCGTCCTTGGGGAAGACGTGGCCCTTGAGGCTCAGCTGGAACTTCGCCTCCGTCGCCTGCCTGTCCTGCCCCGTGCCCGGCTGCGGCGAGCCGCCCACCGGCGCCGGCGCGAGGTTGGGCGAGCGGGCGTGGAACGCGGGCAGGAAGTAGTTGAGCTGGTACTCGCCGGCGCGAAGCTCCGAGCGCTCGGCCTTCGAGCCCCACTGCCGCGCGAACTGCGAGGCGACGGCCCCGGCCGGTGGCGCCGGCGGATCGGCCTGCGTCCGGGGCAAGGCCGACGGCGCGGGGCCTGGCCGGGGAGAGGCGGTCCCGGCGAGCAGCGCGGCGAAGCAGTCGGCGCGGGCGGCCTTCGCGGTCGCGTCCTCGCCCGGGCTGCGCGCAACGCAAGCCTCGAAGTCCGCCGGCGAGGGCGCCGACCACGCGGCGCCGGCGGCCAGGGACAGGAAGGCCGCGCCGGCGAGCCGGTGCATCATCGGACCTGCGCGAGGATCATCGCGGTCGCCACGGTGACCTTCTTCGCGTAGGGCACGTGCAGGAACTCGTTCGGCCCGTGCGCGTTCGACTTCGGCCCGAGCACGCCCGTCACGAGCATCTGCGCCTGCGGGAAGCGCACGCCCAGCATGCCCATGAAGGGAATGGTGCCGCCCTCGCCCATGTAGGCGGCGGGCTTGCCGAAGAGGGCCTGCGAGGCGTCGTCGAGCGCGGCGCTCAGCCAGGGCGCGGCGGGCGGGGCGTTCCAGCCGGTGGCCGCGGAATCGCAGTGGAACTTCACCACGCTGTCGTAGGGCGGGTCGGCCTCGAGCGCGCGCCGGAACGCCTCGCCCGCGCGCGGGCCGTCGACCGTGGGCGGCAGGCGCAGCGAGAGCTTGAGCTTCGTGTAGGGGCGCTGCACGTTGCCCGCGCCGCCGGTGGGCGGCAGGCCGTCGGCGCCCGTCACCGCGAGCGCGGCGCGCCAGGTGCGGTTGAGCACGAGCTCCACCGGGTCCTTCGTCACCGGCTGCGCGAAGAGCGACGCGGTGCCCTGGTCGTCGCAGCAGGCGGCCCAGGGGAAGCGCTTCCACATCGACTCGCCCAGGATCGCCGCCGCCTGCCTCGCCTGCTCGAGCCGGTCGGCGGGGATGTCCGCATTGAAGGCCGCCGGGCGAACGACGCCGGTGCGCGAATCGTCGATGCGGTCGAGCACCTGGCGCGCGATGCGGAAGGACGAAGGCACCACGCCGCCGGCGTCTCCCGAGTGCACGCCTTCCTCGAGGATCCGCACCTCGAGCGTGCCGTTCACCAGCCCGCGCAGCGACGTGGTGACCCAGAGCTGCTCGTAGTTGCCCGCGCCGGAATCGAGCGCGACGACCAGCTGCACCTCGCCCATGCGCGGGGCGAGCGCCTCGAGGTACGCGGGCAGGTCGTAGCTGCCGCTTTCCTCGCAGGTCTCGACGAGTCCCACGCAGCGCGGCCGCGCGATGCCCTCGGCATCGAGCGCCTGGATGGCCGACAGGGCCGCGAACACCGCGTAGCCGTCGTCGGCGCCGCCGCGGCCGTAGAGCTTTCCTTCCGCGTAGACGGGCGTCCAGGGGCCCAGGCCCTCGCGCCAGCCGGTCATCTCGGGCTGCTTGTCCAGGTGGCCGTAGAGCAGCACCGTGCGCTGCGCGCCGAGGCCGCCGGTGGCGGGGATGTCGAAGAAGAGCACCGGCGTGCGCCCGGGCAGGCGGACGATCTCGAGGGACAGCCCCGGCACGCCCTGGGCGAGCACCCAGCGCTCGGCCTGGCGGATCGCCGCCTCGATATGGCCGTTCTTCTCCCAGTCCGGGTCGAAATGCGGGCTCTTGGCCGGCAGGCGCACGTACTCGATCAGTTGCGGGACGATGTCCTCGTCCCACTGCTTCTCGATGCGCCGGGCGAGGGGCGCGCTGTCGACGGCGGGGAGGTTGGGGCGGGCGGTCATGGCGGGGCTCCGGCTGCGGTGAGCGAAACGGGAATTCTACTGCCGACCGCGTAAAATGACGGCTTCCGTCTCCCGGGTGCCCCCATGAAACTCACCGACCTGCACAAGAACCAGGCCCTCAAGATCGCGGGCGAGGTGCGCCACGGCGGCGTCTCCGACCGCTACGGCAAGGGCGCCTCCCAGGTGCTCGACCGCAAGGAGCAGCGAAAGCTCGACGCGGCCGCCGGCCTCATCCCCTTCGCCTGCAAGCTGCCCGCCGAGCTCGTGAAGCAGCTGCAGGAGCGCGCGCTCGCCGCGAGCGCGGGCCTGAACGAGACGGTCGCCGACCTGCTGAAGAAGGGGCTCGCCGCGAAGAAGTAGCGGCCGTCCCATGGCCCTCAAGGCGACGATCTTCAAGGCGGAGCTCACGGTCTCCGACCTGGACCGCAACCACTTCGCCACGCACGCGCTCACGCTGGCGCGCCACCCGTCCGAGACCGACGAACGCATGATGGTGCGCGTGCTCGCCTTCGCGATGCACGCCGACGAGCGCCTGGCCTTCGGGCGCGGCCTCTCCAGCGAGGGCGAGGCGGACCTGGTGCTCACCGACCTCACCGGCGCGATCGACCTGTGGATCGACGTCGGCCTGCCGGACGAGCGCGAGATCCGCAAGGCCTGCGGGCGCGCGAAGCGCGTGTCGGTCTTCATCTACGGCACGGGCGCGGGGCTGTGGTGGAAGCAGAACGCGCCGCTGCTCGAGAAGCAGCGCAACCTCACGGTGGTGAGCCTGCCGGTGGAGGTGACGCGCGCGCTCGCCGCCCGGGCCGCGCGCAACATGACGCTGCAGTGCACGCTCCAGGACGGCCACCTCTGGCTGGCCGACGCGGGCGAGTCGCTCGCGATCGAGCCGGCCTACCTGCAAAGGCCCGCGGGCGCCTAGCCGGTCCGGGGGCAATCAGGTGTCTACGGCACCTCGCGCGAGAACCTGAGCGCCCGTCGCCGCGCAATTGACCGGTCGCAACGGCCGGTCGACTTCCCCGCTTTTCCTTCGATTGCCCGACCGTCCTGCCGTGAATCATGGATGGCGCGTCACCGGCCGCCTCGCCGGGCGCCCCCTCGGGAGTCACCACCATGTGCCAGCGATCCAGTCCGCCCCCGCGCGCGTTCCGCGCCGCGGGACTCGCCGTTTCCCTCGCCCTTTCCGCCCTGATCGCGGTCTTCGGGCCGCCCGGCGCCAGCGCCCGGGCCGCCACCCAGGCCTACGCCGGCGACATCATCCGCATGAGCGTCGAGGACGACCTGAAGCCGGACATGTACGTGCAGTCCTCCAATGGCGGCGCGCAGGTCTCGCAGTACTACCCGGGACCGAGCTGGGACTCGGTGGTCCATGTCGGGGGGACGGCCTATTCCGGCAACTACGCGAACCAGACGCCCTTCACGCCCGTGAGCAACACCCTCGCGACGTTCGCCGGGGGCGCCACGATCACCACGGTCGTCGACCTGGGCGCCACGGGCGTGCGGCTCACGCAGGCGATCACCTACTACGACACCACGCGCTACGTCACCAAGCGCTGGCAGCTCAGCAACAACGGGGCGAGCACGTACAACGGCGTGAAGTTCTTCCACGGCGGCGACACGACCTTCGGCGGCGACGATTCGGCCTCCGGGTTCTACGACGCGGCCAACAGCATGGTCTACGTGCGCAACAACGACTACGCCAACTGGGGGCTCATGGGCTTCTACGCGAACCCGGCCACGCCGGCCTCCGCGTACTACGAGGGCAACTACTGGAACGGCGTGATGTTCGCGATCGCCGGCCAGCTGCCCGGCACGGTCGACAGTTCCTACCAGGATGCCGGCTACCAGCTGCAATGGGACCGCGCGAGCCTCGCCCCGGGCCAGACCTGGACGATCGAGGCCTTCGAGACCTGGACGCCCGCCGGCGGCCTGCAGGTCCTCGCGCCCGGCAACCAGAACGCCGTGCCGGGCACCACGTCCACCCTGCCCTTCACCGTGCAGAATCTCTCCGGTTCGCCCGTCGCGGTCACGCTCTCGGTTTCCTCCAGCCAGGGAACCTGGACGCCGTCGATCCTGGGCTCGTCGACCCCCACCCTCGCGGCCAACAGCGCCCTCACGGTGAACGTGCAGGTCGCCATCCCGGCCGGCGCCTCGGGCGCCTCGACCATCGACCTCACCGCCACCTCGGGCGCGGCGGTCACCGGCTCGACCACGCTCTCGGCCGTGAACCTGAACGTCTCCATCGCGCCCGCGTCGATCGACTACGGCGCCGTCGCGGCCGGTGCCTCCGCCGCGAACACCGTCACCATCCAGAACCTCTCCGGCGTGCCCGTGCAGCTGGGCACCCTCGCGACCATCAGCCCGTTCTCGCTCTCGGCCGACGCCTGCTCGGGCGTGATCCTCGCGGACAACGCGAGCTGCACCGTCCAGGCGACGTTCTCGCCGGTGGCCGGTGGCGCCTTCGCCGCCAACCTGAACGTGCCCGTGCTGAGCCCGGTGATCGTGACGCGCACCGTGCCGCTCTCGGGCTCCTCGGCCGTCGTGGTGAACGGCGCCTGCGGCGCCGCGCAGGGCGTGCTCACGCACGATGCGCCCGCCGCGCTCTGCAGCCAGGGCACCCCCACCGCGGTCGGGACGACGGCGGTCACCTATTCCTGGCAATGCAGCGGAAGCGGCGGCACCGATGCCAGCTGCTCCGCGCCGCGCGGCTACACCGTGAGCCCCTCGGCGGGCGCCAACGGCGGCATCGCGCCCGCCGCGGCCCAGACCGTCGCCTACAACGGCACGGCCACCTTCACCGTCACGCCGGCGCCGCTCTACGGCGCGAGCGTGGGGGGCACCTGCGGCGGCGCCCTCGCGGGCACGAGCTTCACGACCGCCGCCGTCACCGCGGATTGCACCGTCTCCGCCACCTTCGGGCTGCTGCAGCAGGCGCAGTCGATCGCCTTCGGCGCGCTACCGGGGCGCACGCTCGGTTCGGGCTCCTTCGCGCTCTCCGCGACGGCCACCTCCGGGCTCGCCGTGGGCTTCGCGAGCCTCACGCCCGCCACCTGCACCGTGGCCGGCGGCACGGCGAGCCTCGTCGCCGCGGGCACCTGCACGATCCGCGCGAGCCAATCGGGCAACGGCAGCTGGCTCGCCGCCGCGGATGTCGACCAGTCCTTCGCGATCGGCAGGATCGCGCAGTCGATCGCCTTCGGCCCGGCGCCGCTGCTCGCCGCCGGCGGCACGGCCCGAGTCGCCGCCACCGGCGGCGCCTCCGGGCAACCGGTCCGGTTCACCTCGCTCACGGCTTCCGCCTGCTCCGTCACCGGCGCGCTCGTGCGCGCGGCCGCGGCCGGTCGGTGCGTCATCGCCGCCGACCAGGACGGCAACGCCACCTACGAGTCGGCCCCGCAGGCCGCGCTCGCGATCGAGGCCTTCGTGCCGCCGCAGAACCTGTCGGCGCTGTGGTGGGATCCGGCCGAGCCGGGCTGGGGCCTCAACGTGAACCACCAGGACGACATCGTCTTCGCGACGCTCTTCACCTATGCCCGCGACGGCGAGCCGCTCTGGCTCGTCGCCTCGCGCGCCGAATGGCAGGGCGACGGCGCCTTCCGCGGCGCGCTCTACCGCACCAGCGGCCCGCGCTTCGACCAGGTGCCCTGGCCGGCCTTCAGCATCGCCCCGGCGGGCGAGCTCGTGCTGCGATTCACGGGCAACGACAGCGCGGTGGTGAGCTACACGTACTTCGACGGCATCGCGAGCCAGGCGGTCACGAAGACGGTCTCGCGCATGGCCTTCCAGCCGCGCATGCCGACCTGCGTGTCGACCACCGGCACGCGCGCGCCCGAGACGAACGCGCAGGACCTCTGGTGGAACGCCGCCGAGCCGGGCTGGGGCCTCAACCTCGCGCACCAGGCCGACATGCTCTTCGCGACGCTCTTCACCTACGACGAGAACGGCCGCGACCTCTGGCTGGTGGCCTCCGCCCTCTCGCGCACCCCCGACGGCAGCTACGAAGGCGAGCTCCTGCGCACGCACGTCGCGCCCGGGTTCGACCCGTCCCACCCCTGGCGCGGCTACACCGCGTCGGTCGTGGGCACGATGCACGTGCAGTTCAGCGACGGCGAGACGGCCCGCGTCGTGTACACGCTGAACGGCCGCACCGTCGACAAGCACGTCACCCGCATGGTGTACGGCGAGGCCGTCCCGGCCTGCCGGTACTGACCGCCCGCGCGCCAGGCGCGTGCTTTCCCCGGGGCCGGTGCCATGCGCCGGCCCCTTTTCGTGGCGCCGGCGGGCGGGGCCGCCCGCGGGAGCGCTTTACGGCACCGCGT
This sequence comes from Usitatibacteraceae bacterium, assembly GCA_044221765.1. Taxonomy (GTDB): domain Bacteria; phylum Pseudomonadota; class Gammaproteobacteria; order Burkholderiales; family Usitatibacteraceae; genus FEB-7. Next base: position 3,303 of record JBGAOO010000045.1, on the reverse strand, counting down.
CCCGGAACTTGAGCCCGAAAAGAAGGGCTCTTGCGGCCCGGCAATCCGACCGGGCTTTCGTGAAATGTGCCTCAACCCGGCGCGCCCGCGGCCGTAGATACGAAGTGCGAGTACCCCGCTTTCCGGCCGGAACGCGGGGCTCGCATCGACCCAGGATGCCGCCATGAATGCCGATGCCCGCCTCGCCGCTCGCCAGATGCGCGACTTCGCCCTCGCCACGGGATGGCTGCTGCTCGCCCTGGCGCTCGCCCTGCCCGCCGCGCGCGCCGACGACAAGGCCGGCCCGGCCATCAACCTGACCGTCTTCCCCGCTGCCCTCGATTTCGGCGACGTGCCCGTCGGCGCCACCGGCTACCGGTCGATGTGGGTCCAGAACTGGAACGGCGCGCCCGTCACGCTGGGCACGCTCTCGGCGCCCGCGCCCTTCGCGATCCAGGGCGACACCTGCTCCGGCCAGACCCTGGGCGACGGGCAGTACTGCCTGCTGACGGCGGTGTTCGCGCCCACGGCCGCGGGCAGCTTCGCCGGCACCTTCGCCGTCCCCACCACCGTGCCCGCCGGCGCCCAGGTCGACGTGCCGATGTCCGGCACCGCCGCCGTCTCCGTCGACGGCGCCTGCGGCAGCGCGAGCGCGAGCGTGCTCACCGCCGCCCCGGCCTCGGCGCTGTGCAGCGCGGGCGTGGCCTCCGCCGTGTATCCGAGCGCGAGCGATTTCTCCTGGAACTGCGCCGGCGCGGGCGGCGGCGGCACCGCGAGCTGCTCGGCGCAGCGCGGCTATGTCGTCACGCCCTGGGCCGGCTCCAATGGCAGCCTCTCCCCGTCCACGCCGCAGGTCGTCGCCTACGGCAACAGCGCCGTCTTCGCGATCCACCCCGCCCCCGGCTACGACGCCCTCTTCGCCGGCACCTGCGGCGGCGTCGACACCGGCCCGGACTACTACACGGACGCCGTGACCGCCGATTGCACCGTCTCCGCGACCTTCTTCGCGATGCCGCGCCTGCAGTCGCTCACCGTCCCCGCGCCGGGAGGCAAGACCTACGGCGACCCGCCCTTCGCGCTGCAGGGCACGAGCAGCTCCGGGCTGCCGGTCGAGTACGCCGCGCTCACGCCGACGGTGTGCACGGTGAGCGGCTCCGTCGCGAGCCTCGGGATGCCCGGCACCTGCGAGATCGCCGCGAACCAGGGCGGCGACGCCCAGTGGCTGCCGGCCCCGACGATGCTCCTCGTCTTCGAGGTCGCGCGCGCGCCGCAGGCGCTGTGGTTCGAGCCGCTCGCCGACCGCTACCTGTCGCCTTCGCCCGCCCCGCTGCACGCGATCGGCGGCGTGTCCGGCTACCCCGTGGCCTTCGACAGCCTCACGCCCGCCACCTGCGCCGTCGCCGGCAGCTCCGTCACCACGCTCGCGCCGGGCGCGTGCACCGTGCAGGCGAGCCAGGCCGGCGACGACCGCTACCTGCCCGCGGCCATCCAGCGCACCTTCGCCATCTACAACGACGAGCGTCCCGACACGCTCGCCTTCGCGCCGGTCACCGGCGTGCGCCTGGCGACCCTCGTGGTCTCCGACCCGGTGATCGTCACGGGCATCGACTACCCGGTCGCGGTGACGGTGACCAACGGCGAGTTCTCCGTCGGCTGCGACGGTCGCTTCGGCCGCGAGGCGGCGACGATCCTGCCCAACCAGCGCCTGTGCGTGCGCCAGCTCTCGGCCGCCACCCCCTTCACGGGCAACACCACCCAGGTGAGCGTGGGCGCCGCGCGCGCCGAGTTCGCGACGACCACCGGGCGGCCCGAGCCCCGGATCGAGGTCCTCGCCTCGCGCCATCCCTCGCTCTACCGCGCCGATGTCGTGTTCACCGTGCAGGCGGGCGGCGACTTCGGCCCGGTCACCGGCACCGTCTCGCTCAAGCACGGCGGCGTGGCCGTCCTGGGCTGCGAGGCCGTCGCGCTCGTGGACCAGCGGGGCGAATGCCGCACCGACAGCCTCGCCCCCGGCGTGCGCGAGCTGCGCGCGCGCTACGAAGGCAACGACACCTACGCCTGGTCGGAATCGGTCCCGCGCGGCCACTACGTGCGCGCCGACTTCGGCAGCGACTTCCGCGACATCACCGGCACGGGGCGTTCCGCGCTCTTCCTGGAGACGGCCCGCGGCGGGCTGCAGGCGATCACCGTCGACCGCACCGTGGCGGGCGAGGTCACCGCGCTCGTCGATCCGGATTCGGGCTGGCACGCCCGCCTGTTCGCCGACTTCGACGGCGACGGCAAGGCGGACGTGGCGATGATGCACGCGGACGGCAGCGTCGCGATCTGGCTGCTCGACGGCACGACGAAGGCCCGCAAGGGTCCGCTGGTCGAGGCCACGGGACAGATCGCCCCGGTGCTCGTGGGCGACTTCGACGGCGACGGCAAGGACGACCTGGTGATGCGCGACGCGCAGGGCCTGTACAGCCTGTGGCTCATGGACGGCCTGCAAGTGAAATCGGCCTCGGCGCTGCCCAACGCCGGCCCCGACCTCGTGCCGGTGGCGGTGGCGGACTTCGACGGCGACGGGCACCAGGACCTCGTGCTGCGCCACGCGGACGGGCGCCTGCGCATCCAGCCGGTGAAGGACGGGCTCGCCCGCGAGCCGGCCGACTTCGACCTGCCCGGCCCCGGCTTCGCGCTCGAGCGGATCGGCGACTTCAACGGCGACAACAAGGCGGACCTGCTGCTGCGCGGCCCGGCCGGCGAGAGCATCGCCTGGCAGATGGACGGCACGCGCCTGGAGCGCGCGCTCGCCATCGGCGAGCCCACCGACTGGCGCGTGGTGCACGTGGCGGACTTCGACACCGACGGCGCCGACGACATCCTGCTCGCCGGTCCCGGCGGCGGCCTCGCGCTCTGGATGATGGACGGCCTGCGCGTGGACCGCGTCCTCGTGATCCGCGAGCCGGGCGAAGTGGCGCCGTGGGAAGTGAGCACGGCCGACGCCACGAGCCCCGCCCCGGCGAAGCCGAAGTCCTGGCGCCTGCTGCGCGTGGCCGATTTCTGCGGCGACGGCCGCCCGGACCTCATGCTCCAGGGCGACACCGGCGAGATCGTGGTCGTGGTCCTGGACGGCGCGAAGGTCGCCGGCTGGGGCGTGATCGCGGGCCCGACCGACTGGACCATCATTCCCTGACCGCACCGCGGGGGGGCCGGCCGGTCCCCTCGCGTCCGGGCTCAAGTTTCGCCCGGACTGGCCGTAGGGCACTTTCGACCAGCGGAAGATCCGCCGACTCCACGGGCGCACGCCCCATTCCGGAACCACCACCATGTCCCAGCCCC
>JBGAOO010000044.1:0-18288 GCA_044221765.1 Usitatibacteraceae bacterium | reverse complement strand
GCCGGAGCACGTCGGCGGCCAGGCGCGCGCGCGATTCCGCGCCCGCGCCGGCGGAGGAGATCTCGCCCTCGACGAGCCAGCCGCCCTCGTAGAACGCCGTCACCTTGAGCGTCGCCGGCCGCGCATGGCCGCGCACGCCCGAGAGAGCCACGAGGTCCGGGCCGCGCTCCTCGACGCGCGCCTCGCGGATGTCCGCCGTCACGTCGGGCGTGAGGTAGGCGGCCGGGTCGTGCACCTCGTAGAGGAGTTGCTCCTTCACCGTGCGCGCGTTCACGCAGCCGCCGGTGCGCTCGGCCTTGCCGATCACGCAGCCGCCCTGCGCGTCGACCTGCGCGAGGGGAAAGCCCACGTTCGCGAGGTCCGGCACGTCCTTGAAGCCCGGGTCGGCGAAGTAGCCGCCGCACACCTGCGAGCCGCACTCGAGCAGGTGGCCGGCCATGGTGGCCGGGCCCAGGCGGTCCCAGTCGGTCTCGTCCCACCCGAAGTGCGCCATCGCCGGGCCGACGGCGAGCGAAGGATCGGCGACGCGGCCCGTGACGATGACCTCGGCGCCCGCGCTCCAGGCCTGCGCGATGGCCTGCGCGCCCAGGTAGGCGTTCGCGCTCACCGGCACGCGCGCGCTCCCCAGCTCCCGGGCGAGCAGCGCGGCGTGCGCGGGCCCGGAGAGGTCGTCGCCGGAGACGATGGCCACCCGCGGGGCGCGCAGGCCCTGTTCGCGCGCGAGCTCGAGGATCCGCCTCGCGGCGCCGGCCGGGTTCGCGGCGCCGAAGTTGGAGACGATGCGGATGCCGTGCGCGAGGCAGGGCGCGAGGACCGGCCCGACCAGCTCGTCGAGCAGCGGCTCGTAGCCCGCCCGCGGGTCCTCGCGCAGGCGCAGCTGGGCGAGGGCGAGCGTGCGCTCGGCGAGCGTCTCCAGCATGAGGCAGGCCGGGCCGCCGCGCGCGGCGAGCGTGGCGACCACGGGCCCGGGCGCATCCAGCCGGTCGCCGGAGAAGCCCGCGCCGCAGCCGATGAGCAAGGGTTGTCGCGCCATGGCGGCGACTCTATAGTGGGCCCGATTATCGGGGAATTCGTTATTTCAGATGGATTGATCCGTGAATCCGCTCAATCTTTCCACGCGGCAGCTGCGCGCCTTCCTCGCCCTGGCCGAGCTGCGCAGCTTCACGCGCGCCGCCCACCGCTGCCACCTGTCGCAGCCGGCCTTCAGCGCGCTGGTGCGCACGCTGGAGGATTCGCTCGGGGCGCGCCTGTTCGACCGCGACACCCGCAACGTCGAGCTCACCGCCGAGGGGCGCCTGCTGGAGGACCCCGCGCGGCGCCTGCTCGCCGACTTCGAGGCCCTCGCCGCGGACATGGGCGATCGCGTGGCCCGGCGCAAGGGGCGCGTGTGCGTGGCGGCCCTGCCCTCGCTCGCCGCGGGCTGGCTGCCGGGCATCTTCGCCGAGTTCCGGCGGGCGCACCCCGGCGTCGAGCTCGCCCTGCACGACACCCTGTCGGACGGGTGCCTGGACCTCGTGCGCGCCGGGCGCGCGGATTTCGCCCTCGCGGCCACGGGGCCGGCGAGCCCGGAGTGGGCCACCGAGGTGCTGTGCCGGGACCGCTTCCACCTCGTGTGCCGGCGCGACCACCCGCTCGCGCGCAAGCGGGCGCTGCGCGTGGGCGACCTGGCCGCCTGGCCCTTCGTGCATTTCTCGCGCGCGAGCAGCGTGCGCCAGCACCTGGAGGCGGCCCTGCACCCGCGGCAGATGCAGACCGTCCTCGAGGTCGAGCACCTCACGACCGTGATGGGCATGGTGGAGGAGGGCGTGGGCATCACCGTCGTGCCCGCGCTCACGCTCTTCGAGTTCGAGCGCGCCGCGCTCATGCACCGGCCCGTCCACCTGCCGGCGCTCACGCGCACGCTCTACCTCGTCCGGCGCGCGGACCGCGGCCTGTCGCTCGCCGCCCGCGCGCTCTACGACCTGATGCTGCGCCGCAAGCCGCGGCCCTGAGCCCGCCCGGCGCGCCGGCCCTTGACCGGCGTCGATGCGGGGCGCGCGCCAGACGTGCGAACATGGCGGCCACCATGACGACCTCCCACGCGCCTGCCGGATTCCTTCCCGTCGCCATCGGCGGCGAGTTCGCCCGCTTCACCGGGCCCCTGCTCGGCCGCTGGGACGGCGAGCGCGTGCGCCTGGGCTTCCTCGTCGAGCCGCACCACGCCAACCCGGCGCGCGCCTGCCACGGCGGCATGCTCAGCACGTTCGCCGACATGCAGATGGCCATCGCGACGCACTACCAGTGGCCCGAGATCGCCGGGCACTCCTTCCCGACCGTGAACATGACGGTCGACTTCCTGGCCGCGGTGCCCATCGGCGCCTGGGTGGTCGGCGCGGCCGAGGTGCTGCGTGCGACGAGGAGCCTCGTGTTCATCCAGGGCACCGCCACCGCCGACGGCGAGAGCGCCCTTCGCTTCAACGGCGTCTACAAGATCGGCCCGAAGCGCGACTACGCCGACCCCCTCGATCCCTTCGGCCTGAAGGCCGCGCCCTCCCGGAAGAAAAGACCATGACCCAGCCCGTCGTCATCGCGGTGGCCATCACCGGCTCCGTGCCGCGCAAGAAGGACACGCCCGCCGTCCCCGTCGTGCCCGCGGAACAGATCGAGTCCACGCGCGAGGCCTACGAGGCCGGCGCGAGCCTGGTGCACATCCACGTGAGGAACGCCGACGAGTCCTCCGGTTCCGACCCGGCGAAGTTCGCCGAGGTGCAGGCGGGCGTGAGGAAGCACTGCCCCGGGATGATCGTCCAGTTCTCCACGGGCGGGCGCGGGCGCGAGGCGTCGGCGCGCGGGGCGATGCTGTACCTGAAGCCCGACATGGCCTCGCTCGCCACGGGCTCGGTCAACTTCGCCACGATGATCTACGAGAACCCGCCCGACCTCATCGACAAGCTGGCCGGCGAGATGCTCGAGCGGGGCATCAAGCCCGAGTGCGAGATCTTCGACCTGGCGATGCTCTACAACGCCGCCGACCTCGTGAAGCGCGGCCTGCTGAAGGCCCCGCCCCACGTGCAGTTCGTGATGGGCATCAAGGGCGCCATGCCCGCGAAGCGCTCGGTGCTCGAGTTCCTCATCGCCGAGACGAAGGCGGTGCTGCCGGGGGCGACGTGGACGGCGGCGGGCATCGCGCGCCACCAGTTCGAGGTGGCGCAGTGGGCGATGGAGCTGGGCGGGCATTGCCGCACGGGGCTGGAGGACAACATCCGCTTCGACGAGACGCGCCTCGCGAAGAGCAACGCGGAGCTGGTGATGAAGCTCGTGGACGTGTGCGCGCGGTACGGCCGCCGCCCCGCCACGCCCGCCGAGGCGCGCGCGCTGCTCGGGCTCGCGCCGGCCTGAGGAGGGCGCGAGCCCGCGCCCGATGCCCTGGCTCGTGCACAGGATCCCGCCGCCCGTGGTGGGCGCGGCCGTCGCCGCCGCCATGTGGGGCGCCGCGCCGCTCGGGCCGCCGCTCGTCTTCGCCGCCGGTCCCTGGACCGTCGTGGTGGCCCTCCTCGCCGTGGCGGGCCTCGCCCTGGATGCGCTGGGCCTCTTCGCGTTCGTGTCCTCGCGCACGAGCTTCAATCCCCTCAGGCCGGACCGGGCGCGCGTGCTGGTGACGACCGGCGTCTATCGCTTCACGCGCAATCCCATGTACCTCGCCACCGCGCTCTGGCTCCTCGCCTGGGCGCTGCACCTCAACGCGTGGCTGCCCTTCGCGGGCCCGGTCGCCTTCGTCCTCTTCATCACGCGATTCCAGATCCGGCCGGAGGAGCGGGTGCTCGCGCAGCGCTTCGGCGAGGCCTACGCGGCCTATGCCGCCGGCGTGAGGCGTTGGCTGTAGCGCGCTGCCGCCGACCCCTCGCCCCGCTTGCCGTGAAGGGCTAGGCGCCGGTCGGGGCCAGTTCCGCCCGGAGCACCTCGGAAAGCGGCGTGGCGGGCACGGGGCCGATGAGCTGCGGCAGGCGCCATTCGACGAGGCGGTGCGGCTTCTCCCACAGGTAGCGCATCTCCACCACGGCCCGCAGCATCGGCGAGAAGAGGCCCGCGACCCGCAGCTGCCACCACGGCATCGCTCTCGTGCGCAGCGCCCGGCCGGTGATCGCCTCGAGCCCCTGGTGGAACTGGGCGAGCGTGAGCGTGAGGCCCTCGTAGTGCAGCAGGCTGAAGGCCTCCAGGTCGCCGCGGCGCTCGGCCACCTTCACGAAGACGCGCGCCAGGTCCGGCACGTAGGCCCAGGCGTGCGCGAGGTCCTCCGGACCGAGGTAGGTGACCACGTCCTTGTCGAGCGACTTGGCGATGGCGAGGTCGAGCCAGGTGCCCTTGCCGCCCAGGAAATCCCCGGCGCGGATGACCGTGCTGCGCACGCCCTGGGCGCTCGCCTCGGCCATGGCCTCCTCCAGCGCGATCCGCTGCCGGGCCTTGGGCGTGTCGGGCGAGAAGGGCGTGTCCTCGCGCAGCTCCGGGGGCAGGTTGCGGCCGTAGTTGTACACGTTGCCCGGCTGCATGAGGAACGCACCGCTCTTCCTCGCGACCGAGAGCACCACCCGCGTGAGGGGAGGCAGCAGCGTCTCCCACTTCGCGTAGTCCGGATTGAGCGCGTTCACGATCACGTCCACGCCCCGCGCCGCATCGGCCAGGCGGTTCTCGTCCAGCGCGTCGCAGGAGATCGCGGAGACGTTCGCGAGCGCGAGCGAGGGCGAGGCGCGCGACTGCGCCTTCACGCGCCAGCCGGCGGCGGCGAAGGCGAGGGCGGCGGCGTGGCCGAAGCGGCCGTTCGCGCCGAGGACAAGGACGGTGGAGGAGCGGGCGGTGGCTGTCATGGCAGGCGCGGGAACGCGAATCGACGGGCCCGTTGTGCAAACGGGCTCCGGCACGAACAATACCCCCAATCGCTCCCATGAACGAAGCTCCTTCCAGCCTCGCGGCCAACCCGACGGGCGCCGCGGCCATCGCCCTCGCGGGCCTCGCGGCCCTCGCCGTCGCCATGGGCGTGGGCCGGTTCGCCTTCACGCCGATCCTGCCGATGATGCAGGCCGGCCAGGGCGTGAGCGTCGGGCAGGGCGGCTGGCTCGCGGCGGCCAACTACCTGGGCTACCTCGCCGGGGCGCTCGCCGCGATGCGCGGGGGCAGCGCCTCGCGCGCCATCCGGGGCGGCCTCGTGGCGGTGGCGCTCACGACGATCGCGATGGGCTTCGTGGAATCCTTCGCCGCCTGGGCGGTGCTTCGCTTCGCCTCGGGCGTCGCGAGCGCGCTGGTGCTCGTGTCGGTGAGCGCGTGGTCGCTCGCGCGCCTGGCCGAGCTGGGGCGGCCCGCCTCGGGCGGCACGGTGTTCGCGGGCGTGGGCATCGGCATCGCCGCCGCGGGGCTCGCGTGCCTCGCGCTCGGGGGCGCGGGCGCCGGGCCCGCGCAAGCCTGGATCGTCCTGGGCGCCGCCTCGCTCGCGATCGCGATCGCCCTCTGGCCGCTCTTCGCCTCGCACGCATCGCCCTCCACCGCCGCGCCGGGCGCGCCGCCGGCCGCGCCCGCCTCGCCCTTCGCGTGGAAGCTGCTGCTTTGCTACGGCGCCTTCGGCTTCGGCTACATCGTGCCGGCGACCTTCCTGCCGGCCATGGCACGCCGCGCGCTCGACGATCCCTCGCTCTACGGCTGGTCGTGGCCCGTGTTCGGCCTGGCGGCGATGGCGAGCACCTTCGCCGCGGCCGCGGTGCGCCAGCGCCTGGGCGACCGGCGCACGTGGATCGCGGCCCACGGCCTGATGGCCGCCGGCGTCGCGCTGCCGCTCGCGTGGCCGGGCCTCGCCGGCCTCGTGGTCTCCGCGCTCCTGGTGGGCGGCACGTTCATGGTGGCCACCATGGCCGGCATGCAGGAGGCGAGGCGGCTGGGCGGGGCGCACGCCCCGCGCCTCATGGCCGCAATGACCGCCGCTTTCGCCACGGGCCAGATCGCGGGCCCGGTGCTGGTCGCGCTGCTCGACAAGCGCGCCGATGCCTTCGCCCTTCCCCTCGCCTCGGCGGCGCTCATGCTCCTCGCGAGCGCCGCCTGGCTCGCCCTGCCCGATTCGCCCCCAAGGACACCGACATGACCGAAAGACTGCCGCCCCTCGACCTGGCCTCGCTCGACCCCGCGCAGCGCAAGGCCGCCGACGCCCTCATCGCCGGTCCGCGCAAGGCCGTGATCGGGCCCTTCATCCCGCTGCTGCGCAGCCCCGACCTCCTGGACCAGCTCCAGCGCGTGGGCGAGTACCTGCGCTTTCGCACCTCGGTGCCGGCGAAGCTCAACGAATTTGCAATCTGCCTCGCCTCGCGGCATGTGACCAACCAGTTCGAGTGGGCGATCCACCACGCGCTCGCGGTGAAGGCGGGCATCGCGCCGGCGGCGCTCGAGGCCGTGGCCACGGGCAAGCCGCCCGCGGGCCTCGCCCCGGACGAGCAGGCCGTGTACGACTTCTGCTCGGAGCTGCTCGCGACGAACGGCGTGCGCGACGCCACCTATGCGCGCGCGAAGGCCCTGCTCGCCGAGCAGGGCGTGGTGGACCTGGTGGCGCTGCTGGGCTACTTCGCCACCGTGGGCTGGGTCATGAACGTCGCGGGCACGCCGCCGCCGGCGGGCACGGCGACCGCGCCCCTGCCGCCGCTCGCGCGGCCCTGAGCGCCGTTCAGGGCGCCGCGGCCAGTTCCGCGAAGACTTCCTTCGCGATCTTGAAGGACTCGAGCGCCGCCGGCGCGCCGCAATACACGCCGCAGTGCAGGAAGATCTCCCGGATCTCCTCCTTCGTGACGCCGTTGTTGAGCGCCCCGCGCACGTGCAGGCGCAACTCGTGCGGCCGGTTGGTCGCGGTGAGGATGGCGAGGTTCAGCATGCTGCGCGTCCTGTGCGTGAGGCCCTCGCGCGTCCACACCGCGCCCCACGCATGCTCGGTGAGGAACTGCTGCAAGGGCGCGGTGAACTCGTCCGCCTTCGCGAGCGAGTCGTTCACGTACTGCTCGCCCAGCACCTTGCGGCGCACGGCGAGGCCGGCCTTGTAGGTCTCGTTCTCGTCCATCGTCCTTCCTCCCGTCGTTGTCGGTTGCATCCTCGCGCGGTGGCGATCCGGAAGTGAGGCTAGGCCCGGGAGGGCGGCCGCGCAACCCGGCCGGGATGGCGTTCGCTATGATTCGCCGTTGCGGCAACGCCTGGAGGGTCCATGAACCGCGCACGAGTGCTCGCCCTGGTCGCATCCCTGTCCCTCCTGCCGCCCGCCGCGATGGCGCAGGGCGATTTCGCGAAGAAGTTCTTCGCGGAGCAGCGCGAGGAGGCCCTGCGCGAGCTGGAGAAGGGCAACCCGGCCGAGCAGGTGAAGGCCGCGGACCGCCTGGGGGTCGAGGAGGCGGCGCGGACCGCCCCGGTGCTCGCGAAGCACCTGGCCGACGCGGACACGGCCGTGCGCCTGGCGGCTGCGCGCACGCTCTGGACCCTGGCCGGGAAGTCGCCCGAGGCCTTCGCCCCCGCGAGGCCCGCGCTCACCGCGGCCCTGGACGATGCGAACGCGGAAGTGGCGATGAATGCGGCCGGCGCCCTGGGCGCGATGAAGGTGCCCGCCGAGACGCTCGCGCCTGCCCGCCGCCGCGTGCTGCAGCAGGGCCACCCGCAGGCGTATGTGCTCTTCCTGGCCGCGCGCGGGCTGGTCGGGCTCGACCCCTCGGCCTCGCTCGCCCCGGCGCTGCTGGATTATCTCGAGCAAGCCGCCTCGGCCGCCCGGCGCGGCGGCTCGCGCGACAACGTGCAGCTCGCCCAGTCTGCGCTCGAGCGCCTGGTGGACACGCGCGAGCGTGCCCGATCCTGCTCATGCAGGAGAGGCTGCGCCGAACGCGCTCGGCCCAGGTGCCGCTCATGCGACTGCTGCATCGCTATTCGCCGCGCCCGGACGGCTGGACGGACACGCTGCTCGACCTGGCCGGCGCCCAGGAGCGCGAAGGTGGCCTCGCTCGCCTGGGACCTGCTCGGCGACCAGCACGACGCGCCCTCGGTGGCCCAGTGGGCGCCGCGCGCGCTCTCGCCATCGCGGACAAGCGCGAGATGGCGCTCTCGGCCTTCCACGGCGCCGCCGGCAGGGCGCCACAGGAATGGCGGAACTCGCCGCGCGCTGTCGGCCAACGCCAGCGCCTCGGAGAAGGACCGCCTGCGTGCCCTCGAGATCCTGGGCCGCAGCGCCGATGCGCGACTGGACGGCCGCGTGCCCGAGGCGACCGCCGCCGCGAAGGCGCAGTGGTCCGCGGCCTGCGAGCCCACGTTCGCGAGCGCCGCGCCCGGCAAGACGCTCGAGGCCTGCCTCGACCCCCTGTCGAGCGCGATGCCCGAAGGCAAGGAGCGCGCGCGCAGCCTCTCGCGCTGGCTCGCGGCGAACGGCAACCCCGCGACGAAGGTGATGTACCTGGAAAGGCTCGAGGGACTGTGGAGCGAGGCGATCGAGGCGACCGACACCGTGCGCGCGGAGCTCGCGAATGCCGACCCGCGCGTGAAGACCGCCGCCGCGAAGGCGCTCGATCGCATCCGCCCGGCATGGCGCGAATCGGGCGAGAGGCAGGCGAGGCTCGCGAATGCGCCCGCGCCCCGGGCCGCGCCCTCGGGGCCGGCGGCCGACGGCGCCGCGCTCTACGACGCGGTGCGCACGGGGGACGTGGCGCGCGTGAAGAAGCTGGTCACCCGCGGCAACGTGCTGCAACCGGTGCGCTTCGGGCAGATGCAGAACCCGCCCGCGCCCCTCGCCATCGCCACCGGGTACTGCGGCATCCCGCAGGTGCCGGTGCCCAGGCTGGCGGAGATCGTGGCGCACCTGGTCTCGCTGGGCGCGGACCCGGAGGCGCGCGACCCGCGCGGCGAGAGCATCCTCGACCGGGCGAAGTACAGCTGCCCGCCCGAGGTGATGAAGGCGCTGGTGGGCGGCTAGGCCGGCGCGACCGCGCGCGGGGCGACCACCAGGCGGGCGGTGTGCTTGGCGATCATCGCTTCCTCGTCGGTGTGCAGGACGAGGGCGAGCACCCCGCTCGCCGGCCGCGAGAGGACCGGGCCGCCGGCGAGGTTGGCCGCCGCGTCGAACTCGAGCCCGAGCCATTCGCAGTGCCGCGCGATGCGCGCGCGCACCGGCGCGGCATGCTCGCCGATGCCTCCGGTGAACACGAGCGCGTCCACGCCGCCGAGCGCGGCGGCGAGCGAGCCGATCTCGCGGCCGGCGCGATAGCAGAAGAGCTCCACCGCCTCGTGCGCGCTGTCGCTGTTCGAGGCGAGCAGCGTGCGCATGTCCGCGGCGATGCCCGAGACGCCCAGCAGGCCGGATTCCCGGTAGATCAGGTTCTCCAGCCGTGCGGCATCCCAGCCCTTGGACTGCATCAGGTAGAGCATCACGCCCGGGTCGAGCGAGCCGCAGCGCGTGCCCATCATGAGGCCGTCGACGGCCGTGAACCCCATCGAGGAAGCCACGGAGCGGCCCTCGTACATCGCGCACAGGCTGGCGCCGTTGCCCAGGTGCGCGACGACGACCCGGGACAGGGCACGCTCGCCCGAGGCGGCCGGCAGCTGCGTGGCGATGGACTCGTAGGACAGGCCATGGAAACCGTAGCGGCGCACGCCTTCCTCGGTGAGCCAGCGCGGCAGCGCGAAGAGCTGCGCGATGCGCGGCTGGTGCCGGTGGAAGGCCGTGTCGAAGCAGGCGACCTGCGGCATCGACGGGTTCGCCTCGGCCAGCGCGCGGATGGCGGCGAGGTTGTGCGGCTGGTGCAGCGGCGCCAGGGGCACGCGGCCCTCGAGCTCCTGGAGCACCTGGGGCGTCACGAGCACCGGCGAATCGTAGTGCTCGCCGCCATGCACGACGCGATGGCCGGCCGCGACGATGCGCTCGCCGCCGCCGTGGCCCTCGAGCCAGCGCACGAGGTAGGAAAGCGCCTGGGCATGCTGGGAATCCACGCCCCCGGTGAGGCCGAGGTCCACGTCGTCGAGCGCGCGGCCCCCGGGCGTGTGCGCCCGGATGTGCGAGCGCCCGCCCAGGCCGTCGATCTGCCCGGCGAGCAGCAGGCCGTCGGACTCGCCGTTCGCGTCGATGAGGTGCAGCGCGAACTTGATGCTCGAGGAGCCGGCGTTCAGGACGAGGATCGCGGCCACGGGGCGAGCCTGCCGGCGATCAGGCCGTCTTGCGGCCCATGCGGGCCTGCGCCATCACCTGCGCGATGGCGCAGGAGGCGACGCGCGTCTCCACGCTGTCGGCGCGGCTGGTGAGCACGATCGGCACGCGGGTGCCCAGCACCACGCCCGCGGTGAGGGCATCGGCCAGGTACTCGAGCTGCTTGGCGAGCATGTTGCCGGCCTCGAGGTTGGGCATGAGCAGGATGTCGGCCTGCCCGGCCACGTCGGACTTGATGCCCTTGGTGCGCGCGGCCGCGATCGAGATGGCGTTGTCGAAGGCGAGCGGGCCGTCCAGGCGGCCGCCGGTGATCTGCCCGCGATCGGCCATCTTGCACAGCGCCGCCGCGTCGAGCGTGGCCGGCATGCGCGTGTTGATCGTCTCGACGGCGGCGAGGATCGCCACGCGCGGCTCCGGGATGCCCAGCGCGTGCGCCAGGTCGATGGCGTTGCGCGCGATGTCGGCCTTGCACTCCAGGTCCGGCAGGATGTTGATCGCCGCGTCGGTGATGATGAGCGGGCGCGGGTAGTGCGGCACGTCGAGCACGAACGCGTGGCTGATGCGCCGGTCGGTGCGCAGGCCGCCGGTGGTGCGCACCACCTCGCCCATCAGCTCGTCGGTGTGCAGCGAGCCCTTCATGAGCGCGCTCGCGGCGCCCTGGCGCACCAGCTCCACGGCGCGCGCGGCCGCGGCATGGCTGTGCGGCACGTCGACGAGGGTGCAATCGCCCAGGTTCAGGCCGTGCTCCTCGGCGAGGGCGCGGATGCGCGAGACCGGGCCCACGAGCATCGGCGCGGCGATGCCCTGGTCGCGCGCCTCGAGCGCGCCGCGCAGCGAATCGAGGTCGCACGGGTGCACGACGGCGATGGAGAGCGCGGGCAGGCCGGCCACCTTGGTGAGCAGCATGCGGTAGCGCTGCTCCTTGTCGGAGATGGTGAGGTCGGGCATCTCGATGCGCGGGCGGCGGATCTTCTCCGCGGGCGCGAGCACCTCGGCGGTGCCGGAGATCACCTTCTCGTCGTTCTGGTTGACCGCCAGGCACTCGAAGAGGACGTGCCGGTTCTCGGCGTTCTTCTCCTTGCAGGTGACCGAGATGGTGACCTTGTCGTTCAGCCGCACCGGGCGCGAGAAGCGCAGCGACTGGTTCAGGTAGATGGTGCCGGGGCCGGGCAGCTGCGTGCCGAGCACCGTGGAGATGAGCGTGCCGCCCCACATGCCGTGCGCGATGACCTCGTGGAAGACGCTGTCCTTGGCGTACTCGGGATCGACGTGGGCCGGGTTCACGTCCCCGGACATGATGGCGAAGAGCTGGATGTCCTCGGCCCGCAGCGTGCGCGTGAGCTCGGCGCGCATGCCGGGCTGCAGCTCGTCGAAAGTGACGTTCTCGATCAGGGCATGTTCGTTGGCGTTATCCACGGCTTCCTCTCGTCTTCTGGACTTCGGTGCGCCTCGCGGCAGGCACGGGCGATGGCCCGCGATGCTGCGGTGCTTTCACTGCCAGTTTACGGCGGTGCAGCATGACGCGGGTTTGAGATATCGCAGGAAAATGCTCGGTAATTCCGGCGATCGGACCCTTGATTCCAGAGGGAAAAACGGGCCGGGCGCGGCACCGGATTGGGGCGATGCACAGGCAGCGGGCACGTGGGGTGGCCCAAAGGGCCATGTCGGCCCGCCACGCGTTCGCGTTCGCGCCGATCGCCGGGCATGGCATACCATGGCGCGGGCTCGCCAGGGCGCGAAGGAGATCACGTGTCACGCAGCGCACCGATATCGGACACGTTCGTGCGGCCGGGCCTCACCGGGCTGCGGGCCCTCGCCGCCGGCCTGGTGCTCACGCACCACCTGAGCGCGATCGCCGGCCACCGGGCGATCCACCTGGACCTCGGCCCGCTGCGCCTGGACCTCACCTTGCTGTTCACGATCGGCTGGGTCGGCGTGGACGTCTTCTTCGTGCTCTCGGCCTTCCTGCTGACGGTGCACCTGCTCGGCAGGGAAGCGCAGCGCGGCGCGGCCGTCTTCGAGCGCGACTACCTGCGGGCGAGGATCCTGCGCGTGGTTCCCGCCTACTGGTTCCAGATCGCCTTCCTGTTCGCCTTCGCCTGGACGATGGGGGGCGGGCCACCTGCCTGGAGCGCGTACATCCCCGTGAACCTCGTCTTCCTGCAGAACCTCCATCCCGAGTTCAACACCATCAACGGCGTCTACTGGACGCTGCCGGTCGAGTTCGCGTTCTACCTCCTGCTGCCCTCGATCGTCCGGTTCATCGCCCGCGGTGGCGACGAGGCGACAACGGCGACGAGGCTGCTTCGAGCCGCGGCCGTCCTTGTGTCCGCGCTGGTCGTGATGGTCGCCTGGCGCCGCGTGACGTACGCGCTCTTCGAGGCCGAGGGCCTGCAGCGCCTGCTCTGGGCGAACACGCAACTGCCGGGCGTCATCGACCAGTTCTGCCTCGGCGTCGCGGCTGCCGTCGCCTTCGTCGTCCTGGGCAGGCCCGACGGCACGCGGGAAGGCCGCTGGTCGCTGCGCGCGGACCTCCTCGCCGTCGGCGGACTGGCCGGGCTGCTCGCGCTCATGCACGCGATGCATCATTCCTCGGACCAGTACTGGGCCGGCCGGGCCATCTACTACGCCTGGCATCCGGCGGCGGCGGCCTGCATCGCGCTCCTCGCCCTGGGCGTGGCGATCCGCGGGCGCCTCACTCGGCTGCTGTTCGAGAATCGCCTCGTGCTCTTCCTGGGCACCATCAGCTACAGCCTGTACCTGTGGCACTTCCAGGTGGCCAATCAGGTCGCCTCCCGGCTGGACATGAAAGCCGAGGGCCTGGGGACGTTCGCGCTGTGGGCGCTGCCGCCGATCCTCGCGGTGAGCGCGCTCTCCTACTTCCTCGTCGAGCGGCCCTTCCTCAGGCTCAAGGAAGGCAAGCGCGCCGCCGGGGCGCGCGGCGTCATTCGACCGTGACGCTCTTGGCGAGGTTGCGGGGCTTGTCGACGTCCGTGCCGCGCGCCAGGGCCGTGTGGTAGGCGAGCAGCTGCACGGGAATGGTGTGCACGATGGGCGAGAGGGCGCCCATGTGGCGCGGGGTGCGGATCACGTGCACGCCCTCGCTCTCGGCGAAATGGCTGTCCAGGTCCGCGAAGACGTAGAGCTCGCCCCCGCGCGCGCTCACCTCCTGCATGTTGCTCTTCACCTTCTCGAGCAGCGTGTCGTTCGGGGCGATCACGACCACGGGCATGGCCGAGTCCACGAGCGCGAGCGGGCCGTGCTTCAACTCGCCGGCGGCATAGGCCTCGGCGTGGATGTAGGAGATCTCCTTGAGCTTGAGCGCGCCCTCGAGCGCCACCGGGAAGTGCAGGCCCCGGCCCAGGAAGAGCGCGTGGTCCTTGAGCGCGAAGCGCTGCGCCCAGGCGCGGATCTGCGGCTCCAGGTTCAACGCGTGCTGGATGCTGCCGGGCACGAAGCGCAGCTGCGCGATGGCCGCCGCTTCCGTGGCGGCATCGAGGCGGCCGTGCGCCTTGGCGAGCGAGAGCGCGAGGGTGTAGAGCGAGGCGAGCTGCGTGGTGAACGCCTTGGTGGAGGCGACGCCGATCTCCATCCCGGCGCGCGTGTAGAACACGAAGCGCGAGGCGCGCGGGATGGCGCTCTCGCGCACGTTGCAGATGGAGAGCGTGGCACCGTGGCCGAGCTCCTTGGCGCGCTTGAGCGCCTCCATCGTGTCGAGCGTCTCGCCCGACTGCGAGATGGTGACCACCAGCTGGCGCGGGTTGGGGATCGACTCGCGGTAGCGGTATTCGTGCCCGAGCTCGACGTTGCACGGCACCTTCGCGATGGCCTCGATCCAGAAGCGGGCGACCAGGCCCGCGTAGAAGCTGGTGCCCGAGGCGAGGATGAGCACGCCGTCGCAATCGGCGAACGCGGCGCTCGCGCCCGCGCCGAAGAGGCCGTCCACGTCCACGCCGCCGTCGATCACGGCCTCGAGCGTGTCCGCGACCGCGCGCGGCTGCTCGTGGATCTCCTTCTGCATGTAGTGGCTGTACGGGCCGAGGTCGACGGCATCGGCCGAGAGCTCGCTGCGGCGCTCGGGCCGGTTGGCGGGCCGGCCGGCGCGATCGACCACCTCGACGCCGCCGCGGCGGATGGCGATCACGTCGCCGTCCTCCAGGTACACCACGCGCCGCGTCTGCGCGACGATGGCCGAGACGTCCGAGGCGAGGAAGTTCTCGCCCTCGCCCAGGCCGATCACGAGCGGGCAGCCCATGCGCGCGCCGGTGATCGTCTCCGGGTCGGCCAGGGCGATCACGCCGATCGCGTAGGCGCCGTGCAGGTCCGCGGCGGCCTGGCGCGTGGCGAGGAAGAGGTCGCGCGACTGGCTGAAGTAGTAGTGCACGAGGTGGGCGATGACCTCGGTGTCGGTCTGCGACTCGAAGGCATAGCCCAGGGCCTTCAGGCGCGCGCGCTGGGCCTCGTGGTTCTCGATGATGCCGTTGTGCACCACCGCGATCTCGTCGCGCGAGACGTGCGGGTGCGCGTTGGGCTCGGTGACGCCGCCGTGCGTGGCCCAGCGCGTGTGGGCGATGCCCACGATGCCCTGCAGGCCCTCGGCCAGGGCGGCGCTTTCCATCTCGGCGACGCGGCCGACGCGGCGCACGCGCTGGATCGAGCGACCCAGCACGGCGATGCCGGCCGAGTCATAGCCCCGGTATTCCAGGCGTTTCAGGCCCTCCGTGAGGATGGGGACGATGTTCCTGCTGGCGATGGCGCCGACGATTCCGCACATGGACCGATTTTCTCACAGGGCCGTTCGCGGGATATGTCGGGGGCCGCGGCCGAGGTTACATCCGTCATGGCCCGCGCGCCTCGATCAGGGCACCCCGTAGAGGACGAACGCGGCCCAGTGGCGCGCATGGGCATGGGGGCCGCCGCCGGCACGCAGCTCGCGCTTGGTCTGCGCGAGGGCGCGCGACGGGGCGAGGCCCTGTCGCAGCCGGCGGTAGAAGCGCGGCATGAAATCGGCGGCGGCGGCATCGGCCACCGGCCAGAGCGTGAGCAGCACGTCGCGCGTGCCCGCGAGCAGGAGCGAATAGGGCAGGCCCATCACGCCCTCGCCCGGCAACACCGTGCCCAGGCCCGTGTCGCAGGCCGAGAGCACGACCAGGTCGCTGCGCAGGCGGTAGGCCGGCCATTCGGCCGCGGTGACGATGCCGTCGTTCGCCGGGTCGGCCGGGTCGGGCGCGAGGACGACGCCCGACAGGCTGCTGCCGCGCCGCGACAGGAAGGCGGGCGTGGCGACGTGGCTGTAGCGATAGCGCGCGAGCTCGCCGCACGCGTCCAGTCGGGCGAAGGCGGCCTCGGTCGCCTGCGGGCCGAGCAGGATGGTGCGGCGATCGGGCGCGAAGAGGTTCGCGATGTGCCGCACTTCTTCCTGCGCCTGGGGCAGGTCGGGCCGGCCGGCGGCGTGCGCCGAGATGCCGATGCCCAGGAACTCGCGCGGCGGGCCGGGCGGGAGCACGCGCGCGGCGCGGGCCTTGCCCACCGTCACCGCGGCGAGGGACGGGACGAGCGTGAGCTCGTGCTGCGCTCCCACGGGCTTGCCTCCGATCTCGAGCAGGTCGAAGGGGAGGAAGGCGAGCGGCCCGTCCGGCGAGACGGCCCAGCGCGGCGACCCTGCCAGCCAGGCGGCGATCGGCTCGACGAGGCGACGGGACAGGTACCGGGCGATCTCGGCGGCGTCCTGCACGCGCACGGCCTCGGGCTCGGGCCGGGCGAGGGACCATCGGTAGCCGTCCTTCAGCCGCCAGGCTCGCTCGCTGGCGGGATCGGGCGAGGCGAGCAGCCGCCGATAGGCTTCGACGGTGCCGGCGAGGTGGGGCAGGCGGCCCAGGTCCCGTCCCGAGATGTTGCCATCCCGCCCGGCGACGAGGACGGCCACCGCATCGCCATCGACGACATAGCTCACGAACGCCACGCCGCGGGGCAGGGACGCCACCTGCGCGTTCGCGCCCGCCCGCGCGGCCGGCCGCCGCGGGCGAAGCGCACGCAATCGCGATTCCGCTTGCGTGCGCTCGGCGGCCGCCTCGAGGTACCGGGGCGTGCCCGGGTCGCTCGAGGCCAGGGTCTCCTCGGCCTTCGCCAGGCGCCAGGCGCTTTCCCGGATCGCCTCGCGATCGGCACCGGCTTTCGTGTCGTCGTGGACCTGCGCGAGCGAACGGGCCTTGGCGAGTTCCGCGACCTCGAGCCCGCGCGGGGGATCCAGGCCCGCGAGCAGGCGCACGTAGGTCTTGTAGCCCGCGCTCTGGAAGAGCGACTGGATGCCCTGCGAGAGTTGCCGGCGGTGCAGCTCGCTCGTGCCGGCCAGCGCGCCGTCGCGTTCCTCCGTGCGCGCGACGAACTCCTCGAAGCGCTCGCGCGCGCCGCCCGCGTCCCCGGATTCGAAGAGGAAGTAGGCCAGCGAGCGCAGGGCCTCGAGCGTGCGCGGGTGCCGCGGCCCGAGCCTCGCCTCGAGCAGGCCCAGGATCCGGCGCTGGATCGCCAGGGAGTCCGCCGGCCGGCCGAGCATGAAGAGCGCCTGCGCGCGCATCAGCTCGTCGTTCAGCTCCGGCAGCGAAAGCGCGCCGAGGGCGCCGGCGTCGCGGCCGCCGGCACCCAGCTGCGATTCGAGGAGCGCCAATCCGCCTGCGGCATCCCCGGCCTGGAACCGGATGAGCGCCTGCAGCCGCAGGATCTCGCGCAGGGCGGGGTCGGAGCGATCCGAATCCCGCAGGTCTTCCCGCGCGCGCTCGAGGATCCGCAGGGCATCCTGCGCGAGGCCGGCGCGCAACGCGCTCGAGGCGAGATTGCGCGCGGCCTGCTGCGTGAACCGCTCGGTGCCGCCGAACTTCCTGCGGCGGATCTCGAGCACCTCCGCGAAGAGGCGCATGGCCTCCTCGAAGCGACCCTGGTCCTCGAGCATGGCGCCCAGCAGCGTCTTCAGGCGCAGGATCTCGGGATTCTCCGGGCCCAGGGCACGCTGCTGCCCCGGCAGCGCGGCCTCCACGGCCTGGGCCGATTCCTGGCTGCCCCCGGACTCCCAGTCGACGGAGGCGAAGTTGTGCCAGGCGGCGACGGTCTGTTCATCCAGGGAGCCGAGCGAGGCGGACCGGGCCTCGTGGATCTCGCGGAACAGCGCCCTGGCCCTGGCGTATTCGCCCGCGTCGCGCAGGGCCGAGGCGTGGTTGTTCTTGGCACGCAGCGTCTCGACCGCGTTCGCGCCGTCGATGCGCGTGCGCCGGGCGACCAGGTCCTCGTAGACGACGATCGCCTCGGCCGTCCTGCCGAGATTGCGCAGCGCGACGGCGTTCAGGTTCTGCGCTTCGAGCGTGCGCGGATGGTCGAGGCCGAGCCGGGAGGCCGACCGCTCGCGCAATGACGCGGTCTCGCGCTCCATCTCGGCGACCCGGCCGAGCTGGTACAAGGCCCGCGCCTTCTCGAGCCCGGCGGCGAACGCCACGTCCGCTTCGATCGAACCGGGCAAAGCCTCGATCGTGCCGACCGCGGACAGCACGTCGGCGTAGCGGCGCTCGCGAAAGGCCTTGCGCGCCTGCGCGAGCAGGCAGTCGGCTTGCGCGTGCGCGGCGAGGGGCTCGGCGGCGGTGCCGGCACAACCCTCCGGCGGCGCAGCGTGCACGAGGCCTGCGATGAGCAGGAAGGCTGCCCATGCTGTCGTGCGCAACGCCCGCAATGGTATAAACACGACGCCCATCCGACATGAAAGGGAGGATTGCCATGCCCGGCAAGAAGAGCAAGGCCAAGGCGAAATCTACCAAGACAGGCGCCATCAAGGGAAAGAACGCGAAAGCGTCGAAGGCGAGCGGCAAGGGCCTGCCGATCGGCAAGCGCAACGTGCTGATCCACACGATCCACGTGCCCAAGGGCACGGACGAGATCGTGATCCGGGTGGTGTGCGGGGGACCGAAGACGCGCACGCTCGCGATGCTGGGTTCCTCGAGCGATACCGGCGACGACATCGGCGGCGGCTGAGCCGCCGCCGGCGCTGCGGCGGGGCGCAAGCCCCGTCGCACCCTCGCCTCGCTAGGGGATGTCCGCGCGCTGCGCGGCGCGCGCGAGCCCCGCGGAGCGAA
>JBGAOO010000425.1:0-2170 GCA_044221765.1 Usitatibacteraceae bacterium | reverse complement strand
GACCGCCCTGCTCCAGTCCTTCGCCCCCGCCCTCGCGCGTGCGGAAGAGGCCGCCCTGCGCCGCCACGAACCGGCCCCCGAGGCAGGCGCACCGACCTCCCTGCCCGACTTCCCGCCCCTCGCCAAGGCCGGGACGGTGGCCGCCACCTCCCACGCCGCCGCGCAGGCCGCCGCCCCGCTCGTGGGCGACCCGGCCACGCCGGCCTGGCGCGAGGGCCTCGCCGAACGCGTCGCCCTGCACGTGCGCGGCGGCAAGACGGAGGCGCAGATCCAGCTGCACCCGGCCGACCTGGGCCCCATCGACGTGCGGATCAAGGTCGAGGACGGCTCGGCCACGCTGCAGTTCGAGGCCCACCGGCCCGAGACGCGCCTCGCCATCGAGGAGGCCATGCCCCGCCTGAAGGAGATGCTCGCCGACAGCGGCCTGCAGTTCGGCGGCGCGCAGGTGGGCCAGGGCGACGGCACCGGCCAGGGCGAGGCCCGGGCCCGTTCGGCCTTCGCCACCACCGCGCGACAGGACGCGCAGGCCGAGGCCGCGCCCGAGGCGCCCCGGATCGTCACCGTCGTCCCGCGAGGGCGCGTCGACCTGTTCGCCTGAGGGCCCCGAATAGGCGCCGGAAACCGGCGCTTTTCCGGGGGTTCGCCGGGGGGTGCGGAACCCATAATTTCCTGCATCCGGACGCCGTTCCACGCGTCCCCACCCGAAAGAGCGAACCGCCATGGCCGCCGCAGCCCCCGCCAAACCCGCCGCGAAACCCGTTGCCGGCAAGCCCGATGCCGCGAAGCCCGATGCGGGCAAGGAAGCGGGGGCGCCCGAGGCGCCCAGGAGCCGGAAGAAGCTCTTCATCATCCTGGGCGCGACGGTGGCGCTGCTCGCCGCGGGCGGCGTGGGTGCCTGGTTCTTCCTGAAGAAGCCCGCCGAGGCCGACAAGGCCGACAAGGGCGGGAAGGCCGCGCCAGCGGCCGAGCAGAAGGCGAAGAAGGCGCCCATCTTCGTGCCGTTCGAGCCGCTGGTGGTGAACCTGCGCGACGAGAACATCGAGCGGATGATGCAGATCGCCTTCTCGTTCGAGGCCGCCGACTCCAAGGCCGGCGACGCGGTGAAGGTGCACACCCCCGCGATCAGGAACCGCCTGATCATGCTGCTCACCTCGAAGTCCTCGGCGGACCTGGCCGGGCG
Source organism: Usitatibacteraceae bacterium (assembly GCA_044221765.1). Lineage (GTDB taxonomy): Bacteria > Pseudomonadota > Gammaproteobacteria > Burkholderiales > Usitatibacteraceae > FEB-7. The sequence continues at coordinate 990 of JBGAOO010000425.1, read as the reverse complement.
CGAGGGCAAGGAGAAGCTCGCGAAGGAGATCGTCGAGGAGGCGCGCACCGCGATGGGCGCCACCAAGGAGGCCCCGGTGATCGAGGCCGTCCACTTCACCAGCATCATCGTGCAATAAGACCATGGCCGAACAATTCCTTTCCCAGGAAGAGGTCGACGCGCTGCTCGAGGGCGCGGACGAGGCGCCCGAGGAGGCGCCCGAGGCCCCCGGCGGGGTGCGCTCCTACAACCTCGCCAGCCAGGAGCGCATCGTGCGCGGGCGCATGCCCACGCTCGAGATCGTGAACGAGCGCTTCGCGCGCAACCTGCGCATCGGCCTGTTCAACTTCATGCGCAAGAACCCGGAGATCTCCGTGGGCCCGGTGCGCGTGCTCAAGTACAGCGCGTTCCTGCGCGACATCGCGGTGCCCACCAACATCAACATCGTGTCGATCCGCCCGCTGCACGGCTCGGGCGTGTTCATCATGGACCCGAACCTCGTGTTCAGCGTGATCGACAGCCTGTTCGGCGGCACGGGCCGGCACACCCGCATCGAGGGCCGGGACTTCACCGCCACCGAGCAGCGCATCATCCAGAAGATGCTCGAGGTGGTGTTCGCCGACTACAAGGCGGCCTGGCACGGCATCTACCCGATCGAGCTGGAATACCAGCGCGCGGAGGTGCACACCCAGTTCGCGAACGTCGCGCACCCGAGCGAGATCGTGGTGGCGACCTCCTTCCGCATCGAGCTGGGCGACGCCGGCGGCGACATGTACCTCGCCATCCCCTACTCCACGTTCGAGCCGATCCGCGACATCCTCTTCACCACGCTGCAGGGCAACCAGGCCGAGCCCAACAAGCGCTGGATCCACATGCTCACCAGCCAGGTGCAGGCGGCCGAGGTGGAGATCGTCGCGGAGCTGAGCAACGCCCGCGCGACCGTCGGCCAGCTCATCGCCCTTCGCGCCGGCGACTTCATCGAGCTCGACCTGCCCCAGACGATCGAGGCGA
>JBGAOO010000424.1:0-2176 GCA_044221765.1 Usitatibacteraceae bacterium | reverse complement strand
GAATCGCTCGAGGCCATCTCGTTCACGGTGGGCAAGCAGAAGATCTCGCTGCTGCTCATCCTGCAGGGCACGGTTTCCGTCGCGGTCACCGTCGCGATCTCGCTCTGGCTCGCGAGCCTGGTCGAGGGCCGCGTCATGGCCGCCGAAAGGGTGGAGCTGTCCACGCGCGCGGTCGTCGCGAAGCTCGTGCGCGCCCTGGCCGTGCTCCTCGCGATCCTGGTCGCGCTGCCCCTGGTGGGCATCGACATCACCGCGCTCTCGGTCTTCAGCGGGGCGCTGGGCGTGGGCCTCGCCCTGGGCCTGCAGAAGATCGCGAGCAACTACGTGAGCGGGTACATCATCCTGCTCGACCGCTCGATCCGGCTGGGCGACCTGGTCACCGTCGACAACCGGCACGGCGTGGTGAAGTCGATCGAATCGCGCTACACCGTGATCCGCAGCCTGGACGGCACCGAGTCGATCGTGCCCAACGAGACGCTGATCACGCAGGCGGTCACCAACCACTCGTTCTCCGACCGCCGGGTGCTCCTCAAGGTGCCCGTCACCGTCGGCTACGACTCGGACGTGGACCAGGTGTTCGGCATCCTCGTGTCGGCCGCGCAGCGCCAGCCGCGCGTGCTCGCCGAGCCGCCGCCGGCCGCGTGGATCGCGGCGCTGGGCGACAACGGCATCGAGGTCGAGCTGGGCGTCTGGATCGAGGATCCCGACCAGGGCCAGGCCGGCCTGCGCGGCGCCATCCTGAAGGACACCCTGGCGGCCTTCCGGGCGGCACGCATCGAGATCCCCTATCCCACCCGCGACGTGCGCGTGATCTCGGGAACCGCGCCCGCCTGATGCCCTTGAAAACAAGGGTTTAGGCCCCATTTGAGGGAAATCACCCTCGTCCGCCCGCGGCCTTGCATGTAGAATGTCGGCCGACGAACCTACCCGCCCGGGCCACGAGGCGGGCCCTCCGAAAGGCGCATCGACATGTTCCAAGGGCTCCTGAACCTCCCCTGGTGGGGCGACCTGCTCGCGCTGCTCGTGCTCGTGCAGATCACCATCGCGGGCGTGACGCTCTACCTGCACCGCTGCCAGGCGCACCGCTCGCTCGAGCTGCACCCGGTCGTGTGCCATTTCTTCCGCTTCTGGCTGTGGCTCACCACGGGCATGATCACGAAGGAATGGGCGGCCATCCACCGCAAGCACCACGCGAAGTGCGAGACCCCCGAGGACCCGCACAGCCCCCAGGTCTACGGCATCAAGCGCGTGCTCTTCGCCGGCGTCTTCCTCTACGTCGAGGAATCGCGGCATCCGGAGACGATGGCGCGCTACGGGCACGGCACGCCGGACGACTGGCTCGAGCGCACGATCTACACGCCGTACCACAAGTTCGGCATCCTCCTCATGGCCGCCGCCGACATCGCGCTCTTCGGCCTGGTGCCGGGCGCGCTCATGTTCGGCATCCAGATGGCGTGGATCCCCTTCTGGGCCGCGGGCGTCATCAACGGCATCGGCCACTTCTGGGGCTATCGCAAGTTCCAGACGGAGGACGCGAGCACCAACATCGTCCCCGTCGCGCTCTGGATCGGCGGCGAGGAGCTGCACAACAACCACCACGCCTTCCCGACCTCGGCGAAGTTCTCGGTGCAGTGGTACGAGTTCGACCTGGGCTGGCTCTACATCCGCGCGCTCGGCCTGCTCGGCCTCGCCTCGCCCAAGAAGGTGCCGCCCAAGGTCCGCCTGCTCCCCACGAAGGCCGAGGTGGACCTGCAGACGCTCCAGGCGATCGCGACCAACCGCTACGAGGTGCTCGCGAAGTACGCCAAGTCGATGAAGCTCGCCTGGGAAGAGGAAGTCGCCAAGCTGCGCGAGAAGCAGCTCTTCGCCGACAACACGGCGGCCAGGCGGCTGCGACTGTGGGTCACGCGCGGCACGGCGCAGTCGCCGGCCGAGCGCGAGGCCGTGGCGCGCGCGCTCGAGACGAGCCCGCGACTGGCGACCTGGTACGCCATGCGCGAGGAGCTCGCCAAGACGTGGGAGCGCTCCACGCTCTCCACCGAGCAGCTCGTGCAGCAGCTGCGCGACTGGTGCGACCGCGCCGAGGCGAGCGGCATCGAGGCCCTGGCCGAGTTCTCCCACCGCCTGCGCCGCTACGCGGCCGCGTAGCGCCATTTCCGCCACGCCCGGGCGCGCC
>JBGAOO010000043.1:16084-18136 GCA_044221765.1 Usitatibacteraceae bacterium | reverse complement strand
CTGGGCCCATTCGTGGGCCCGGGCCAGGGCCAGACGGCTGGCGGCCGAGAAATCCACGCCCACGAGCACCCGCTTCACCATGGCGACCTCCCCGAAGGCTGGAAACAACGCCAATGTAAGCCCTTGGCGGTGTGACCCGGGCCAGGAATTGACAATAGATGTTGTAACATCTAATTTTGTGAACGGCCCTGGACCGGGGCCCTTCGGGAGCCCGCCATGCTCACCCTCCGCCGTGCCGGCGACCGGGGCCACTTCGATTTCGGATGGCTGGACACCCGGCACACCTTCTCTTTCGGGGACTATTTCGAGGAGGGCCACCACGCCTTCCGCGCCCTGCGGGTCCTCAACGAGGACCGCGTGCGGCCCGGCCAGGGCTTCGGCACCCACGGGCACCGGGACATGGAGATCCTCACCTGGGTGCTGGAGGGCGGACTGGCCCACAAGGACTCCCTCGGCGGCGCTGGCGTCATCAGGCCTGGCGAGGCCCAGGCCATGAGCGCCGGCACCGGCATCCAGCACAGCGAATTCAACGCCTCGGCCACCGAGCCGGTGCACTTCCTCCAGATCTGGGTGATCCCCGACCGCAAGGGCCTGGCGCCCCGCTACCAGCAGGTCGTCTTCGAGGACGGCGCCCTGCGCAACAGGCTCGGGCTCATCGCCAGCCGGGACGGCCGCGACGGCGCCGTGCAGATGAGCCAGGACGTCTCGGTGTCGGTCGCGCGCCTCGATCCAGGTGCGTCCGTGATGCACGCCTTCGAGGCGGGCCGCGGCGGCTGGCTCCACGTGGCTCGCGGGTCGGTGAAGGCCAACGGCGTCGAACTCCAGGCCGGCGACGGCCTGGCCCTCGAGGACGAGGCCGCCCTCGATGTGGCGGCCCTTGAGGCCGGCGAGATCCTCCTCTTCGACCTGGGGTGAGCCATGAAGCTGCGTGCGATCACGACCCTCGTTCCCGGCAATCCCACGAAGGACGGCAACGGCGTGCCCCTGCGCCGCCTGGTGCCGGGCCGCGGCCAGCACGGCGGCGACGCCTTCCGGGCCATGGACCCCTTCCTGCTCATGGACCACTTCGGGCCCCTCCACATACCTCCGGGCAGCGACGCGGGCTTTCCGCCCCATCCGCACCGGGGCTTCCAGACCCTCACCTACCTCATCCAGGGGGCTTTCCGGCACCGGGACAGCACCGGGGGCCACGGGATCCTGCGTCCCGGCGGCGCCCAGCTCATGACCGCGGGCCGTGGCATCGTGCACGAGGAGATGCCCGTGCCGGAGCAGCAGGAGAGCGGCGGACCCATCGAAGGCGTGCAGCTCTGGATCAACCTGCCAAAGGCCGAGAAGGGACGTCCCCCGGGCTACGAAGACCTGCAGCCGGAGACCATGCCTTGGCAGACCTTCGAAGGCGGGCGCCTGCGGGGCCTGGCGGGGACCTGGTTCGGCGTCACCGGCCCGGCGCGGACGCCGGCCGCCATCGCCTACGCCCATGTCGAGCTGGGGCCTGGCGGTGCCTTCGAACACGCCCTGCCGCCGGACTGGACCGCCGCGGTGGCGCTCCTCCACGGTGGCCTGGAGATCGACGGCCGCGAGGTGCCCGAGGGCTCCGTGGCCCAGCTGGGGGCGGGCGAAGGCCTCCGGGCCGCCAGCCCAGGCGGCGCCAGCTTCATGGTGCTGGCGGGCCTCCCCCTGCAGGAGCCCATCGCCCACTACGGGCCCTTCGTGATGAACACCGTGGAGGAGATCGAAGCCGCGATCCGGGACTACCAGGACGACCGCATGGGCCATCTGGACTGATGCGGGCACACTGGGGGATTCCCAGGAACCCCGTGCCGGAATCCAGCCCGCCCTCCATCCACCATCAGCGCCGCGGGTTCTACGTCCTCTGGTCGGCCCTGCTCCTCCTGGGACTGGGGGCCTACGGCCTGTGGGTGACCCCGGCCCGGATCGAAGGCCCGCGCTTCGGCCTGGTCCTCCATGCGGAAGCCCTGCCTGACGACGTCCAGGCCTACGTCTGGACCGGTCCGCGGCAGGATTGGCCCCGCCAGGGACGGGAGACCTTTG
>JBGAOO010000043.1:0-16072 GCA_044221765.1 Usitatibacteraceae bacterium | reverse complement strand
CACGCTGATCACGTCCCGGAGCCATGATCTCGTCGTGCTGCGCTTCGTCGCGCCGGGGCAGGCCTCCCGCTACCTCTTCCTGTCCCTGCGGGAGGACTGGTACCAGGGCGTCCTCCGGGACGGCAAGCTCCTGTCCTATTCCCTCCGCCCGCGGTGGGAGGCGCTGAGCTCCGAGGGCGGCCTCCCCTTGGAACTGCGCTGATCGCCGGAGGCGGGCCTCCGCCTACTTGAGGAACCCCTTCGCCTTGGCCTGGCCCCGCAGGGTCTCCACCATGGCGGCGTCCAGGGTCTTCGCGCCCTCCTTCGCCGCCAGCTCGGCGCGCTTGGCGGCGACGTACTTCTCCCTCTCGGCGCTGAGCTTCTGGATCTTCGCTTGCAGCTCGGCGCGCGCCTTGGCCTTGGCGTCCACGTGGGCCCGGGCCTGGGCCGGCGTCATGGCGCGCATCTCCTCCGGGAGGTCCTTGCGATCCACGCTCTCCAGCTTCTTCCGGCCGGCCTTCTCCGCGTCCACGAGGTCCCAGTCGTCGGCCCGGTAGAAGCCCGAAGCCTTGGCCTTCATGCGCTGGTTCACCGAGCCAGCCCCGGCGCCGAAGGCGTTGGCATCCTGGGCGGACTGGTTGGCCCAGCCCGCCACCCCCGCGGCGCCGAGGGGGATGTAGGTCTTGTTGAGCTCCAGGCCCAGCTTCTCGATGTCGCCGTCCAGGGGGCAGGGGATGTGGACGGCCTGGCGGTTCTGGTCGATGGCCATGTAGGAGCCGCCCCCCAGGCGCGCGCCGTCCGCCCATTTCGTGTCCACGCCCTCCTGCAGGGGGCCGCAGAAGATCGTGTTCACCAGGATGCCCTTCTCCAGGGCCGTGGCGCAGGCGCCGTGGTAGTCCACCTTGCCCTGGGTGAAGGGCTCGTTGCCGGCGATGAAGATGACCTTCAGGTCCCTCGGCGCGGCGCTCCAGCCCAGGCCGTTGGTGGCGGACTGGATCACCTGGCCGCAGTACTCGTCGCCGCCCCGGGTCGTGAGGGCGAAGAGCTCCTGGCTGACCCGGTCCAGGTCCGTGGTGAAGGGCAGCACCATGCGGATGTAGCCCTCCCCGCTCGGGATGCTGGACTTGCCGTATTCGTAGAGGGCCACCTGCAGCTCCGGCGCCTGGCCATCCCGCTTCAGGGGCGCGAACTCGTTCACGAAGGTCCAGAGCTGGCTCTTCGCCTGGCCGATGAGGCCGTCCATGCTGTTGCTGGTGTCGAGGAGCAGGGCCACCTGGATGAGGGGGCGCGGGGACTTCGGGGAAGGCGCGGCGACGAGGCCGGCGCAGATGAGGGCCGATGGGAGAAGGGTGGAGTGGCGCATGGGGCCTCCGGGGGCGGGCCGTGAAGGGTCATCATGGCGGATGCTGCTCTACGATGTGCGGGAGCCGGAACGTGGGTTTCATCCGCCTGGAGACATTTCCCGTAGATTCATCCAGGAGGCACCATGTCCAGGGAAGCGAACAGACTGGCGGTGCGGCGCCTGGTGCTGGAGGCCCAGCAGGGCGGCAACCTGGACCTGGTGGCCAGCAGGGCGGCAACCTGGACCTGGTGGACGAGCTGCTGGCGCCGGACTTCGTCGACCACACGCCGCTGCCCGGCGTCCCCCCCACCCGCGACGGCGTGAAGGCGCTTTTTGCGGGTCTGCGATCGGCCTTTCCCGACCTGCGCGTCGCCATCCGCGAACAGGTGGCGGAAGGGGAGAAGGTGGTCACCCGGAAGACCTTCACCGGCACGCACGAAGGGCCCTTCCTGGGCATCCCCGCCACCGGGCGGCAGGTGGGCTTCGAGGCCATCGACATCCTGACCTTCCGGGATGGGAGGATCACTGAGCACCGCGTGGCGCTGGATCAGCTCGGCCTCATGACCCAGCTCGGGGTCCTGCCGCCCATGGGTTGAGGCCGCAGGGACTCAGATCCGGGCCACACGCAGGATCCTGTCGATCCTGAAGGCAGGCGAAGCGAGCTTCTTGACGGCCCGTCCCAGGCCTTCGCGGCTGCAGCCCAGCGCTTCGGCCCACTCGGCCATCGGCACCTCGCCGCCTTCAGGATTCGCCTCGATCCACGCCGACCACAGGGCCGCCAGCCTCGGCGCATCAGGCTCGGCGGCGTCCCGCCAGCTCCGCTCCTGGGGCCGCGAAGGGGCATAGAACCGTCCGCCGCGCAGCTTTTCGGGCAGGAAGTCCTGGGCCTTCGTGTAGTCCAGGTGGCTGTAGTGGTAGCCAGCGCCCCGCCCCGCAGCCTTCGAGGTGGAGGTGTTGGCGTCCCGCAGGGCGTCGGGCACCGGCGCGTCGTCGGCGGCCAGGGCGGCGTCGATGGCTTGAATGGTGGCGTTGCTCTTGGGGGCGTTGGCCACGTAGATCACGGCCTGGGCCAGGGGGATCCGCGCCTCGGGCCAGCCGATGCGCTCCACGGCGCGGCTGGCGGTCTCCGCCAGGATGAAGGCCTGGGGGTCCGCGTTGCCGACGTCCTCGGCCGCCGTGACCATGAGGCGCCGGGCGATGAAGCGGGGATCCTCGCCGCCCCGGATCATGCGGCTGAGGTAGTAGAGGGCCGCGTCGGCGTCGCTGCCCCGCAGGGATTTCTGGAAGGCGGAGGCCAGGTCGTAGTGGCCGTCGGCGCGGTCGAAGAGGATGCGGCCGCCGAGGGCCGACTGGAGGGTGGGGAGGTCCCGGGCGCCTTCGGCCAGGTCCCACCAGGTTTCCAGCCCCGTGAGGGCGGCCCGCAGATCGCCGCCGGCCCAGTCGGCGAGCCAGGCGATCACCTCCTCCTGCGCGGGCTCCCGCGGCTCCTTGGCTTCGGCGCGGCGCAGGACGCGGACGATGTCCTCAGGGTCCAGGCCCCTCAGGGCGAAAAGCTGGCAGCGGCTGCGCAAGGCGGGGTTGAGGTAGAAGGCCGGGTTCTCCGTCGTGGCGCCGATCAGGATGGCCTCGCCGCGCTCCAGGAAGGGCAGGAGGATGTCCTGCTGGGCGCGGTTGAAGCGGTGGATCTCGTCCAGGAAGAGCACCGGCGCCGCGGCACGGAAGAGGGGCATCTTCGCCTGGTCCAGGAGGAATTTCTTGAGCTCGGCCGCCGAGCCGCTCACGCCACTGAATTCCATGAAGCCGTGGCCCGTGGCGTTGGCGAGGATGCGGGCGAGGGTGGTCTTCCCCGTGCCCGGCGGGCCCCACAGCACCATGGAGGGCAGGCGGCCCCCGGCGGCGATGCGCCGCAGGGGGCCGCTGGGGCCCAGCAGGTGGGCCTGGCCCACCACCTCGTCGAGGGTGGCGGGGCGGAGGCGTTCGGGCAGGGGGCTTTCCACCCCTCCAGCCTACGGCAGGCCCCCGGGATTGGTCTGCCCGCCCCGGGGGCCCACATTCCGGGGAACATGTCCCTCCGCCCCCCATCCCAGTCCCACTACCCACAGGAGGCCCCATGACCGCCCTTCGCAGTGCCGCCCTCTTCCTCTCCGCCGCCGCCCTCCTGGCCCAGGCACCCGCCGCCCCGGCTCCAGCCCTTCCCCAGGGCGAGGCCGACCGCGCCGCCATCACCGCCGCCGCCCTGGACTACATGGAAGGCTGGTACGAGGGGGATGCCGCCCGCATGGAGCGCGCCCTCCACCCGGAACTGGCCAAGCGCATCCTGAGCGTGGACGACAAGGGCCGGGGCAAGCTCGATCACATGGGCGCCCTCACCCTCATCCTCGGAACCCGCGCCGGCTTCGGGAAGCACACCCCCGCCGCGCGCCGGCAGAAGGAGGTGCAGATCTTCGAGGTCTACGGAAACGCCGCCACGGCGAAAGCCACCATGGCGGACTGGATCGACTACCTGCACCTGGTGAAGGCGAACGGCCAGTGGAAGGTCGTCAACGTCCTGTGGGAGCGCAAGCCCACCCCGGCGAAGCCCTGAGGCTCCGCTAGGTGGCGAGGCGCCCCGGGGTCTATCCTTCCTCTCATCTCGAGGACTCCCATGGACTTCGCGCCTTCCCCCAAGGCCCGCGACTTTTCGAGCCGCCTGTCGGCCTTCCTGGATGAGCACGTGCTGCCGGCGGAGGGGGCCTACTTCAAGTCCCTTCGAGGCGGCCCCGGGCCCTGGACGGTGCCGCCCCTCATCCCCAGCCTGAAGGCGAAGGCGAAGGCCGCGGGCCTGTGGAACCTCTTCCTCCACGACGCGGACTACGGGGCGGGCCTTTCCAACCTGGACTACGCGCCCCTGGCGGAGCTCATGGGCCGCTCCCTCATCGCGCCGGAGATCTTCAACTGCAACGCCCCCGACACGGGGAACATGGAGGTCCTCGTCAAGTACGGCTCCGAGGCCCAGAAGGCCCGCTGGCTGGGGCTCCTCCTGGACGGCGCCATCCGCTCGGCCTTCTGCATGACGGAGCCCGCGGTGGCCTCCAGCGACGCCACCAACATGGCGGCGACGGCGGAGGTGAAGGGGGACGAGGTCGTGCTCAACGGACGCAAGTGGTGGAGCAGCGGCGTGGGCCACCCGGACTGCGCCGTCGCCATCTTCATGGGGGTGACGGACCCCGCCGCCGAGAAGCACGCGCGCCATTCCATGGTGCTGGTGCCCGTGGGGACGAAGGGCATGGTCATCGAACGCAATGTGCCGGTCTTCGGCAATTTCGACGAGCCCTACGGCCACGGCGAGGTGAGCTTCACGGACGTGCGCGTGCCCCTCGGGAACATCATCGGCGGTCCGGGCCGCGGCTTCGAGATCGCCCAGGGGCGCCTGGGGCCTGGCCGCATCCACCACTGCATGCGCGTCATCGGCGCGGCGGAGCGGGCCCTGGAACTGCTCTGCGAGCGGGCCCTCGGCCGCGTCGCCTTCGGCAAGCCCCTGGCCCAGCTGGGTGGCAACGGCGACATCATCGCCAACGCCCGCATGGCCCTCGAGCAGGCCCGCCTGCTGACCCTGAAGGCCGCCTGGATGATGGACACCGTGGGCGTGAAGGGGGCCATGAGCGAGATCTCCCAGATCAAGGTGGTCGCCCCCAACGTGGCCCAGACCGTCATCGACCAGGCCATCCAGATCCACGGCGGCGCCGGCCTCAGCGACGACTTCCCCCTCACCGCCTTCTTCGCCTACGCCCGCATCCTGCGCATCGCCGACGGGCCCGACGAGGTGCACCGCGCGCTCATCGCCAAGCTGGAGCTGCGCAGGCAGGCGGCGCGGGCCGGAACCGGAGGCGGGGAGTCCGAGAGGGGTTGAATTCGGGGCCTTCGGATTCACGCACTCCGCTCGCATGATGGCGGTACTCTTTGGGCGAGGAGGGTGGCCATGCGGTTCTTTGACGTTGTCATCGAGCAGGACCCTGCCACTCGCTTGTATGTGGGGTATGTGCCCGGTTGGCCCGGTGCCCACTCCCAAGCGGCGAGCCTGGATGCCCTGCAGGTCAATCTCCGCGAGGTCATCGAGATGCTTCTGGAAGAGGGCGACCCCAGGTTGGAGTCTGAATTTGTCGGTATTCAGAGAATCCAAGTCGCATAGGCATGGGAACCGTACCCGTCCTCAAGCCGCGGGAAGTCGTGGCGCTCCTTGAATCACAAGGCTTCGTCCAGGTTCGCCAACGCGGGTCGCACCGCCAGTTCCGACATCCGGACGGCAGGACCACAACCGTCCCTTTTCACGCTGGCCAGGACATTTCGCCCATTCTTCTTCGCAAAATCGCCCAGGACATCGGGCGGACGGCTCAGGAATTCCTGGGGCAAGAATGATGGAACGGGTTCGCCCACCCCTGGACACCCACTCGGGGTTGCCAATATAAAAAAAGTCGGGGGCCACGCCCGCCACTCGCCGTGAACGGAAACGAATCCATGGCCGCGGACGCTGGCGTTCCGATAGGGCAGAGCTGAAAGGGCCCTCCCGTCCTCCCGAATTCAAACCATGCCACCGATTCCAAGCCCATCGAATTCGATGGGATCCGGAACAGGCCGAAATCAACAGCCTCATCGCCAACGCCGCGCAGTGGATCGAAGAAAAACAGGATAGGTTCTACAACTCGATGCAATGGAGGTAGTGTGCCCTTGATCGATGAATCCGGACCCGTCCGCGCTGGCGAAGAGCTGGACGTCTCCGCCGTCGACGCCTTCTTGAAAGGCGCGATTCCGTCCCTCCTCGGAACTCCCGCCCTCACCCAGTTCCCCGGCGGCGCGTCGAACCTCACCTACCTCCTGCGCTACGCGAACCGCGAGCTGATCCTGCGCTGCCCGCCGAGGGGCCACAAGGCGGCCTCGGCCCACGACATGCTGCGGGAGGCGCGCATCATGGCGGCCCTCCGGCCGGTCTATCCCCTGGTTCCGGAGATCCTCGCGGTCTGCGACGACCCCTCGATGCTGGGCGCGCCCTTCTACGCCATGGAACGCCTGCGGGGCCTCATCCTGCGGCGGGACCTGCCCGAAGGGCTCGTGCTGGGCCGGGAAGGCGTGCGGCAGCTCTGCCTCAACGTCCTCGACCAGCTCATCGCCCTCCACGAAGTGGACTGGAAGGCCGCGGGCCTCGAATCCCTGGGCAAGGGCGAAGGGTACGTCCGCCGCCAGGTGGAGGGCTGGACCGCCCGCTACCGCGCCGCCCGCACCTCCGACGCCGCGGACTTCGAAGGCGTCCTGGCCTGGCTCGCGGCCCGCATGCCTTCGCAGGATTCCGCCACCCGCCTCATCCACAACGACTACCGCTTCGACAACGTGGTGCTGGATCCGGAGGATCCCCTCAAGGTCATCGGCGTCCTGGACTGGGAGATGGCCACATTGGGCGACCCCCTCATGGACCTGGGCAACACCCTGGCCTACTGGGTGCAGGCGGACGACGACCCGGCCTTCCGCAGCCTGCGCCGCCAGCCCACCCACCTGAAGGGCATGCTCACCCGGGACGAGGTCATCCGCTACTACGGGGACCGCACGGGCCAGGACCTGCCGGGCTTCTCCTTCTACCTGGCCTTCGGCTATTTCCGCCTCGCGGCCATCGCCCAGCAGATCTACTTCCGCTACGCCCGGGGGGAGACCACCAACCCCGACTTCGCCACCTTCGCCCAGCTGACCCACGTGCTGGAAGGGCGCTGCCTGAAGCTCATGGCCGGCGGCGCCGAATCGGAGCGCCCATGACCTCCTCACCCTTCGACCTCACGGGCCAGATCGCCCTCGTCACCGGCGCCAGCCGGGGCATCGGCGAAGCCATCGCCCGCACCCTGGCCGCGAATGGCGCCCATGTCGTCGTCTCGAGCCGCAAGCAGGAAGGCTGCGAGGCCGTGGCGGCCTCCATCCGCGAGGCCGGCGGCTCCGCGGAGGCCCTGGCCTGCCACATCGGCGAGATGGAGCAGATCGAAGGCCTCTTCCGTGCCCTCGACGCGGAGCATGGCCGCCTGGATCTCCTGGTGAACAACGCCGCCACCAACCCCCACTTCGGGCCCATCGTCGACACGCCTCTGGACGCCTTCCAGAAGACCGTGGACGTCAACATCCGCGGCTATTTCTTCATGTCGCAGGCCGCCGCGAAGCTGATGGCGAAGGGCGGCGGCGGCAGCATCGTCAATGTCGCCTCGATCAACGGCGTGATCCCCGGCCCGCTGCAGGGCGTGTATTCGATCACCAAGGCGGCGGTGATCTCGATGACGAAGGCTTTTGCGCGTGAATGCGCGCCGCAGGGCATCCGCGTCAACGCGCTGCTGCCCGGCCTCACCGACACGAAGTTCGCCGCGGCGCTCACGCGCAACCCGGTCGTGCTCGACAAGGTGCTGCCCCACGTGCCGATGGGTCGCGTCGCGCAGCCCGACGAAATGGCGGGCGCCGTGCTGTACCTCGTCTCGCCGGCCGCGAGCTACACGACCGGCGTGGCACTGAATGTCGACGGCGGCTATCTCATCGCCTGAAGGGCTGGATCGCGCTTCCGCAATTGAGGCATGATGGAGGCAATCCTGTTGCCTTCCGGACACACGGATGTCGCACGTCGAATTGCCCCGCGCACTCGAGGACTATTTCGCCCACGCCGAAACGGCGCAAACGCGCACCGGCCGGCGTTTCACCATCACGCTGCCCTACCGGGACGGTGAGCGGCTCGATCGCCTGCAATGGTGGTGGCAGGTCTCGGCGACCCAGGAAAAGCTGGGCGGCGAGGAGACCCTCGCGAAGCTGCGCGCCGAGGCCGTGGCGCGCTTCCGCCGCCATATCGAGCGCTGGCTCGAGAACAATGGCCAGCGCCTGCACGGCGACGGGCCGATCCCCCTGCTGGCGAAGCAGCCTTCCCTCACCGCCGCGCCGGAGGCCGTGCTGCAGGACCTCCCCGAGCCACAGGTGGCGAACGGCTGACGCGAAGCATAGGATCGCCCCTCTGCACTCGAGGAGAAGGACCATGTCTCGAGTCGACTGGCGCATCCAGGGATACGACGTCACCAACTGCAACTGTGCCTGGGGCTGCCCCTGCCAGTTCATGTCGCCGCCGACGCACAGCCACTGCCAGGCAGGCGTCTTCTTCCGGATCGATCGCGGGCACTTCGGCGAGGTGCGGCTCGACGGGCTCGCCTTCGGCGGCCTGTTCGCCTGGCCGAAGGCCATCCACATGGGCGGGGGGCAGGCACAGCCGATCGTCGATGTGCGGGCCGACAACGCGCAGCGCGACGCCCTCCTCAAGATCATGTCGGGCGAGGAAACCGAACCCGGCGCAACCATTTTCAATGTCTTCGCAAGCACCTTTGCGCAAGTGCACGCACCGATCTTCAGGCCGATCCACCTCGAGGCGGACCTCGAGGCGCGCACCGCACGGGTCGAGGTCGAGGGCCTCTTCGAGGCGCGCGTCGAGCCGATCCGCAACCCGGTGACCGGCACTCCCGTCCGCGCGCAGATCGTGCTGCCGGAGGGATTCGAGTACGATCGCGCCGACAGCGCAAGCGGCAAGGTGCAGACCCTGATCGGCGCGAGCATCCCGCTCAGCTGGGACGGCCGCCACGCGCATTTCGCGCGCCTCGACATGACGGGCGCGGGTGTCGCGCACGGGCGCGCGGCCTGAGCCGCGCTTGGCCGATCGCCCGACCCTCGTCACGTTCGCGGCCCTCATGGCGCTCGCCGCGCTCGCGTGGGCCTGGCTGTCCGTCACCCCGATGCCGATGCCCGCCACGAGCGGCGGCCTGTACACCCGCCACTACGCGCTCCACACCTTCACGATGTGGTTCGTGATGATGGTGGGCATGATGACCCCTTCGGTCGCGCCGACCGTGCTGCTCTTCGATCGCGTGAATCGCCGCGGCCAGGGCGCGGCGCCGACCGGCCGCAGCGCCTGCTTCCTCGCGGGCTACCTCGCCGCGTGGTTCGCCTTCTCGATCGTGGCCACCGCGCTGCAGGTCGGGCTGATCGCCGCAGGCTGGATCGACGACATGGGTGCGAGCGTGCGGCCGCTCGGCACCGCGGCCCTGCTCTTCGCCGTGGGGCTCTATCAGTGGCTGCCCGTGAAGGCCGCCTGCCTCGCACACTGCCGCGGACCCGCGCAGTTCATCGTGGCGGCCCACCGCCCGGGCCCCTGGGGCGCCTGCGTGATGGGCCTGCATCACGGGCTCTACTGCCTCGGTTGCTGCTGGCTGCTGATGGCGCTGCTGTTCGTCGGCGGGGTGATGGATCTCGCCTGGGTCGCGGCAATTTCGGCATTCGTCATCGCGGAAAAACTGCTGGCGGGGGGAATGTGGGTGCGCAAGCTGGGCGGCACCCTGGCGCTGTTCGCCGCCGGCATGGTTTTCGCGACCCGCTAGCCTGGCCGATACTGTGCCGATGCGGGACCCGACGGTAACGCTCCCGGCAAGGAGCACGGCACTCGAGCTGAAAGCGCGGCACCGGGAGATCCGGGCCGGCCATCCCGAGCCGTTGCGCCTGCGCATCCACCGGGCCCTGAGCTGGCTCATCCGCTCCGAGCAGATCCACGACGATGCAGACACCCGCTTCGTGCTGCAATGGATCGCCTTCAACGCCGCCTATGCCCGCGAGTTCGGCCGCGAGGAGACGGAGCGGGACCGGGCGCGCGGCTTCCTCGAAACGCTCGTCGTGCTCGATCGCGACCGGCGCCTGCACGAGGCGCTCTTCCATCAGTTCACCGGCCCCGTCCGTACGCTGATCGGCAACCGCTTTGCGTTCGACCCGTTCTGGAATGCCCTGCGCACGCACGATTCCAGCGAGCGCTGGAAGGTGGGTTTCTCGGCCAGCAGGAAAGCCGCGCTGGGCGCCATCCTCGCCGGCGACACCGCCCGCGTGCTCGGCATCGTGTTCGACCGGCTCTACGTCGTGCGCAACCAGCTCGTGCACGGCGGCGCGACCTGGGCCGGGCAAGTCAACCGTGCGCAGATCAACGACGGCGTCGCGATCCTCGGCACGCTCGTGCCGCTCGTGATCGCGATCATGATGGAGCACCCCGAGCAGGACTTCGGCGACGTGCTCTACCCGATGATCGGCTGCGCGCCGCGGGGGCGGCGCCCGGCCGCCGCAACCCTCAGAAATTCAGCCGTATCGCCAGGCCCAAGGTGCGCGGATCGCCGAGGAAGGCGCCAATCGAGCCCGACTGCAGCGGCGCATCGAAACCGACCTGGATGTACTCCTCGCCGGTGACGTTCCGGCCCCACAGTTCGAGCGCCCAGGAGTCGTCCCGCGAGCCGATGCCGATGCGCGCGTCGAGCAGCGCGTAGGCGTCCTGCGCCTTGAGCGGGTTGAGGTCGGAGCCGGTGTTGTAGTCCGAAAGGTACTTCGCGCCCACGTTCACCCGCCAGTCGAGCTTCGCCGTGAGCGGATGCTCGTAGGTCGCGGCAAGCACGCCCGTCCACTTCGGCGCGAACGACAGCGTACTGCCGGGCAGCCGCGGCGAGGCCCCCGCCGCCGCGGCATTGAACCCGCCGTAGCGGGTGTCCGCATAGTTGATGCCGCCCTGCAGGGTCAGGCCCGCGACAGGCGCATGCCAGAGGAAGTCGAGATCGACACCCTTCGAGGTCACCTCCGGGATCGACGCGACGATGAACTGCAAGCCGTTGTAGGTGTTGAGCTGGAAGCCGCGGTAGCGCTGGTGGAAGACGGCGCCGTTCAGCGCGAGGCGCTTGCCGAACCAGGCGGACTTCACGCCGATCTCGTACGAATCCACCGTTTCCGCGCCAAACGCCGTGTCGGCATCTGCGACCGAGTCCGTCACCGGCCCGCCGATGCGTTCGCGGTCGAGGTTGAAGCCGCCCGCCTTGTAGCCGCGCGCGTACGACAGGTAGGACATCACGTCGTCGGAGGCGCGGTAGATGAGCTTCGCGGTGCCGCTCCACTCGCCCTCGTCGAGCGACTGGCGCGTGCGCGCATCGTTGAACGCCGGATCCGCGAACGTGGCGCAGCCGAGTCCGTAGAAGCCCGGCAGGGCCGCGGCTGGCAGGGACGCCGAGATGATCGCGTAGCGCGCGCGCGCGGTGGCGCAGCCGGCGCCGGCCGGTGACGCCGCAGTACCGAGGTTCGTGTAATGGGAATCGAGGTCCTTCGCTTCGCTCGTGTAGCGCAGGCCGAGGCCGAGATCGAAGCGCTCGGTCAGCGCATAGGTATTGTTGGTGAAGAGCGCCCAGCTCTTCGAGCCTTGCTCATAGCGATCGAACGAGCCGTTGCCGGTGGCATAGGAGGTGCCGGGCGCGCGGCCGAACAGGGTCGGGATCAGCGCCGGCGCCATGCCGGCCGAGAGCGCGAGCCCGTAATACAGCTCGAACTGGCTGTCGAAACGCATCGAGTTGATGGAGTCGAGGTCTTCGTCGGCATAGAAGCCGCCGACGAGCCACTTGAGCCGTCCGCGCGCACCCGCGAGGCGCAGCTCCTGCGTCAGGGTTTCGAAGGCGTTGGCGTAACTCTTCGGGTCGCGATAGAGCAGGGCGGCGCCGCTGAAGTCGGCGTCCTGGCCGATCTCCGAGTCCCAGTGCCGCCAGGCGGTGATCGAGGTGAGGGTGGTGCCGCCCGGCAGCTCCCAGTCGGCCTGCGCCGAGACACCGCGATCACGGATGTCCTGCGGGGTGTCGCGATTGGCAAAGGCGCGGCGCGCGAAGGGCCGCGGCGGATTGGCGAGCCCTCCGCCCGAAATCGCGGCGACGATGGCCGCGCTCGGCCCGTCCACCAGCTGCACGCCGAGGCAGCAGGACTCATTGCGCTCGGACCAGTCGGCGATCAGGCGCAGTCGCACGGCGTCCGATGGCTTCCAGAGGAGCTGGCCGCGCGCCGTGTTGACGTCGCGGTCCACGTCTTCCCGCGCCACGCGAGGGGCCTGGGCGGCCACGTCGAGCCAGCCGTCATGCCGGCGGTAGCCGTAGAAAATGCGGCCCGTGAGCTGTTCGCCCGCAAGCGGACCGGTCAGCGAGAGCGAGCCTTCCGCGATGCCGCGGTTGCCGCCGATCGCCTCGAGCGTGCCACCGAGCCCGGCCTGCGGCTGCGCGGTGCGCACGCTGATCACGCCCGCGGAGGTGTTCTTGCCAAAGAGCGTGCCCTGCGGGCCCTTGAGCACTTCGATGCGTTCGAGCTCGCCGAGGTCGCCGAAGCCGACCCCGTTGCGCGGGCGGTAGACCTCGTCTATCACCACGCCGACCGAAGACTCGAGGCCCATGTTGTCGCCGACCGTGCCGACGCCGCGGATGCGGGCGGTGGTGCTCATTTCGTTCGCCGTCGAGGTAACGATCAGGCCCGGCGTCAGGACCGTGAGGTCCTTGATATCGCGCACACCGTTGTCGCGCAGCAAGGCTCCCGACAGGGCCGTCACGACGATCGGCACGTCCTGCACGCTCTCCGCGCGCTTCTGCGCGGTGACGACCACCTCATCGAGCGTACGCTCGAGCGCGGCGGCCGGCCCGCACGGAACCAGCCACATCGCGGCACATGCCGCAGCCGCACGCGACGCCCGTCGCACTGGATGCATCGTCATCTCTCCCCTGTTCGGCCATCCGGCCCCGCGGGCCGATCGACCGGCTAGCGTATGGCCCATCCCCGCGACCGGCAAATGAAAAATGGGCATGGGCATATAGGCAAGACGCAGGGCAGGCGATAGGCTGCATGGCTTGCGGGAAGCGGGTTTCTTCGGGGAGCAGGCGCGCATGGGCGAGACGAACTACGAAAAGCGCGGCAAGGTCGCCGTGATCACGATGACGAGTCCGCCGGTGAACGGCCTGGGCCATGCGTTGCGCGCATCGCTGCTGAAGTCCCTCGACAAGGCGCTCGGCTCGCCGGGCATCAAGGCGATCGTGCTCCTCGGCAGCGGCAGCGCCTTCTCGGCCGGCGCGGACATCCGTGAGTTCAACACGCCGAAGACCCTCGCCCCGCCCACGCTGCACACCCTGATCGCCGCCTACGAGACGAGCCCGAAGCCCGTCGTCGCCGCGATCCACGGCGCCTGCATGGGCGGCGGCCTCGAGCTGGCGCTCGGCTGCCACTACCGCATCGCGAAGCCCGACGCGCAGATCGCGCTGCCGGAGGTGAAGCTCGGCCTGTTGCCCGGCGCGGGCGGCACCCAGCGCCTGCCGCGTGCACTCGGCCTCGAGGCCGCGCTCAACATGATCGTGTCGGGCAGCATCGTGCCCGCCCAGCAGCTCGCCGGCACGCCGCTGTTCGACGAAGTCGTCGCGGGCGACCTGGCCGAGGCCGCCGTGGCCTTTGCGGAAAAACTCATCAGGGAGAAGCGCCCGCCGCGGCGGGTGCGCGACGAGAAGGTCCGTCACGCGAACCCCGAAGGCTTCCTGATGTTCGCGCGCAATTCGGTCAAGGCCGTGGCCGGCCCCTACCCTGCGCCCGGCATGTGCGTGGAGGCCGTGGCCGCCGCGGTCAACCAGCCATTCGACGAAGGTTTCGCCACCGAGCGGCGCTGCTTCCACGAACTGCTGCTCTCGCCCGAGTCGAAGGCGCTGCGCCATATCTTCTTCGGCGAACGCGCCGCGGCGAAGATCGCCGACGTGCCGGATTCCACGCCCGTTCGCCCGATCGCCCGGGCTGCCGTCATCGGCGCAGGCACCATGGGCGGCGGCATCGCGATGAACTTCATCAATGCCGGCATCCCCGTCACGCTGCTCGAGATGAAGCAGGAGGCGCTCGACCGCGGCCTCGCGACCATCCGCGGCAACTATGGCAGTGCCGTCAAGAAGGGACGCATGACGGAAGCCGACGTCGATGCGCGCCTGAAGCTCGTCACACCGGCGCTCGACTACGGCGCGATCGCGCAGGCCGACATCGTGGTCGAGGCCGTATTCGAGGACATGGCGGTCAAGCAGGCCGTGTTCGAGAAGCTCGATGCCGTGATGAAGCCGGGCGCGATCCTCGCGACGAATACCTCGACGCTCGACGTGAACCGGATCGCAGGCTTCACCCGCCGGCCCGGCGACGTGGTCGGCACGCACTTCTTCAGCCCCGCCAACGTGATGCGGCTGCTCGAAGTGGTGCGCGGCGCGCAGACCGCGCCGGACGTGCTCGCCACCGTGATGAAGCTCGGCAAGGCGATGAAGAAAATCGCGGTCGTCTCCGGCGTCTGTGACGGCTTCATCGGCAACCGGATGCTCGAGCAGCTCGTCCGCCAGATGCTCTTCCTGCTCGAGGAAGGCGCGTTGCCGAAGCAGATCGATGCCGCGATGGAGAAGTTCGGCTTCGCGATGGGCCCGTGCCGGGTCGGCGACCTCGCCGGCAACGACATTAGCTGGGCCATCAGGAAGCGCCGCTACGTCGAGAAGCCGATGGTGATCTATTCGCGGCTCGCCGACCGGCTCTGCGAGCAGGGCCGCTTCGGCCAGAAGACCGGCGCCGGCTGGTACGACTACAAGCCGGGCGATCGCACGGCGTATCCGTCGGACGCGGTCGAGCGGATGATCGTCGACTACTCGAAGGAGATCGGCGTGAAGCGCCGCGCGGTGAGCGACGCGGAGATCGTCGAGCGCATCGTCTACGCGCTCGTCAACGAGGGCGCGAAAATCCTCGAGGAAGGCATCGCGCAGCGCGCCTCCGACATCGACATGGTGTACCTGAACGGCTACGGCTTCCCGGCGCATCGCGGCGGCCCGATGTTGTACGCGGACACCGTCGGGCTGGACGTCGTCGTGCGCCGCATGAAGCAGTTCGCACGCAACCGCCACGGCGATCCCCAGGCCTGGGAGCCCGCGCGTTCGCTCGCCAAGCTCGCGGCCGCGGGCAAGACCTTCAGCTGACTCCGGGGACTGCCATGACAGACGCCGTCATTGTTTCCATCGCCCGCACACCGCTCACGAAGTCGTGGCGCGGGGCCTTCAACATCACGCACGGCGCCACGCTCGCCGGCCATGTCGTTCAGCAAGCCATCGCGCGCGCCGGGGTCGAGCCCGCCGAGGTCGAGGACGTGCTGCTCGGCTGCGCCTATCCCGAAGGCGCCGACGGCCTCAACATCGCGCGCCAGGCCGCGCTGCGCGGCGGCTGCCCGGTCACGACCGGCGGCACCACCATCAACCGTTTCTGTTCGTCGGGCCTGCAGAGCATCGCGATGGCCGCAGCGCGCGTCACCCTCGAGAAGACGCCGGTGGTCGTGGCCGGCGGCGTCGAGTCGATCTCCTGCGTGCAGAACGAGGCCAACCGCCACATGATCCAGGAGCCGTGGCTGCGCGAGCACAAGCCGGATCTCTACCTGCCGATGCTCGCGACCGCCGAGAATGTCGCGAAGCGCTATGGCATTTCGCGCGAGCGGCAGGACGAATACGGGGCGCGGAGCCAGCAGCGCGCCGCGGCGGCGCAGGCCGCCGGGCGATTCGAGGCCGAGATCGCCCCGATCACCGTGAGCATGGCCTGGGCGGACCCGAAGACGCAGTCGATGGGCACGCGCGAAGCGACCGTCTCGAAGGACGAAGGCATTCGCGCCGACACGACTTACGAGGGCGTGGCGAAGATCAAGCCGGCGGTCCCCGGCGGCGTGATCGCCGCCGGCAACGCGAGCCAGTTCTCCGACGGCGCCGCGGCCTGCGTCGTCATGGACGCGAAGCTCGCCGAGCGCCGCGGCATCGCGCCGCTCGGCATTTTCCGCGGCTTCACGATCGCGGGCTGCGAGCCCGACGAGATGGGCATCGGGCCAGTGTTCGCGGTGCCGCGCCTGCTCGAGCGCGC
>JBGAOO010000042.1:0-18841 GCA_044221765.1 Usitatibacteraceae bacterium | reverse complement strand
CTGGTCGCCAAGGGCGACGGGCCGGGGCTGCAGCGGCTCATGACGGAAGCGCGCAACGCGCGCCGCGCCTGGGCGGGCGGCAAGCGCAGCACCTCGGACGAATAGCCCGGGCCCGAAAGCCCGCGGACCGACCATGACCTTTCTCGATCTTCCCCATGCGAGCCTCGCGCAAGGCCACCTGCGCCTGCCCGGCTCGAAGAGCATCTCGAACCGCACCCTGCTGCTCGCCGCGCTGGCCGAGGGCACGACGCAAGTGCGGGGATTGCTCGACTCCGACGACACGCGCGTCATGCTCGATGCGCTCGGGCAGCTCGGCGTGGCCCTCGCCCCCGGCGCGAGGGAGGGCGACTGGGCCGTGACCGGCGCGCCCGCGGGCTTCCCGGTGCGCGAGGCGAGCCTCTTCCTGGGCAATGCCGGCACCGCGTTCCGTCCGCTCGTCGCGGTGCTCGCGCTGGCCGGCGGCCGCTACGAGCTGCGCGGCGTGCCGCGGATGCACGAGCGCCCCATCGGCGACCTCGTCGAGGCGTTGCGCCAGGCCGGCGCGCGCATCGACTACCGCGGCAACGAAGGCTTCCCGCCCCTCGCGATCGGGGAGCGCGGGGCGGGCGGGAGCGCCGTTCGCGTGCGCGGGGACGTCTCGAGCCAGTTCCTCTCGGCGCTCCTCATGGCGCTGGGCGCAGGCGGGCGCGGCGGCCGCGTGGAGGTCGTCGGCGAGCTGATCTCGAAGCCCTACGTGGAGATGACGCTCGCGCTCATGCGCCGCTTCGGGGTGGATGCGCTGCGCGAGGGCTGGAGCGCCTTCGTCGTCCCGCCGGGCTCGCGCTACCGCTCGCCGGGGCGCATCGACGTGGAAGGCGACGCCTCCTCCGCCTCGTATTTCCTGGCCGCCGGGCTGCTGGGCGGCGGGCCGGTTCGGGTGGAGGGCGTGGGCCGGGGCAGCATCCAGGGCGACGTGCGCTTCACCGAGGTGATCGAGGCCATGGGCGGGCGCGTGGTGCTGGGCGAGCACTGGATCGAGGTGCAGGGGCGTCCGCCGCTCGCGCCGATCGATGCCGACCTGAACCTCATCCCGGATGCCGCCATGACCGCGGCGGTGCTCGCGCTGTTCGCCCGCGGCCCCTCGCGCCTTCGCAACGTGGCCAGCTGGCGCGTGAAGGAGACCGACCGCCTGGCTGCCATGGCGACCGAACTGCGCAAGCTGGGCGCCACGGTGGAGGAGGGCGCCGACTTCCTGGCGATCGACCCGCCGGCGCGCTTCCTGGCCGACGCCCCCGGCGGCGAGCGCGTCGCGATCGACACCTACGACGACCACCGCATGGCGATGTGCTTCGCGCTGGCCGCCTTCGGGCCCCGGCCGGTGCGCATCAACGATCCGGGCTGCGTCTCGAAGACCTTCCCGACCTTCTTCGAGGCCTGGGCGGGCGTCGTCCGCTAGCCCACCCGCCCCGTACCCCAGCCTCAGGCCCGCCCATGAATGCCGCTCCCAGCAACCCGCGCGTCCCCGTGATCGCCGTCGACGGCCCTTCAGCCTCCGGCAAGGGCACCGTGGCCGAACGCGTGGCCCGGGCGCTGGGCTTCCACTACCTCGACAGCGGGGCGCTGTACCGGCTGGCCACGCTCCATGCCTTGCGCCACGGGCTCGACCTCGAGGACGCCACCGCCCTGGCCCAGGGTGCGCAGGAAATGGAAATCTCCTTTCACGACGGACACTTATGGCTGGGCGGCCAGGACGTGACGGAGGCCGTCCGGGCCGAGGCGGTCAGCGCGGCGACCTCCCGGGTGGCCGCGAGCCCTGCCGTGCGCGAGGCGCTGCTCGAGCGCCAGCGCGGTTTCCGCGCGCCGCCGGGCCTCGTCGCCGACGGGCGCGACATGGGGTCGGTCGTCTTCCCGGATGCCCTCCTCAAGGTGTTCCTGACCGCCGATCACGGCACCCGGGCGCTTCGCAGGCATAAGCAGTTGATGGAAAAGGGAATGTATGCAAAAATGCCCGACGTTGTGGAGGAATTGCGAAGCCGTGACGAGCGGGACAGCAACCGTCCCGTGGCACCGCTAAAGCATTATCCCGACGCGCTTTTTCTCGATACCACCCGCCTCACGATCGACGAGGCGGTCGAGCAGATCCTGGCTTGGTACCGCGAGCGCGTCCGAGGGTAGGTCCAACTTCTCCCTGACGGGGCTCGAAAGCCCAAGGGTGTCAATCGGTTAGGCGTATCGGGCCGCAAGGCCCTGCCGAACGAAAGCACAGGTTTCCAATCCATGTTGTCCCAATCCATCTCCACCCCCGCACCGGAAAGCTTCGCCGCCCTCTTCGAGGAAAGCCTCACGCGCCAGGAAATGCGCACGGGCGAAGTCATCACCGCCGAGGTCGTCTCCGTCGACCAGAACGTGGTGATCGTGAATGCGGGACTGAAGTCCGAAAGCGCAATTTCCACCGAGGAATTCAAGAACGACCGCGGCGAGCTCGAGGTCAAGGTCGGCGACTTCGTCTCCGTGGCCATCGAGGCCCTGGAAGACGGCTTCGGCGCCACCAAGCTCTCCCGCGAGAAGGCCAAGAAGCTCGCGGCCTGGTCCGAGCTCGACACCGCGCTCGAGAGCGGCAAGATCATCTCCGGCGTGGTCTCCGGCAAGGTGAAGGGCGGCCTCACCGTCATGGTGAACGGCATCCGCGCCTTCCTGCCCGGCTCGCTGGTCGACCTGCGCCCGATGAAGGACACCTCGCACTTCGAGGGCAAGGAGCTCGAGTTCAAGGTCATCAAGCTCGATCGCAAGCGCAACAACGTCGTGGTCTCGCGCCGCGCCGTCATGGAAGAGACCGCGGGCGTGGAGCGCCAGCAGCTTCTCGAGACGCTGAAGGAAGGCGCCATCGTGAAGGGCATCGTGAAGAACATCACCGACTACGGCGCGTTCGTGGACCTGGGCGGCATCGACGGCCTGCTGCACATCACCGACCTGGCCTGGCGCCGCGTGAAGCACCCGACGGAAGTGCTGGCGGTCGGCGATGAAGTCACCGCGAAGATCCTCAAGTTCGACGCCGAGAAGAACCGCGTGTCGCTCGGCCTCAAGCAGCTGGGCGAGGACCCGTGGATCGGCATCTCGCGCCGCTACCCGCAGGGCACGCGCCTGTTCGGCAAGGTGACCAACATCACCGACTACGGCGCGTTCGTGGAGATCGAGAGCGGCATCGAGGGCCTGGTGCACGTCTCCGAGATGGACTGGACCAACAAGAACGTCCACCCGGCCAAGGTCGTCTCGCTCGGCGACGAGGTCGAGGTCATGATCCTCGAGATCGACGAGGACCGCCGCCGCATCTCCCTGGGGATGAAGCAGTGCATGCCCAACCCGTGGGAAGAGTTCGCCATGAACCACAAGAAGGGCGACAAGGTGAAGGGCCTGATCAAGTCCATCACGGACTTCGGCGTCTTCATCGGCCTGCCGGGCAACATCGACGGACTGGTGCACCTGTCGGACCTGTCGTGGAACGCCGCCGGCGAGGAAGCCGTGAAGGCGATGAAGAAGGGCGAGGAGGTGGAGACCGTCGTGCTGTCGATCGACGTGGAGCGCGAGCGCATCTCGCTGGGCATCAAGCAGCTCGAGGGCGACCCGTTCGGCAACTACGTGACCATCCACGACAAGGGCAACATCGTGAAGGGCACGGTCCTGTCGATCGAGTCCAAGGGCGCCGTGATCGAGCTCGAGAAGGACGTCGAGGGCTACCTGCGCGCCTCGGAGATCTCCCGGGACCGCGTCGAGGACGTCCGCGCCCACCTCAAGGAAGGCGACGAGATCGAGGCGGTGATCGTGAACATCGATCGCAAGAACCGCTCGATCAACCTGTCGATCAAGGCCAAGGACGCGGCGGAGGAATCCGCCGCCCTGCAGAAGATGGCCTCCGAGAGCAGCGCGAGCGCCGGCACCACGAACCTGGGCGCGCTCCTCAAGGCGAAGCTCGGCAGCTCCAGCAAGGAATAGTCGCCGCCAAGGCGCGTGAAAAGGCAAAAAGGGGGAGATTTGAACGCCATGACCAAGTCACAGCTCATCGAGTTGCTGAGCGCGCGGCACAGTCAACTGGCGCCCAAGGATGCGGAACTCGCGGTGAAGACGATGCTCGATGCGATGGCGCTGACCCTCGCATCGGGCAACCGCATCGAGATCCGCGGCTTCGGCAGCTTCGGCCTGAACTTCAGGCCGCCGAGGGTGGGCCGCAATCCCAAGACCGGCGAGCGGGTGCAGGTGCCTCGCAAGTACGTGCCGCACTTCAAGGCCGGGAAGGAATTGCGCGAGAGGGTCGACTCCAGCGAATGAGGCCCCCGGAGGGCTGGCGACACCGAGCGGCAGGGTAAAATGCGCCCTGCCGCTTTTTTTTGATCCCGGCCGCACCACCAACCCCTCGACCGCCGGAAAACGATGCAAGCCCTCGCCTGGATCATCCGCATCGCGGTCCTGCTCGTGCTGGTCTGGTTCGCGGTCAAGAACAGCCACGTCGTCGAGCTGTACGGCCTTCCCGAGCAATCCTGGGAAGCGCCGCTCGTCTTCGTCGTGCTCATCGCGTTCGTTGCCGGCGTGGTGATCGGCCTGCTCGCCTGGCTGCCCACCGTGGTTCGCCAGCGGCGGGACCTCTCGCGCCTTCGCCGCGCCGCGGTGCCCGCCCCGCCCGCCCCGCCGGCGCGGTCGCCGGCCGCACCCGTACAGGCCGGGCCCGGCCGACATCCATGGAGTTTGAATTCTGGTGGCTCCTCGCCCTGCCGGTGTTCTTCGGCATGGGCTGGATCGCCGCCGCGTGGACCTGAAGAGCCTGCTCTCGGAATCGCGGCAGCTGCCCTCGTCCTATTTCCGCGGCCTGAACTTCCTGCTGAACGAGCAGCAGGACAAGGCGATCGAGTCCTTCCTGCAGGTGGCCAAGGAGAACCCGCAGACGGTGGAGCTGCAGTTCGCGCTGGGCAGCCTCTTCCGGCGCCGCGGCGAGGTCGACCGGGCCATCCGCATGCACCAGGACCTCGTGGCGCGCGAGGACCTGCCGCCCGAGGAGCGCCGCCAGGCCTCCTTCGAGCTCGCGCAGGACTACTTCAAGGCCGGCCTCCTGGACCACGCGGAGGAGATCCTCGTGGGCATCGCGAAGTCCGACCCGTCCGATCCCGAGGTGCACCGGTACCTGCTCGACATCTACATCCAGGAGAAGGACTGGGAGAAGGCGATCGGCGCCGCGCGCGGCCTGGAGGTGAGCGCCAAGCGCAACTACCAGAAGGAGATCGCGAACTACCACTGCGAGCTCGCGATCACCGAGCGGATCCATGGGCGCGCCGAGGCCGCCCAGGCGTTCCTCGACCGCGCGCTGGAGGCCAACCGCAAGTGCGTCCGCGCCAACCTGCTGCGCGGCGAGTGGCTCGCCCGCGACGGCCGCCACGAGGAGGCGATCGCCGCGTGGAAGGCCATCGAGTCCCAGGACGCGGCCTACCTCGGCCTCGCCGCCGACGGCATGGTGGACAGCTACAAGTCGCTCGGGCGCCCGCAGGAGGGCCTCACGCTGCTGCGCGGGCTGCAGAACCGCTACCCCGGCCTCGACCTGCTGAACGTCGTGTACCAGGCCACGGCCGAGCAGGAAGGCGACGAGGCCGCCTGGCGCCTGGTGCGCGACGAGGTGCGCCGCAACCCCACGCTCGTGGGCCTGGACAGGTTGATCGATGCCGAGCTGCTGCGCGCCCCGCCCGACCGCCGCCAGGACCTGCAGCTCATGAAGTCGCTCGTGCATTCGCACGCGCAGGCCCTTTCCGTCTACCTGTGCGCCCAGTGCGGCTTCAAGGCGCGGCAGTTCTTCTGGCAATGCCCGGCCTGCGGCGGCTGGGAGAGCTTCGCGCCGCGGCGCACGGCGGAGCTCGAGACCGCCGGCCGCCACCTCGCGAGGATGCAGCTTGGACAATAAGCGGATCATCGTTCCCCTGGATTTCCCCGAGGCCGCCGCGGCGCTCGCCCTGGCCGCGCGCCTGGACCCGGCGCTTTGCCGCGTGAAGGTCGGCAAGGAGCTCTTCGTGGCCGCCGGGCCCGCCGTCGTCGAGGCGCTGCACGCGCGCGGCTTCGAGGTGTTCCTCGACCTCAAGTTCCACGACATCCCGAACACCGTCGCGGGCGCCTGCCGCGCGGCCGCGCGCCTGGGCGTGTGGATGGTGAACGTCCATGCGAGCGGGGGCGAGGCGATGATGCGCGCCGCGCGCGAGGCGGTCTCGGGCGCTTCCCGCCCGCCGCTGCTCGTCGCCGTCACGATCCTCACGAGCCTCGTCGAGGCGGACCTGGGCGCCATCGGCTATCGCGGCGGCGTGGTCGAGAACGTCGAGCGCCTGGCGCGGCTCGCCTCGGCCTGCGCGCTGGACGGCGTGGTCTGCTCGGCGCACGAGGCGGCGCCGCTGCGCGCGGCGCTCGGGCCCGCGTTCGCGCTCGTCACGCCGGGCATCCGGCTGCCGGGCGCGGCGAGCGACGACCAGGCCCGCGTGCTCACGCCGGCCGAGGCCGTGCGGCGCGGCGCCCACTACCTGGTCATCGGTCGGCCGGTCACGCAGTCGGCCGACCCCGTGGCCACCCTGGAGTCCATCCGTCAATCGTTGCAAGGCGTGGAGATCGCGGCATGAAGGTGAGCATCGTCGGTACCGGCTACGTGGGCCTCGTCACGGGCGCCTGCCTGGCCGACGTGGGCAACCAGGTGCTCTGCCTGGACGTCGACGAGCGCAAGATCGGCATGCTGCGCCGGGGCGAGATCCCGATCTACGAGCCGGGCCTGAAGGAGATCGTCCGCGCGAACGCCGCGGCCGGCCGCCTGCTCTTCACCACCGACCCGGCCGAGGGCGCACGCTACGGCCGCGTGCAGATGATCGCGGTGGGCACGCCCCCGGGCGAGGACGGCTCGGCGGACCTGCAGTACGTCGTGGCGGCGGCGCGCGCCATCGCCACGCACATGGACGGCCCGCGCGTGGTCGTCGACAAGTCGACCGTGCCCGTGGGCACCGCGGACAAGGTGCGCGCCGAGATCGCCGCGACGCTCGCCGGGCGCGGCGCGAAGCACGAGTTCTCGGTCGTCTCCAACCCGGAGTTCCTCAAGGAGGGCGCCGCGGTCGAGGACTTCATGCGGCCCGACCGCATCGTCATCGGCGCGGACGACCCGAAGGCCGTGGAGGCCATGCGCGAGCTCTACGCGCCCTTCCAGCGCAACCACGAGCGCCTGCAGGTGATGGACATCCGCTCGGCCGAGCTCACCAAGTACGCCGCCAACGCCATGCTGGCCACGCGCATCTCGTTCATGAACGAGCTCGCGCTGCTCGCCGAGCGCCTGGGCGCCGACATCGAGCACGTGCGCCGCGGCATCGGCTCCGACCCGCGCATCGGCTACCACTTCCTGTACCCGGGCACGGGCTACGGCGGCTCCTGCTTCCCCAAGGACGTGAGCGCGCTGCTGCGAACGGCGGAGGAGTGCGGGCTGGACCTGAAGGTCGTGCGCGCGGTGGAGGAGGCCAACGAGCGACAGAAGGGCGTGCTCGTCGACAAGGTCGTGCGCCGCTTCGGCGAGGACCTGAAGGGCCGGCGCATCGCCCTGTGGGGGCTCGCCTTCAAGCCCAACACCGACGACATGCGCGAGGCGCCCAGCGTCGTGATCGTGGAGGGGCTCCTCGCCCGGGGCGCGACGGTGCAGGCCTACGACCCGGTGGCGATGGACGAGGCCCGCCACGTCTTCGCCGGCAAGGCCGGCGTGAGCTTCGCGGCCTCCGCGATGGAGGCGGCCGACGGCGCCGACGCCCTGGCGATCGTCACCGAGTGGAAGGCCTTCCGCAGCCCGGAGTTCGCCGAGCTCAAGGGGCGCCTCGCCTCGCCGGTGATCTTCGACGGCCGCAACCTCTACGAGCCGGCCCTCGTGCGCGAGGCGGGCTTCGAGTACTACCCGATCGGCCGCTAGCCCCATGACGCACGCCGCGCTCCCGGACTTCGCGAACGCCCGCGTCCTCGTGGTGGGGGACGTGATGCTCGACCGCTACTGGTTCGGCGACGTGAACCGCATCTCGCCCGAGGCGCCCGTGCCGGTGGTCCTCGTGAAGGCGGTCGAGGAGCGCCCGGGCGGCGCGGCCAACGTCGCGCGCAACATCGACGCGCTCGGTGGCCAGGCGACGCTGCTCTCGGTGATCGGCGACGACGAGGCCGGCGACACGCTCGAGGGCCTGCTCGCGCAGGGCGGCGTGCGCGCCTCGCTCCACCGCGACGGCTCGCTTTCCACGACCGTGAAGCTGCGCGTCATCGGCCAGCAGCAGCAGCTCCTGCGGATCGATTTCGAGCGCGCGCCCGGTCACGAGGTGCTCGCGAGCAAGCTCGACGAGTTCGAGCGCCTGGTGGACGAGGTCGATTGCGTGGTGCTCTCCGACTACGGCAAGGGCGGGCTCGCCCACGTGACCCGCATGATCGAGCTGGCGCGGGCGCACGCGAAGCCGGTGCTCGTCGACCCGAAGGGCTCGGACTACGAGCGCTACCGGGGCGCGACGCTGCTCACGCCCAACCGCGGCGAGTTCCGCGAGGTCGCGGGCCGCTGGTCGAGCGAGGAGGATTTCGCCGCCCGCGCGCGCAGGCTGCGCGAGTCGCTCGCGCTCGATGCGCTCATCGTC
Source organism: Usitatibacteraceae bacterium (assembly GCA_044221765.1). Classification (GTDB taxonomy): domain Bacteria; phylum Pseudomonadota; class Gammaproteobacteria; order Burkholderiales; family Usitatibacteraceae; genus FEB-7. The sequence continues at coordinate 10,211 of JBGAOO010000042.1, read as the reverse complement.
ACGCGAAGCGAGGACGGCATGTCGCTCTTCACCGCCACGCAGGCGCGCCACGAGCCCACGCGCGCGCGCGAGGTGTTCGACGTGAGCGGCGCGGGCGACACCGTGATCGCCGCGCTCTCGCTCATGGTGGCGGCCGGCGCGGACCTGCCCTCGGCCATGCGCGTGGCGAACCATGCCGCGGGCATCGTGGTCGGCAAGCTCGGCACCGCCGTCGTCCACCGCGAGGAGCTCCTGGAGAGCCTCGCCTCCCAACCCTAGGTCCCGAGAGCACGCCATGACCATCATCGTCACAGGAGCCGCCGGCTTTGGTTCCGACATAACGCGCCGAGGCGCATTAGTCTCCACCGAAGCCGGGGAAGGAGCACTGTCATGATCATCGTCACCGGGGCCGCCGGCTTTATCGGCTCCAACCTCGTGAAGGCGCTCAACGCGCGCGGGATGACGGACATCATCGCCGTCGACAACCTGGCGCGCGCCGGGAAGATGGCGAACCTCGCGGACTGCGACATCGCCGACTACCTGGACAAGGGCGAATTCCTCGAGCGCATCCGCGCCGACGACATCCCCGGCGAGATCGCGGCCGTGCTGCACCAGGGTGCCTGCTCCGACACGATGGAGGCCGACGGGCGCTACATGATGGAGAACAACTACCGGTATTCGCTCGACCTGCTGGACTGGTGCCAGCGGCTGGAGGTGCCCTTCATCTACGCCTCCTCGGCGTCGGTGTACGGCTCCGGCCGCGTCTTCCGCGAGGAGCGCGCGCACGAGCGGCCGCTGAACGTCTACGGCTACTCGAAGTTCCTCTTCGACCAGGCCGTGCGCCGGCGCGCGGGCAAGCTCACCGCGCAGGTGGCCGGCTTCCGGTACTTCAACGTCTACGGCCCGCGCGAGGCCCACAAGGGCCGGATGGCCTCGGTGGCCTTCCACTGCTTCAACCAGTACCGCCAGGACGGCCGCGTGCGCCTGTTCGAGGGCAGCGACGGCTACGGCCCGGGTGGCCAGAGCCGCGATTTCGTGAGCGTGGACGACGTCGTCGAGGTGAACCTGCATTTCCTCGACAACCCGCGCCTGTCGGGCATCTTCAACGTGGGCACCGGGCGCGCCCAGAGCTTCAACGACGTGGCCTGCGCCACGATCAACGCGATCCGCGCCTCGCGCGGGGAGAAGCCGCTCACGCTGGCCGGGCTGCTCGAGGCCGGGGCGATCGAGTACATCCCGTTCCCGGCGCAGCTCGTGGGCAAGTACCAGAGCTTCACGCAGGCCGACATCGGCGCCCTGCGCGGCGCGGGCTACGAGTCGTCCTTCTTCACGGTGGAGCAGGGCGTCGCGCGCTATGTCGCCGCCCGGCTGGCGGAAGGGAGCGGCCCGTGAGGACCCTGCTTTTCGCCCTGGCGGCCATGCTGCTCGGCGGCTGCGCGGGCCAGCCTCCCGCGGACACCGCGTCCCCGGCGCCAAAGGTCGCGCCCCCCGCGGCGCAGGCCACGCCGGCCGCGACGGCCCGGGTGGCCGACGGCCCGATCGCCTTGCCCAACGCCGGCTTCGACACGGCCATGGGGCCCGGGGCGACCTGCCCGCCGGGCTGGGCCTGCTCGGCCCACGTGAACCCGGCCGCCTTCGCCTATTCCATCGTCGCCGACCCCGCCACGGGCAACCGGTTCCTGCGCATCGCGCGGGTGAAGCCCGAGCCCTGGGGCATGGCCACGCAGCCGCTCGTCGCGCGGGCATTCGCCGGCAAGCGCCTGAGCCTGTCCCTCAAGCTGAACACGGAAAGGCTCGAGGGTGCCGCCGGCCCCATCATCCTGCTGCAGGGCCCCGGCGGGCGCGTCCAGGGGCACCGGCAGGTGCTCGAGAAGGCCGCCCAGGGCTGGCGCACCGTGAAGGCCGAGATCGACGTGCCCGCGGGCATCGAGCTGGTGGAGATCGGCATCCTGCAGGAAGGCGGCGGCACGGTGGACGTGGATGACGTGAGCCTTTCGGTCAGCACGCCCGGTCCGGCCTAGGCTTCGCGGCCCGCCATCGACTTCGCCCCAAAAGTCCCATATAATCAGCAAGTTTCCGTCGACTGGCCCACGCCCTGCGACGGAGCGGCCGGGTGAGAGCCTGGCGTGCGGGTGAAGGATGGGTCAACCGATCCCGCAGGGAGGCGTTACGGACGCTAGCGTCCAGCGAAACGGGAAGAGCGCAAACGCAAGCACTCGGATGCGCCGCCACCCGCAAAGCGTCCTGACACGCACATCGTCATCACCTCAAAGGGGAATCGGAATGAAAAAGCTCTTGGCACTCTTCGCGGCGCTCATCGCCTACGCGGGTCTCGCGTTCGGCGCCGTCAACATCAACTCGGCCACCAAGGAACAGCTCGAGAGCCTCGACGGCATCGGGCCGGTGAAGGCGCAGGCCATCATCGACTACCGCAAGAAGAACGGCCCCTTCAAGTCCCTCGAGGACGTGAAGAAGGTCGACGGCGTCGGCGACGCCACGTTCGACAAGATCAAGAAGGAGATCGCGCTCTCGGGCGAGACGAAGGTCGCCGCCCCGGCCAAGGCCGAGGAGAAGAAGCCCGCCGCGCCGGCCAAGGCTGAAGAGCCGAAGGCGAAGGCCGCCGCTCCCGCCAAGGCCGAGGAGCCCAAGGCCAAGGAGAAGGCCGCCGCCGCCGAGCCGAAGAAGGCCGACAAGAAGGAAATGAAGGCCGACGACAAGAAGGCCGCCGCCGCCGACGACAAGAAGGCCGCCGAAGAGAAGAAGAAGGCCGCCGCCGAAGAGAAGAAGAAGGCCGCGGAAGAGAAGAAGAAGGCCGACGCCGAGAAGAAGAAGGCCGACGCCGAGAAGAAGAAGGCCGATGCCGAGAAGAAGAAGGCCGACGCCGAGGCGAAGAAGAAGGCCGACGCCGACAAGAAGAAGGCGGCTGCCGACGACAAGAAGAAGCCGGCGGAAGAGAAGAAGCCCGCCGAGGAAAAGAAGGCCGACGCGAAGAAGTAGTTCCCTTCGCGCCGTCCCGGAAAGCCCCGCCTCGCGCGGGGCTTTCCTTTTCCGGGGACGCGCGGCCGCTATACTGCGCGCGAGCCTTCCGCTTCCCGAGAGCCATGTACCCCACGCTAGAGCAGTTCGTCGGCAACACGCCCCTCGCGCGCCTGCAGCGCATCCCCGGCGCGACCTCCAACGTCTACCTGGCCAAGCTCGAGGGCAACAACCCGGCCGGCAGCGTGAAGGACCGGCCCGCGCTCTCGATGGTGCTGGGCGCCGAGCGCCGCGGCGAGATCCGCCCGGGCGACACGCTGATCGAGGCCACCAGCGGCAACACGGGCATCGCGCTCGCGATGGCGGCCGCGCTGCGCGGCTACCGCATGGTGCTGGTGATGCCCGAGCACCTGTCGGTGGAGCGGCGCCAGACGATGGCCGCCTTCGGCGCGCGCTTCGTGCTCACCGCGGAGAAGGGCGGCATGGAGCTCGCGCGCGACACCGCCGAGCGCATGCGCGAGGCGGGCGAGGGCGTGATCCTCGACCAGTTCGCGAACCCCGACAACCCGCTCGCCCACTACCGGGGCACGGGCCCGGAGATCTGGCGCGACACCCAGGGCAAGCTCACGCATTTCGTGGCGACGATGGGCACCACGGGCACGCTCATGGGCTGCTCGCGCTACCTCAAGGAGATGAACCCCGCGATCCAGGTGATCGGCGTGCAGCCGGCCGCGGGCTCGCAGGTGCCGGGCATCCGCAAGTGGCCCGAGGCCTACCTGCCGAAGATCTTCGAGCGCCCGCGCGTGGACCGCGTGGTCGAGGTGACGCAGGACGAGAGCGAGGAGATGGCGCGGCGCCTGGCGCGGGAGGAGGGAATCTTCGCGGGCATCTCCTCCGGCGGCGGCCTCGCGGCGGCGCTCAAGGTGGGCGCGGACCTGCGCGAGGCCGTGATCGTGCACATCGTGTGCGACCGCGGCGACCGCTACCTCTCCACGGGGGTCTTTCCCGCCTGACCAGCGCGGCGACGACTAGCCGACCCGCACCAGGCGCTTGCCGAAGTTCTCGCCCTTGAGCAGCGCGATGAGCGAGGCGGGCGCCGAGTCCAGCCCTTCGGTGATCGTCTCGCGGAACCGGATGCGCCCGGCGCCCACGTGGCCGGCCAGCTCGCCGATCGCCCCGGGCCACAGGTCCATGCGGTCGCTCACGATGAAGCCCTGCAGCCGCACGCGGTTCACCAGCAGCGAGAACACGTTGCGCAGCGGGATGTCCTGCCCGTTGTAGCCCGAGATGAGGCCGCACAGCGCGATGCGGGCGTGGACGTTCACGCGCTTGAGCACCGCGTCCAGGATCTCGCCCGCGACGTTGTCGAAGTACACGTCGATCCCGGCGGGGCAGGCGGCCTTGAGCGCCGCGTCGACCGGGCCGGCCTTGTAGTCGACGCAGGCGTCGAACCCGAGCTCCTTCACCACGTAGTCGCACTTTGCCGCCCCGCCCGCGATGCCCACCGCGCGGCAGCCGGCGATCTTCGCCAGCTGCCCGGCGACGCTGCCCACCGCACCGCTCGCCGAGGAGACCACGACGGTCTGCCCGGCCACGAGGCCGCCAAGCACGTGAAAGCCCATCCAGGCGGTGACGCCGGGCATGCCCGCGGCGCCCAGCCATGCCGTCTCGGGCAGGCGCGGGTCGGGCACCTTCATGAGCCCCTGGCCGTCCGAAAGGCCGTACTGCTGCCAGCCCTGCATGCCCACGACCCGGTCGCCGACGGCGAACTTCGGGTGGCGCGAGGCCACGATCTCGCCGAGCGTGCCGCCGACCATGACCTCGCCCAGCTCCACGCGCTTGGCGTAGGACTTGCCTTCGTTCATCCGGCCGCGCATGTACGGGTCGATCGAGAGCCAGCGCACCTTGACGAGCACCTGGCCGTCGACGGGCTCGGGCACGGGCACTTCCCGGATGCGGAAATTTGCTTCCTCCACCCAGCCCGCGGGCCGGGAATCCAGCAGCACCTGCCTGTTCATCTCGCTCATCTTCCCTCCGGCTTTGCGCAAGGCGCGCAAAGGTTGCTAGGCTTCGACACCCCGGACGATATCACCATGGCTCCCATCCTCGTATTCGACATCGAAACCATCCCCGACGTGGCCGGCCTTCGCCGCGTCTGGGACCTCGCCCCCGACGTGAGCGAGGGCGCCGTGGTCGAGCTCGCCTCGCAGCGGCGCCGCCAGGCCACCGGCAGCGACTTCCTGCCCGTCCACCTGCACCGCGTCGTGGCGATCTCCTGCGCGCTGCGCGATCGCGACAGCGTGAAGGTCTGGTCCCTGGGCACCGCCCAGGAGGGCGAGCGCGAGCTCGTGAAGCGCTTCTTCGACGGCATCGACAAGTACACCCCGCAACTCGTCTCCTGGAACGGGGGCGGCTTCGACCTGCCCGTGCTGCACTACCGGGCGCTCTTCCACGGGATCAGCGCGCCACGCTACTGGGACCAGGGCGAGGACGACCGCGACTTCAAGTGGAACAACTACCTCTCCCGCTTCCACGCGCGGCACATCGACCTCATGGACCTCGTGGCGGGCTACCAGAACCGCGCCTTCGCGCCGCTGGACGACGTGGCGCAGCTTTGCGGCCTGCCCGGCAAGCTCGGGATGGACGGCTCGAAGGTCTGGCAGGCCTGGCAGGACGGGAAGATCGAGGCGATCCGCGACTACTGCGAGACGGACGTGGCCAACACCTACCTCGTCTTCCAGCGCTTCCAGCTGATGCGCGGGGTGCTCTCGCCCGAGGCGTATGCCCGCGAGGTGGCGCTCTTCAAGGCGTTCCTCGCCGAGCAACAGGCGCCGCACTGGCGCGAGTTCGCCGGGGCCTGGGCCGCGCAGGCGCCCGCGGGCGCCTAGCCCGGCGGCTGTTCCGCCTTGCGGAAGGGTGTGCGCTCGTTCAGCTCGTCGGCGTACTCGCGCACGCCCGCTCCCTCGCGGGCGAGGAAGTCGTCCACGGCGCGCAGGAAGGCCGGGTGCGCGAGCCAGTGGAAGGAGCGCGTGAGCTCCGGCAGGAACCCCCGGGCATGCTTGTGCTCGCCCTGCGCCCCGCCTTCGATGAGCGCGATGCCCCGCTCGATCGCGAACTCGATCGCCTGGTAGTAGCACGCCTCGAAGTGCAGCCCCGGGACGAACTCGGTGGCGCCCCAGTAGCGGCCGTAGAGGGCCGTGGGCGAGAAGAGGTCGAGGGCCGCCGCGATCGGGTGGCCCTCGCGCTCGGCGATCACGAGCAGCACGTTCCCCGGCATGCGCTCGGCCAGCTCGCGGAAGAACGCCCGGTCGAGGTAGGGCGTGGAGCGGTGCGCGCGGTAGGTGCGGCGGTAGCACTCCGTGAAGAAATCCCAGTCGGACTCCCGTGCCTGGGCGCCCGTCGCGCGGCGCAGGCTCACGCCTGCCTCGCGGACCTTTCGCCTTTCCTGGCGGATCTTCTTGCGCTTGTCGTGCGAGAGCCCGGCCAGGAAATCCTCGAAGCTCGCGTAGCCCGCGTTGCGCCAGTGGAACTGCAGACCGGTGCGCTCGAGCAGGCCCGCCTCGCGCAGCGCGGCCGCGTCCGCCTCGTCGGGGAAGAGCACGTGCAGGGAGGAGACGCCCGAGGAGCGCGCCAGCTCCAGCAGGGCCCGGGCGAGACGCACCCGCACCGCCTGCGTCGCCGCCAGCAGGCGCGGGCCCGTCGCCGGCGTGAAGGGCACGGCCGCCAGGAGCTTCGGGTAGTAGGGGAGGCCGTGCCGCTCGTAGGCCTCGGCCCAGGCCCAGTCGAAGACGTACTCGCCGTAGGAATGCGACTTGGCGTAGAGGGGGACCGCGCCCTCGAGGCGCGCACCGTCCCAGAGGGTGAGGTACTGGGGCGCCCAGCCCGTGCGCGCGCTCGCGCACCCGGTGCGGTGCAGGCTGTCCAGGAAGGCGTGGGCGAGCGTGGGATTGCCACCGGCGAGCGCGTCCCAGGCCTCGGGGGCGATGCACTCCAGCGAGTCGAGCAGGCGGACCGGGGGCGGCAAGGAGGCGGGGTCGGGCCGTATAATGGGGACGTTGGATTCTATCCGTCCCGAGCCGGTTCCCCCCTTGAAGATCGCCGTCGCCCAGATCAACACCACCGTGGGCGATTTCGCCGGCAATGCCGCGCGCATCCGCACCGCCATCGACCGCGCCCGCGCCGAAGGGGCCTCGCTCGTGGTGGCGCCCGAGCTCGCCCTGGCCGGCTACCCCCCGGAGGACCTGCTCTTCCGCAACGATTTCTGCGACCAGTGCGAGGCCGAGCTGATGTCGCTCGCCGCGTACGCGCCCGACCTCGCGGTGGTCGTCGGGCATCCGCATCGCGAGGGCCGGGTGCGCTACAACGCCGCCTCGCTGCTTCGCGGCGGGCGCATCGAGGCGATCTACTTCAAGCAGAAGCTGCCCAACTACCAGGTCTTCGACGAGAAGCGCTATTTCGAGACCGGCGCGGGCGCCTGCGTGTTCGAGGTCGAGGGCCGGCGCATCGCGCTCACCATCTGCGAGGACCTCTGGTTCCCCGAGCCCGCGGCCCAGGCGAAGGCGGCGGGCGCGCAGCTGCTGCTGTCGATCAACGCCTCGCCCTACCACCGCAACAAGCTCGCCGAGCGCTACCAGGTGATGGGCGCGCGGGTGAAGGAGACGGGCCTGCCGCTGCTCTACGTCCACTGGGTGGGCGGCCAGGACGAGCTCGTGTTCGACGGCGCCTCCTTCGGGATGAACGCCGACGGCACGCTGGGCTACCAGGCCGAGACCTTCCTCGAGGCCCTGGACATCGTCCGCTTCGACGGCGGCGTGCTCGAGGGAGCCATGGCCCCGCCGCTCACCGAGGAGGAGACCATCTACCGCGCGCTCGCCACGGGCGTGCGCGACTACGTCGACAAGAACCGCTTCCCGGGCGTGCTGCTGGGCCTGTCGGGCGGGATCGACTCGGCGCTGGTGGCCGCGATCTGCGTCGACGCCCTGGGCGCGGACCGCGTGCACGCCGTCATGATGCCCTCGGACTACACGGCCTCGATGAGCATCGAGGATTCGCGCGAGATGGCCGGGCTGCTCGGCTTCCGGTACGACGAGATCGCGATCAAGCCGGTGTTCGAGGCCTTCCGGGCGCAGCTCGCGCCGGCCTTCGCCGGGCGGGCGGAGGACACCACCGAGGAGAACCTCCAGTCGCGCATCCGCGGCACCTTGCTGATGGTGCTGTCGAACAAGCTCGGCTGGATGGTGGTGACCACCGGCAACAAGAGCGAGATGGCCACCGGCTACGCGACGCTCTACGGCGACATGGCCGGGGGCTTCGCGGTGATCAAGGACATCGTGAAGACCCTGGTCTACCGCCTGGCCATCTGGCGCAACACCCGTCAGCGCGTGATCCCCCAGCGGATCATCGACCGGGCGCCCTCCGCGGAGTTGCGGCCCGGGCAGACCGACCAGGACAGCCTGCCGCCCTACGAGACGCTGGACGCGGTGGTCGAGCGCTACATGGAGCGCGACATGACGCCGGACGCCGCCCGGGGTGCGGATCACCCCGCGCGGCTTTGGCAAGGACTGGCGCTATCCGATAACATCCGGGTTCCGCCCGAAGGCCTGAGACCATGAAAAAGATCGAAGCCGTCATCAAGCCGTTCAAGCTCGACGAAGTCCGCGAATCGCTCTCGGAGATCGGCGTCTCCGGCCTCACGGTGACCGAGGTGAAGGGTTTCGGCCGGCAGAAGGGCCACACGGAGCTCTACCGGGGCGCCGAGTACGTCGTCGATTTCCTGCCCAAGGTGAAGGTCGAGGTGGTGGTCCCCGACAACCTGGTCGACAAGGCGATCGACGCCATCGTGAAGGCCGCGCGCACCGGCAAGATCGGCGACGGCAAGATCTTCGTCTGCGACGTCCCGCAGGTGGTTCGCATCCGGACCGGCGAAACCGGCGAGGAAGCCGTCTAGGCCGCGAAGGGTCTTTCCGCTATCCTAGCGGGCATGCGAGCCGGATTCGGGCTCCTCGATGGCCGCAAAGGCCCGGCGACCCGACAAGACCAAGGGGAAAAAATGCTTCTAGCCGCTTTCTACGTCTTCGCCATCGCCGCGATCATCCTGCATTACACCGGGCACCTGCGCCGGTGGAACTGCGAATGGGTACTGATCGTCCTCGCGATCGCCGTCTTTCCCGCCGTCCTCTTCCTCTGAGCGAGGGATCCGCCCTCAGGCCGCCGCCAGGCGCGCCAGGGGGTCCTGCCTGTAGAAGTCCCTGAGCTGGCCGTACACCGCCGGATAGTCCGGCTCCAGCCACTCCGGCGTCTCGAAGAACGCCTCCGACACCACCGCGAAGAACTCGCCCGGGCTTTGCGCCCCGTACGGGTCGATGGGCAATTGCTCGAGCGCGCGGCCGCCGTCGTGCGCCTCCTTCGCCTCGGCCCGGTCCACCCGCGCGCAGAAGTCCGCGTAGGCCTCGCTGAAGGCCCTCTGCCAGGCGCGCGGGCTCATGCCCTCGTGCAGCGGGGGATGGCCGTTGGGGTCGCCGCTGCGCATGTCCAGCTTGTGCGCGAACTCGTGGATCACGACGTTGTAGCCGGCCACGCGCTCGTGCTCGTCGCTCGCCATCGCCACGTCCTCGTAGGAGAGGACCACCGGCCCGCCCAGCCAGGCCTCGCCCGCCATCGGGTCGTTCACCAGGTGGACCACGCCCGCGTCGTCGACGTACTCGCGCTCGGGGGCGAACTGGCCGGGGTAGACGATGATCTCGCTCCAGCCCGCGTACCAGTCGAGGCCCAGCTCGAGCACGAGGATCGAGGCCTGCGCGGCCACCTGCACGTGCATGAGCGGGGTGATGGCGAGGCCGTGCGTCGCCGAGAAGTGCTTGCCGGCCAGGAATTCCTCCGAGAGCAGGCGCAGGCGCTCGCGATCGGCCTCGCCGAGCCCGCGCATGAAGAGATACGGGGCCGTGGCCTCTCGCCACAACCCCGCGTCGATCGTCGCGCCGCCAGCCTTCTCTCGCTTGCCGAACCAGCCGAACATGCCTCAGGGCGCGGGCCCCAGGCGCTTCACGCTGCCGGAGCCCGCCACGCTCTTGGTGACCGCGGGATCCCCATGGTAGCGGACGTCGCCGCTGCCGGCGATGCTCGCGGTGACCTGCTCCTTCGCCCACACCAGCGCGTTTCCCGAGCCGAGGATCGCCAGGGTCACCCGCGCGCTCTCGAGCCGGCCCGCGTCGATGTCCCCGGACCCGGCGATCTTCCCGCTGAGTTCGGCGGCGGGG
>JBGAOO010000423.1:0-2212 GCA_044221765.1 Usitatibacteraceae bacterium | reverse complement strand
AGGCGCGCGCGCAGCGCGGCCGCCCGCTCCCGCGCGAAGGCGGTGGCCGCGGTGTCGCCGGTCTCGAGCAGCGCGCGCAATCGCCGCAAATCGGCCTCGAATTGCGGGGAGTTCGCCGCCGGCGCCGGCATCGCCGTCGTCCCGTCCGCCGGGGGCGCCGCTTGCGGCGCCGGTGCGTCGACCTCGCGCGGCAGCCAGCGCAGCAGGGCGCCGTAGAGCACGTCGGGATCCACGGGCTTCGCGACGAAATCGTCCATGCCCGCGGCGCGGCAGGCCTCGCGGTTCTCGGCGAACGCATTGGCCGTGAGCGCGATGATGGGCGGCTGCCCGATCCCGCCCGAGGCGCGGATCGCCCGCGCGGCGGCCAGGCCGTCGAGCACCGGCATCTGCACGTCCATGAGGATGGCGGCATAGGACCGGGACCGCGCGAGGCTGAGCGCCTCGTGGCCGTCGACCGCGGTGTCCACCGGATCTCCAGTTCCAGGCGGCCGCGGGCCGACGCGCCGGGCGCGGGCAAGGGGCGCCGGGCGAGCTGCAGCCGCACCGTGAACCAGAAGGTGCTCCCGCGGCCTGGCTCGCTCTCGGCCCCGGCCTCGCCGCCCATCAGCCGAGCCAGGCGGCGCGTGATCGCGAGGCCCAGCCCGGTGCCGCCGTAGCGGCGCGTGGTCGAGGCGTCGGCCTGCTCGAACACCTCGAAGAGCCGGGGCAGCTTCTCGCGCGCGATGCCCACGCCCGTGTCCCGGACCTCGAAGCGCAGGGTGAGGCGATCGCCCTCCTCGGCCACGACCCTCGCGCCCAGCGTGACCGAGCCGCGCTCGGTGAACTTGACCGCGTTCCCGGCGAAGTTGAACAGCGCCTGGCGGATGCGCGTGGGATCGCCGCGCAGGGTGAGGTCGGCCTGGCCGCCGGGCTGCAGCTCCACGCGCAGGCCCTTGGCCGTGGCCTGCTCCACGATCACGGAGCGCACGTGCTCGAGCACCGCCCCGAGCGAGAAGTCCGTCTCCTCGAGCGTGAGGCGACCGGCCTCGATCTTCGACAGGTCCAGGATGTCGTCGATGATGGACAGCAGGTGGCGCGCGGCCCCGTCGATCTTGCGCAGGCGCTCGGCCTGCGTGGGCGTCGCCTCGCCCCGCAGCAGCAGGTGGCTCAGGCCGACGATCGCGTTCATGGGCGTGCGGATCTCGTGGCTCATGTTGGCGAGGAAGGCGCTCTTGGCGCGGCTCGCGGCCTCCGCCCGGGTGATCGCCTCGGCCAGCTGCGCCGTGCGGCTCTCGACCAGTTCCTCGAGGTGGTGCCGGTAGCGGTCGAGTTCCTCGCCCAGGCGCTGCTTCTCCGTCACGTCCTCCTTCACCGCCACGTAGTGGGTGGTGCGGCCGTCGGCCTCGCGCAGGGGCGCCACGAGCGCGAACTCCACGTACTCGGTGCCGTCCTTGCGCCGGTTGAAGAACTCGCCCTTCCAGGATTCGCCCCGGCCGAGCGTCGCCCACAGGTCGTCGTAGGTGGCCTGCGGCGTGCGCCCGGATTGCAGCACGCGCGGGTTGCACCCGACGAGATCCTCGCGGGCATAGCCGGAATTGCGCACGAAGGCGTCGTTCACGTATTCGATGCGCCCCTCGAGGTCGGTGATCGCGATGCTCTCCGGGCTCTGGTCGACGGCGAGCGAGAGCTTGCGGTTCTGGCTGAGCATCTCGCGCAGCTCGTCCACGTCGGTCATCGTGCCCAGGGCCCGAAGCGCCTCGCCCTTGGGCCCGCGCCGGATCACGCGCCCCTGGTGCAGCGTCCAGCGCCACCGCCCGTCCTTCGTGCGCATGCGCATCTCGCAGCGGTAGACCTCGGTCTCGCCGCGCACGTGCCGGTCCATCTCCGCGCGGACCGTGGCGAGGTCGTCCGGGTGCACCAGGCCGAGCCATTCGGACTCGCCGCCGCCGATGTCCTCTTCCTCGTAGCCGAGCATCGCCTTCCACTGGTGCGAATGGAAGGCGGCGTGCGCGGTCCCGTCCCAGTCCCAGACGCCGTGGCCGGCGGAATCGATGGCGAGGATCCAGCGCCGCTCGGCCTCGTGAAGCGCGCGCGCCACCTCGTTTCGCTCCGTGACGTCGGTGAAGGACGTGAGCAGTTCCTCGCCGACGAGAATGCCCGAGATCTCGATGTCGCGGACCTTGCCGTCCTTGCAGACGATCTGGTACTCGCTTGGGGCGACGTTGTCCCCCTC
>JBGAOO010000422.1:0-2222 GCA_044221765.1 Usitatibacteraceae bacterium | reverse complement strand
CATGGTCCTGCCCGGGCCCGAGGCCCAGCAACTCGCCACCTACATCGGCTGGCTGATGCACGGGGCGGCGGGCGGCATCGCGGCAGGCGCCCTGTTCGTGCTGCCCTCGCTCTTCATCCTCGTCGGCCTCACGTGGCTGTATCTCGCCTTCGGACACCTGCCCGCCCTCGCGGCGGTGCTGGCGGGCGTGAAGCCCGCGGTCGTCGCGATCGTGGTCGCCGCCGCCTGGCGGATCGGCACGCGAACGCTGCGCCACCCGGCGCTCTGGGCCGTCGCCGCGGCCGCCGTCGCGGCCCTCGCCGTCCTGGCGGCGCCCTTCCCCGCCGTCATCCTGGCCGCGGGCGTCGTCGGCATCGCGGGCACGCGCTTGCTGCCCCAAGCCTTCGCGCCGCCGCGGCACTCGAGCCAGGCAGGCGGCGAGCACCTGCCCGCGGCCATCGACGACGACACGCCCACGCCGCCCCATGCACGCCACGCGACCGGCCGCCTCGCCGCCATCGTCGCGATCGGGCTCGCGCTGTGGCTGGCGGGCTATGGCGCGCTCGTGGCGGGCTTCGGCAGCGGGCACGACTACGCCACGATGGCGTCCTTCTTCACCAAGGCGGCCCTGGTCACCTTCGGCGGGGCCTATGCGGTCCTGCCCTACGTCCTGCAGGCTGCGGTCGAGCAATACGGCTGGCTCACCGCGCCCCAGATGATCGACGGGCTCGCGCTGGGCGAGACGACGCCGGGCCCGCTGATCATGGTGGTGGCCTTCATCGGCTTCGTGGGCGGCTGGACCAAGGCGTTGCTCGGTCCCGCCTCGCTCGTCGCGGCGGGTGCCCTGGGCGCCCTGGTCGCCACGGCGTTCACGTTCCTGCCCTCCTTCCTGTTCATCCTCGCCGGAGGGCCTCTGGTGGAACGCACGCGCGGCGACCTGAGGCTGGGCGCGCCCCTGGTCGCGATCACGGCCGCGGTCGTAGGCGTCATGGCGAACCTCGCCGTGTTCCTGGCCTGGAAGGTCTTCCTCCCCGAGGCCACGGGCGCTTCGCCCTTCGCCGGGCGCGTCGACATGTTCGCCTTCGCCGTGGCCGCGCTCGCGCTCCTGGTCCTCGTGCGCGGGAAGGCGGGCGTGATGCCCGTCATCGCGGGCGCCGCGCTCGCGGGACTGGCGGCGCGATTCGCCGGGCTCTAGGGCGCGACGAAGGGGCCGGACTTGCCGCCCGCCTTCTCGAGCAGGCGGATGGCCCCCATCGTCATGCCGCGGTCCACGGCCTTGCACATGTCGTAGACGGTGAGCAGCCCCACGCTCACGGCCGAGAGCGCCTCCATCTCAACGCCGGTCCGCCCGTGGCACTCGGCGCTCGCCCGGCAACGCACGAGGCTTTGCGCCTCGTCGATGTCGAAGTCGATTTCCACGCGCGTGAGCGCGCTCGGGTGGCACAGGGGGATCAGTTCCCAGGTGCGCTTGGCGGCGCCGATGGCCGCGATGCGCGCCACGCCCAGGACGTCTCCCTTCTTCGCCGTGCCCGCGCGGATGATCGCGAGCGTCTCCGGGCGCATGCGGATCTCGCCCTCGGCCACCGCCTTGCGGGCCGTTTCGTCCTTGCCGCCCACGTCCACCATGCGGGCCCGGCCGCCTTCGTCGAAATGAGTGAGTTTTTCGTTCATAATCAGGGCTCTCGTTTCGCGCGAACCAATGCGTCCGGCGCGAGTCCCACAGAGTATCCCCGATTTCCCCGCGACCCGCTGCCACCCGAATGTTCCGACGCTTCCTCGCCCTGGCCGTTTGCGCGGCCCTCCTGCCGGTCCGGGCCCAGGGCCTGCCCGACCTGGGCGACTCGTCCGATTCCGTGCTCTCGGAGAAGCAGGAGCTCACGATCGGCAACCGCATCATGCGCGAGGTGCGCATCGATCCCGCCTTCGTGGACGACCCGGAGATCTCGGACTACATCAAGTCGCTCGGCGCGCGCCTGCTCGGCGCGGCCGACCCGCCCCGGCGGGAGATCGAGTTCTTCGTGGTGCAGGACGATGCCATCAACGCCTTCGCCCTCATCGGGGGCCACATCGGCATCCACACCGGGCTGCTGCTGCTCACGCAGAACGAATCCGAGCTCGCCGGCGTGGTCGGCCACGAGGTGGCGCACATCCTGCAGCGCCACCAGTCGCGCCTGTACCAGAGCCAGGGCAAGTACCAGATGGCCTCGCTCGCAGCCCTCGCCCTGGCCCTGCTCGCCTCGCGC
>JBGAOO010000421.1:0-2225 GCA_044221765.1 Usitatibacteraceae bacterium | reverse complement strand
GGCCCCCTGTTCCGGGCCGAGCTGCACCGGCTCGCCGACGAGGAACACGCGCTCATCCTGACGGCGCACCACATCGTGTGCGACGGCTGGTCGTTCGGCGTGCTCGTGCACGACCTCGCGCGCGCCTACGCGAACCGCACGGGCGGGAAGCCGGCGCCGGCGCCCGCAGCCGACTCGTTCGCCGACTACGCGATCGCCCAGGCGGCGCGCCAGGGCGGCGAGGAAGACCGGGCCGCCGAGGCCTTCTGGCTGTCGCGCTTCGCCGGCCCCCTCCCCGTCCTCGACCTGCCGCTGGACCGGCCACGCCCCGCCTGGCGCACCCTCGCCTCGCGTCGCGAGGACCACGTGCTCGAGGCGGACCTGGTCGCGCAGGCGCGCAAGCTCGGCGCCGCGCGCGGGGCCGGCCTCTTCGCCACGCTGCTGGGCACCTTCGCCGTGCTGCTCGAGCGCCTGGGTGCCGGCCGGGACGTGGTCGTCGGCGTCCCTTCGGCGGGCCAGTCGGCCGGCGGGCACGGCGAGCTCGTGGGCCATTGCGTCAACCTGCTGCCGCTTCGGCTCGAGGTGGCGCCGCAGGACGAGGCCACCGAGCTGGTGGGCCGCGTGCAGTCGGCCCTGCTCGATGCCACCGAGCACCAGGGCTACACGTACGGCACGCTCCTTCGCAAGCTGCCGGTCGCCCGGGACGCGAGCCGGCTGCCGCTCGTGAGCGTGATGTTCAACGTGGACCAGGCCCTCGACGCGAACGAGGCGGGATTCCCGGGCCTGGACGTGGCGCTCTCGAGCAACCCGCGCGCCTTCGAGAACTTCGAGCTGTTCGTGAACGCGGTGCAGTGCGGCGGGGCCCTGCGGCTCGAGTGCCAGTACAACGCCGACCTCTTCGACGCGGGCACGGTCCGCCGCTGGCTCGCCTGCTACGAGTCGCTGCTGCGCGCGGCGTGCGCCGCGCCGCGCACGCCCGTGGGCCGGCTCGACCTGGTGCCCGCCGGCGATCGCGAGCGCCTGGCGCGCTGGAACGACACGGCCGCGCCCTTCGACCGCGACAGCCTCGTCCACGAGCTCTTCGAGCGCCAGGCCGCGCGCGCGCCCGATCGGCCCGCCGTGCGCTTCGCGCAGCGGCGCGTGGCCTATGGCGAGCTCGATGCGATGGCCAACCGCATCGCCCGGGGGCTGCGCCTTCGCGGCGTGAAGGCCGGCGATCTCGTCGGCTTGAACGTGCGCCGCGGCGTGGACATGCTGGCCGCCGTGCTCGGCGTGCTCAAGGCCGGCGCCGCCTACGTGCCGCTGGATCCGGGCTTCCCGGCCGAGCGCCTGCGGTTCATGGTCGACGATGCCGGCCTGGGCGCCCTGGTGACCGAGGCCTCGCTCGAGGGCACGATCGCGTTCGATCCCGCGCGCACGCTGCGCCTGGATGCCGATGCCGCGCATCTCGCGTCGCTGCCCGCGCAGCCGCCCGACCGGGACGGCGATCGCGCCACGCCGGAATCGATCGCCTACGTGATCTACACCTCGGGCTCCACGGGCAAGCCCAAGGGCGTGCAGGTGCCGCATCGCGGCGTGGTGAACTTCCTCCAGTCGATGGCGCGCGAGCCCGGGCTCGCCGCGGACGACCGCGTCGTGGCGGTCACCACGCTTTCCTTCGACATCGCCGTCAACGAATTGCTGCTGCCCCTGGCCGTGGGGGCCGAGGTCGTGCTCGCCGCGGCCTGCGAATCGGGCGACGGCGCGCTGCTCGCCGGCCTGCTCGCCGACAGCGAGGCGACGCTCCTGCAGGCGACGCCGGCGACCTGGCGCCTGCTGCTGGCCGCCGGGTGGACGGGCTCGCGCGGCCTGCGCGCGTTCTGCGGCGGCGAGGCGCTCGGTGCCGACCTCGCGCGCGAGTTGCTGCCGCGCTGCCGAGAGCTCTGGAACCTCTACGGGCCCACGGAGACCACGGTCTGGTCGACGTGCGCGCGCATCCTCGATGCCGGCGCCCCGATCGGCATCGGGCGACCCATCGCGAACACCACGGTGTGGGTCCTCGACGAAAGCCGCGAGGCCTGCCCCATCGGCGTGCCCGGGGAGATCTGGATCGGCGGCGAAGGCGTGACCGCCGGCTACCTCGGCCGCCCGGAACTGACCGCGGAGCGGTTCGTCGCCGACCCCTTCGCGACGGCACCCGGCGCGCGCCTGTACCGGACCGGCGACCGCGGCCGCTGGCGCGAGGACGGAACGCTCGAGCACCTGGG